>NZ_JACSZV010000040.1 GCF_014472415.1 Pseudomonas sp. N40(2020)
CTCCTACATTGGAAAACGGAGATACCCATTTGTTTTTCATCGGCTGTGCAGGCTGGAGTCTTGGGCTGGGGTGAGGGAGTAAATCCAATTGATTCCGCGAACCTCAATTCCCGTCCGCCACCTTGCGCTCAATCTCATCGACCTTGCGCTGCAACTCTTCGGCATCCTGCTCTTTGACACGAGTAGACGACGGCGTGATGACGTCATCCACTGCCCTTATGTCGTCGTCCCTGTCCTCAAGATCTCGCTCGACTACATTCACCGGTTTGCCGGACGTATCGGTAGGCGGGGCGTTCGGGGTTTTATTGTCGTTGCTGTTCATATCGTTGACCTCCGTGGGTGTAAACATTGGAGGCAGCGTTGTGGCGAGTGTTCGATTTTTCTACGGATATCGGAATGAACGGCGCTGAACCATAAAGCACCTGCAGGCGCAGCCGAAGTCTGCATTCGACAGCGCCTGCAGGTGGACAGCATCAATCCTTCAGTATGTCGCGATCCTTGGTTTCCGGCAGGAAGAACGTGCCGAGTATCGCCGTCATCACCGCAATCACGATCGGGTACCACAAGCCGTAGTAAATATCCCCGGTGGCCGCGACCATCGCGAACGCCACGGTCGGCAGGAAACCGCCAAACCAGCCGTTGCCGATGTGATAGGGCAGTGACATGGAGGTGTAGCGGATGCGGGTCGGGAACAGTTCGACCAGCCATGCCGCGATTGGCCCATAAACCATGGTCACGTAGATCACCAGAATGGTCAGCAGGAGCAGCACCATCGGGTAGTTGGTTTTCGCCGGATCGGCTTTTTCCGGGTAACCGGCGTCCTTCAGCGCCGTGCCGAGGCTGGCGGTAAAGGCATCGTTGCGGGTCTTGAAGTCGGCGGCCGGCAGGGCGCTGCCCTCGAAACTCTCGATGACTTTGTCGCCAATGCGCACCTGCGCCACGGTGCCGGGTTCGGCCTCGACGTTTTCATAAGGGATCGCCCGTTTCGCCAGTAACGTTTTCGCGAGGTCACAGGAACTGGTGAATTTCGCCTTGCCCACCGGATCGAACTGGAACGAACACTGATCGGAATTGGCGATCACCTTGACCGGGTTTTTCTCCTGGGCGATGAACACGTCGGGGTTCCCGTACTGAGTCAGCGCATGGAAGATCGGAAAGTAGGTCAGCGCGGCCAGAATGCAGCCGACCATGATGATCGGTTTGCGCCCGATACGGTCGGACAGGCTGCCGAAGATCACGAAGAACGGTGTGCCGATCAGCAGTGAGCCGGCGATCAGCAGGTTGGCGGTTTGCGGGTCGATCTTCAGCGTCTGCAGGAGGAAGAACAACGCGTAGAACTGCCCGGTGTACCAGACCACGGCTTGGCCGGCCGTGCCGCCGAGCAACGACATGATCACCACTTTGAGGTTGTCCCAGCGGGCGAACGACTCGGTCAGCGGCGCCTTGGACGCCTTGCCTTCGGCCTTCATTTTCTGGAACACCGGCGACTCGCTCAGTTGCAGGCGGATATACACCGAGACGATCAACAGCAGGATCGACAGCAGAAACGGAATCCGCCAGCCCCAAGCTTCGAACGCTTCGGTACCCAGCGCGGTGCGGCAGGCCAGGATCACCAGCAGCGAGAGAAACAGACCGAGGGTCGCGGTAGTTTGAATCCATGAAGTGAAGAAACCGCGTCTGCCTGGTGGCGCATGTTCAGCGACGTAAGTGGCCGCGCCGCCGTACTCACCGCCCAGCGCCAGGCCTTGCAGCAATCGAAGGGTGATGAGGATCACAGGCGCGGCGACACCGATGGTCGCGTAGCCCGGTAGCAAACCAACGATAGCCGTAGAGACACCCATGATGACGATGGTGATCAGGAACGTGTGTTTGCGCCCGATCATGTCGCCGAGGCGACCAAACACGATCGCGCCAAACGGCCGCACGGCGAATCCGGCGGCGAAGGCGAGCAGGGCAAAGATAAACGCCGTGGTCTCGTTGACGCCGGCGAAAAAGTGCTTGGCGATGATCGCCGCGAGTGAGCCGTAGAGGTAAAAGTCGTACCACTCGAACACCGTGCCAAGGGACGAGGCAAAGATGACCTTGCGCTCCTCCTTGGTGATGCCGCCGCTGCGGGGTGGACTGCCTGTGGATGCTGTGTCGATTGTGGCCATAGGTGTTCTCCGTCGTGCTTATTGTTGTAGGCCGGAGTTCCACATATCGCTTACTGCACTCTGGCCTTGTGGCATCTGTCGCCATTGCTGTCGGGTGAAGCGTGCACAGTCTGCCCGCCGCGCATTGGTGCGCGGTTTCCTGAAGCATAATCAGCTTTTACTAGATATCCACTCGCCATCATCTGCTTTTACGCCTTGACCCAGCGCTGGCGGCTCCACGCACTGAACCAGTCCACCGCAAACACCAGCGCCAGCATCGCCAGAATCACCGTGCTGGCCTGCGCTTCCTGAAACAGGCTCAGGCTCACATACAACATCTGCCCCAAACCGCCGGCGCCTACGAAGCCCAGCACACTGGCCATGCGGATATTGTTTTCCCAGCGATACAGCATATAGGCGAGCAGTTGCGGGGCGAGGTTGGGCAGGGTGCCGTAGCAGAAGGCGAGGACCGGGTTGCCGCCCTGCAAGCGGATCGCTTCGGCGGGTTGCGCCGGGGTGTTTTCCAGTGCTTCGGCGAACAAGCGGCCCAGCACGCCGGTGGTGTGCAGGGCGAGGGCGAGGGTGCCGGCGTTCGGGCCGAGGCCGGCGGCGAGCACCATCAATGCAGCCCAGACCAGTTCCGGAATCGCCCGCAGGCCGTTAAGCAGCAGGCGCGAGGCACTTTGCAGCGGCCAGCCGAAACGCCCGGCGGCGGGCAGGGCGAGAACGATGCCAAACACAGCCGCGAGCAGGGTGCCGAGGGCCGACATGGCCAGGGTTTCCATCGAACCGTGGAAAATCGCCTTCAGGTAACCGGCGCTCAGATCCGGGCTGAGAAAGCGCTGCACATACGCGCCCATCTGCTTGAGGCTGGTTGCACTGCCAAGTTCGCCGAGGTCGAGGCTCAGATAAGCAAACGAAGCGAAAACCGCCACGCCGATACCCGTGATGAGCAACAGATTGATCAGGCGATTCATGCCAGCCTCCAGCGCAGCAAGCGGCTGAGTTGATCGGCCGCCAGCACCAGTAGCAGGAAGGTCAGCAGAATGCTCGCGACTTCACCGCCGGCGAACATGCGGATCGACAGGTCGATCTGCTGGCCCAGGCCGCCGGCACCGACAAACCCCATCACTACCGAAGCACGGATTGCACACTCCCAGCGATAGACCGTGTACGACAGCAGTTCGGCACCGACATTAGGCAGAATGCCGTAAGCAAAACTCGCCAGCCGGCCGCTGCCCGATTGCAACAAGGCATGGGCCGGACGTTGGTCGGTGGATTCGAAAATTTCTGCGTAGACCTTGCCGAGCATGCCGCTGTAGGTGATGGCGATTGCCAGCACACCCGCTGCCGGCCCGAGGCCGACCGCGCGCACAAACAGCAATGCCCAGACGATCTCCGGCACGCTGCGCAGGAAGATCAACACACCGCGAACCGGCCAGCGCAGCAACCGGCCCCAACGGCTTGGCACGCCACCCCGTGAGGCCGCAGACAGCGACAAGGCGCGACTGGCGAGCAGGCTGGCGGGGACGGCCAACAGCAGCGCCAACGCCATGCCGGCGGTGGCAATCGCCAGAGTTTGCAAGGTGGCTTTGAACAACAACTGCAAAAACGCTTCATCGTGTGCCGGCGGCCAGAACTGCGCCACAAACCGGCCCATTTCATTCTGGCTGTCGGGCAGCAGCACGCCCAGGTTCAGTTCACTGAGCTGGATCCCCGGCCACAACAAGGCAATCGCCACGATTGTCAGCAGCAGTCGCGGCCACGCAGCGGGGTCGCGTGAATCGGCGTTCAGCATCGTGGAATCTGCACAGTCAAAGGCGCTACCGCAGCGGTCGGCGACTGCAGTTGTTCGTTGGCGTACAGCGCGTCGAGCATCTCGTGGCTGACTTGATCGGAAGGGCTGTCGAACAGAATCTGCCCGTCACGCAAACCGATGATACGTGGGAAGTGCGACAGCGCCAGATCCACCGCATGCAGGCTCGCCACCAACGTGACGTTGTGTTCGCGGGCGTGGCGCGACAGGATCGACAGCGTGTGACCGGCCATGACCGGGTCCATCGCCGAAACCGGTTCGTCGGCCAGCAGAATCTCCGGCGCCTGATACAGCACCCGGGCAATGCCGACACGCTGTAATTGGCCGCCGGACAATTGCTGGCAATGGGCGAACAGCTTGTCGGCGAGATCCAGGCGCGCCAACGCCGCGCGAGCGCCGGGCACGTCCAGCGGATGCAACAGATTCAGCAGGCTTTTGCCCAGACTCCACTGGCCGAGTTTGCCGGCCAACACGGCCGTGACCACGCGCTGACGCGGTGGCAGGGGCGGCGCCTGATGCACCAGGCCGATCCGCGCGCGCAGGCGCTGTCGCTGCCGGGCGGACAAGTGCCAGGTACGCTCGCCGAGCACTTCAATGTCACCGCTGCTGGGCCGTAGAGCGGTGGCCAGCAGGTTGAGCAAACTCGATTTTCCGGCCCCGGACGGGCCGATGATGGCGACCTGTTCGCCGACGCCGATCTGCAAGTCGACGCCGCGCAGGGCGTCGACTCCATTGGCGTGGCGCAGGCTGCCCTGGGTGAGGCGTAAGGTCATTTCAGCAGTTCGGCAGCGCGGGCGGCTTCCTCGATGCCCTTGTAGTTTTCAGGCTTGGTATCGATGAAACGGCTGGCTGCCTGCAAGTCGAGAATCTTCTTCTGCTCAGGGTTGGCCGGGTCGAGATCAAGGAAGGCTTTTTTGATCTTCGCCGCCAATGCCGGATCGACCGTGCCGCGCACCGTCCAGTTGTAATCGAAGTAGGTCGGGGTGGTGGCGAAGACTTTCACTTTAGTGGTGTCGACCTTGCCGGCATCTACCAGTTTCTGCCAGACACTGGCGTTCAGTACGCCGGCATCGACCTTGCCGGCCTGCACCCAGGCGACGGTAGCGTCATGAGCGCCGGAATAAGCGACACGACTGAAATACGCCTCAGGCTTGATGTTGTCATTTTTCAGCATGAAGTAACGCGGCATCAAACTGCCGGAGGTGGACGATACCGAACCGAAAGCGAAGGTCTTGCCTTTGAGGTCGGCCAGGCTCTTGACGCTCGGATCAGCAGTGATGAATTTGCTGGTGAACTGCGCGTCCTGCTCACGTTGCACCAGCGGAATCACCGGGGTGGTGGCGTCGGTCTTCAAACGCGCCTGAACAAAGGTGAAACCGCCCAGCCAGGCCATGTCGAGACGGTCGGTGGCCAGCGCTTCAACCACCGCCGGATAGTCGGCTACCGGAACGAACTGCACCTTCATGCCCAATTGCTGTTCCAGATACGCACCCAGTGGCTCGAACTTGCGTAGCAACTCGGTCGGGGCTTCATCGGGAATGGCGCTGACCCGCAATACATCAGCGGCTTGCGACACCAGCGCAGAAAAGGACAGGACCAGGCCGGCTGTCAGAGCCAGGGTTCGTTTGAGCATGGGAATCTCCGTTTCGTGAGCGTCAAAATCATTGCGCCTGCATCCGGGCGCAAAGTCAGGTTAGACGAAACGGCGAGGTTATACGCATTCGACGATCCAAAGGCCAGCGTCTGCACGCGCCGCTTACAAATGAGCACGGCGCGAGCAGCTTGCCCCCACGTTTTAGGGTCAGTTGGACTCAGGCACTCTGGCGATCACCTTGATCTCGAAATCGAAACCGTACAGCCAAGTGACGCCGATGGCGGTGGCCGTCGGATGCGGCGCGTTGCCCCAGAACTCGGAGACGACGATGTTCCAGATCGTCTCGAACTTCGATTGCGGATCGACGATGAACACGGTGACGTCGACCACATCCTCAAAACTGCTCCCGGCAGCCTCAAGAATCGCATTGAGGTTGTGGAACGCGCGCCGCACCTGGGTTTCCAGATCGGGCTCGGGCGAGCCGTCCTCGGTGCTACCGACTTGTCCCGAGACAAACAGAAAACCGTTGGACCGCACGGCAGGGGAGTATTGATGACGTTCGTAAAGCGCTTGGCGTCCAGGTGGAAAAACAACATCGCGCTGAGTCATGGGGTGTCTCCATCAGTGAGTTGATGGAGCAACATTAGGGGTTTGCAGTGGGGCGATAAACGCGCAATCTTGGCGCTCACTGTTTGCAATATACAAACAATCAGAGGGCGAAAAGTGGACCGTTTTGATGCAATGCAGGCCTTCGCCCGGGTGGTTGAGGCGGGGAGTTTCACCAAAGCCGCCGAAACCCTGCACATGAGCAAGACCACCGTGACCCAGCTCGTCCAGCAATTGGAAGCCAGGTTGCGGGTCAGATTGCTCAACCGCACCACACGCAAGGTCAACGTCACGGCGGACGGCGCGCTGTATTACGAGCGAGTGATCAAGCTGCTGGCCGACATGGAGGATGCCGAAACCAGCCTGTCCGGCGCCGCCGCTTTGCCCAGTGGCCGGTTACGCGTGGATGTACCCAGTCCTCTGGCGCGCCATATTCTTGTGCCGGCATTGCCCGGGTTTCACGCGCGCTACCCGGACATCCAGATCGACATGGGCGTCAGTGATCGTATCGTCGACATCATCGATGAGAACGTCGATTGCGTGGTGCGCGGAGGTGAACTGCTGGATCAGTCATTGATGGCTCGCAAAGTCGCGGATCTTCCACTGGGTGTGTTTGCCGCGCCTGACTACCTGGCGCGTGCAGGCACACCGCTGCATCCACAGGAGCTGGAAGATTCACATCATCGCGTCGTTGCTTTCTTATGGGCGCGCACCGGCAAACCCGTGCCGTATGCCTTGCATAACGAGCGTGAACGTTTGCAAATCAAGGGCCGTCATGTGCTGGCCGTCGACGACGGTAATGCCTATCTCGCAGCAGGTCTGGCCGGAATGGGAGTGTTATGGCTGCCCAAATACATGTCCGATGCGCACGTGGCTCAGGGCGAGTTGGTGCCCTTGTTCGAAGACTGGCAACTGGAACCGATGCCGCTCTACGTGGCGTATCCGCCGAACCGTCATGTCAGCCGGAAGTTGCGGGTTTTTATTGATTGGATTGTGGAGTTGATGGCGTAGTGGATCTGGTGCAAGCAGACACCTGCCGCAGGCGCGATTGACTCTTCGGCGCTTCAGGCCAACTATCGGCGAATAACAACATGACCGATGGACCAGACCTTGATCGAACGACGCCAATTCAGCGGGGGCATGAAGGGCAAAAACCTCCGCTATCTGAATGAGCAATCGGCTGACACCCGCTTGACCCGCACCGGTTTTCTGCTGCTCGAACACTTTTCACTGCCGGCCTTCACCCAGGCGCTGGACACGATCATCACCAGCAACCTGCTCCGTCCGGGCCTGTTCTCTTCGCGTACGTTGGCATTGAGTGACGGCGAGGTGGTCAGTGATCTGGGGCTGGTCATTCGCCCGGATGCGCGGATTGATCTGGCGGCGTTTCAGGAACTGGATCTGCTGGTGGTGTGCGGTGGTTATCGAACCGAGTTGAAAGCGTCGGATGAGTTGATCCATCTGTTGCGTGCAGCGGCGGAGCGGGGCGTCAGTCTGGCCGGTTTGTGGAATGGCGCGTGGTTTCTCGGGCGCGCCGGATTGCTTGACGGTTACCGCTGCGCGATCCACCCGGAGCATCGTCCGGCGCTCACCGAAATCGCCAAGTCCACCCACGTCAGCAGCGAGCCTTACGTGATCGATCGCGACCGGCTCACAGCGTCCAGCCCGTCGGGAGCTTTCCACATGGCGCTGGACTGGATCAAAGGCCTGCACGGCAAGGCGCTGGTGGAGGGCGTCGAAGACATTCTGGCGTTCGAAGAGTCGCGGTATCGGCGGATCAAACCGGATGAAAACATCTGCGTCAGCGCGCCGTTGCGTGAAGTCGTGAAGCTGATGGACGCCAACCTTGAAGAACCGCTGGAGCTGGAGCAACTGGCGGTCTACGCCGGTCGGTCCCGCCGCCAGTTAGAGCGCCTGTTCAAGGAACAACTGGGCACCACGCCGCAGCGCTATTACCTGGAATTGCGCATCACCGAAGCGCGACGGTTGTTGCAACACACCGAGTTGTCGCAAGTGGAAGTGCTGGTGGCGTGCGGGTTCGTTTCGCCGAGCCACTTCAGCAAGTGCTACAGCTCGTATTTTGGCTATCGACCGTCAAAAGAAAAACGCCTCGTTAAATAACTCAAACCGTCCATTCACTCGAATTCAACGCGGTTTCACACGTCGGCGTACCTCTCCCATTCAACTCGGTCAGTCCCCTCTCCCTACGGGAGAGGGCTAGGGTGAGGGTAATCTTGAAAATGATCCGCATCACTGAACCCCGCCGTTTTCTCCAGTACACCAGCCTGTCACAGGTAGTACGCTCGTGGATTCGTCCCTCCGAGCCGTTGAAGATGGCGTCAAAGTGCCACCGATTGTCACTCTAAACCCCACCTGTCACCCTGCGCCTCGTTCAAAGGATCAGGACAAGGAATCAAGGATTGAGTGGCTATGTCCCCAACCCACCCAAGGGTTACCGCAACAGCGGCGTCGAACCCGTCGACGTAAACGCCCAACACTGGGCGCAATACAAAGACCTCCCTGCAGCGCCAGACACAAAATCCGACCCCATGGGTTGCGTGTTCGCCAAAAGCTGCAACCTGCCCGACGGCGAAATCAACCACTCCAACCAAACTGGATTCGTCCCCGTAGAGAAACTCGCGGACTACGGTTTGTGGGCCGTACTGGCGACAGGGGCAGCAATTACCGCAGAAGGTACGTCTCTTCAACTGGTCGGAGGCTCCACAACTGGCAGCGCCATCGCTCAACGATTGGGTGGCTCCCTCGCGCTAGGTTTGCTCGAAAGTGCAGGTGCACTAACAGCAGGCGCCGCCGTAGGCACCGTCGCGCTACTGATGCCGAACAACAGCATTGCGCCGGACAGCGCCTTCTACAAAAACGACCAATACGCCACGCTCGAAACGGGGCGCACGCGTGTCCGCGTCAACGTGAAGACCTTGCCCGATGGCTCTGTCAATGCTTACGGCTTCTACACCGGTGGCAAAAAGGACTGGGAAAATGTTCCCGTCATCAAAGCGGAAAAGGACGGCGAAAAATACATCGCCGACATAGGCAACGGCATTGGGCTTACCTGGACGCCCGCAGCAAACCCGGACGGTGTACTGGGTATTCCAGCGCTGGAGGGTGCGCCCCAATTACCTCCCGTGTGGGTATACCCCCCGACAGAAAAGTCAGACACGCTTCTGGCCAATCCTGCGCATCCTCCCGAGTTCCAGGACGCAATCATCTGGTTTCCCGATGAAGCAGGTCTCGAACCGATCTACATCGTGCTCAGCACGCAGCTAGAGAAGAACAAACAAAAGGGCAAGGCTTTTGAAGAAGCGTCCTTTGAAGAATTCAGCAAGACTAAACCTGAAGCCGCCCGTGAGGTCACCGTCAAAACCGACAGCGGTGTTCGCACGCGTATTGATATGATGGGCCGCGATTCCGATGGCAATATCTCATGCGTCGAATGCAAATCTTCAGAAACGGCGCCGCTCACCCGCAACCAAAAACGTGGCTTTCCAGAGATAGAAAAATCCGGCGCAACTGTCGTCGGCAAAGGCAAACCCGGTTTCACCGGAGGCACCAGAATTCCACCTACCAGAGTCGACATCATTCGACCTGACCCGACCCTCTGAGGGAGCAGACATGTCTATCACCGAAACAAAAGTTGTCGACATCATCGCAGTACCTGAATGGGAACCCGACAATGTCGTACTCGTTATCACCGATCATTTGGAATGGGGTGACAAAGCCCAGCAGGGTGAGCACCTGTTGTTGCTTCAAGAGAAGATCAACACTTACATCGCCTTTATTGAGAGCGGCGAATTGTTGGAAAGCTATCCACCAGCCAAAGGCAAGAATCCCAAAATTCGTATCAACGGTCTGTACGAATTACCCGAACAAGGTGAGACCTTCATTGATCGCGTTACCGAGGTGCTCAAAGGCGTGGGCATTCAAATGGAATTTGTGCTCAAAGACGACTTGGCGGCTTGCAACTAGTCGCCGGGGCGAGATTGAATCGCGCGGACCACCGTAAAATTACATGGAATAAAGGAACTGAAATGTCCGTGTCGGACGCCAAAACCATCGACATGTGGGGCATCCCAAAATGGGACAACAACAAGATCATTTTGGGCATCGCTGATCATCTGGAATGGGGCGACAAGGCCGAACAAGGCGAGCACCTGCTGGTGCTACAAGAGAAAATCAACAACTACATCGCCTTTATCGAAAGCGGTGAAATCTACATAGAGATACCCGGTGCACGCGGTAAATCACCGATCATCCTTGTTCAAGGTCAGTACGCGTTACCCAAGCAAGGCGAGTTACTTATAGATCGTGTTGCCGAGACACTGAAGGGCGTGGGTATCGGATTCGAGTTCGTACTCATAGCAGATTAAGAAACACGCCAGGTGAACGGATTACCCAGCATTGTGCTTGTCATCTGAAAGCTGACAGTCCCCTTTAAACATCACTCGGCAAAGGCGTTTAAGTTACACCAGCTGTTACGCCATAACGGCTACAACACCTTGCGCCGTTACCTACGCGTACGCCAGAATCCGCCGGCTTACACGTCTATGAGGCGGGCTGTATCGTTTCCCTGTCACTGCAAAACAGTGATCGGGTTTGGTAGCCCGTTTCTCGACAACCGTATGGCGTCACACCTTATGCAGTCTCTTTTTTGGGGCTCAGTTTTTATATGGTGGCCATGCGTGGGGCCCTTTCGGGGGCGCCGGGGTTTTTCTCTGTCTTGACCGGTCTACCAACCCACGTGTGGCCGCCACCCTTCGTTTGGTAGCGAAAGTGACGGCTCTTCAATTCTTTTAAGACAAAGAGTCCTTTATGTTCAAAATCACGCCGAACCCACCAGAAACCGATCCAATCCCCTACGATCCTGCCCTTGATGTGCAAAACATCAAAAAGGCTACAGAACACGCGATCAACTTCTACCTCAACCCTGCGGCACCGAAGACTTCAATAACCACCCGCAAGACCGGCAAGATCTACCTCATCGATCCCACGGTCGATAACGAAACGCTGCTCGTCGAGGCGACTGAAACGTTGTCCTCAGCCAGTGACATGGCGCGTGAGCTCGCCGATACGATCGACCCTTCACAGCGCAAAAAGATGCTCATCCTGCAACAGGTGATCATGCTCAGTGAGCTGGTGGTCGGTCGAGTCCTCGACAACCAGCGCTTGCCGCACTAGTTGGGAGTTTCAGCTGATGTCCAAGACACCCGAACCACCGGTTACCGATCCGGATTGCCTGCTGCCGGCGGCCGTGATCATGGCCACACCCTATACGCCCAGCACTCTATTTACGGTCAACCCGCAATCCGACACCGAATCCTTGCTGACCAATGCCAGCGGTTCCTTGGCGTCCGCCGCGGTCATGCTCGGTAATTTTGCAGGTGTGCTGGAGGGGTCAAACCGCAATGCCCTGCTGGGCATTGCGCAAGTGGTCATGTTGGGGGAGTTGGCGGTGAACAAGGCGTTGGATAACGTTGTGCCAACCGATTAATCACTCACGTTAATGATTAAGCAGTCAGCCTTTGCGGCTGACTGCTTTTTTGTTTGCGCCAGGATAAGACGCTTTTACAGGTGATCCGCATCAATCACAGCCTTGGCAAACGACTGCGGATCTTCCTGCGGCAAGTTGTGGCCAATACCGCCATTGATCAAACGGAACTGATATTTACCGGTGAAGCGCTTGGCGTAATCCTCAGGCGCCGGGTGCGGTGCGCCGTTGGCGTCGCCTTCCAGCGTGATGGTCGGCACGCTGATTGACGGTGCGGTGGCCAGTTTCTGCTCCAGCGCTGCGTATTTCGCTTCGCCCTGCACCAGGCCCAGACGCCAGCGGTAGTTGAACACGGTGATGTCGACGTGATCCGGGTTCTCCAGGGCTTTGGCAGAGCGGTCGAACGTGGCGTCATCAAACTTCCACTGCGGTGACGCCAGTTGCCAGATCAGCTTGGCGAAGTCGTGGGTGTTTTTCGCGTAGCCGGCGCGACCCCGGTCGGTAGCAAAGTAGAACTGATACCACCACTGCAATTCCGCCTTGGGCGGCAGCGGATTCTGGCCGGCGGCCTGATTGCCAATCAGGTAGCCGCTGACCGCCACCAGTGCCTTGACCCGTTCCGGCCACAGCGCGGAGACGATGCCCGCCGAGCGTGCGCCCCAGTCATACCCGCCGAGCACCGCTTGCTTGATCTTCAAGGCATCCATGAAGTCGATGACGTCACTGGCCAGCGCCGCCGGTTGGCCATTGCGCAGGGTGTCCTTGGAGAGGAACTGTGTATCGCCATAACCGCGAGCATAGGGCATCAATACCCGATAGCCCTTGGCCGCCAGCAAAGGCGCGACCTCGTTGTAGCTGTGAATGTCGTACGGCCAGCCGTGCAACAGAATCACCACCGGGCCATTGGCCGGGCCGGTTTCGGCGTAGGCGACGTCCAGCACGCCGGCCTTCACATGTTTCAACGGGCCGAAGGGCGAGGGTGCGGAATAGCTTACTGCCGCAGGTTCAGAGGTTTGCGCCTGAGCTGTGCCGAAGGCGCCAAACAAGGAGAAAGCGAGAATCGACAAGCCGAGCGCGGTGCCGGTTTTGCGGGTGTGCAGTGCCATCTTCATGGTGACGTCTCCTGTGCGAGCCTTTGGCCAAGGGTTCTGTATGAATCCTTGAAACCTTCAGTGCATTTAAGCGTAGGGACGTATCTGGCCTGTGTCGAAGTGGGGCGTTGTTGAAAGGCGCTGTATCGCGGCGGGGTTCGTACACAGTGTGATACACCGCGCTAAACCCACTGATCACTGGCCCGAATTCGGCCAAAATAATAAGTCGCTGTTTTAAAACAAAAAATATTTCACTTCGCGCTTCACAAACGTAACGAATGTTGTTAAATTGCGCCCCGTTCTCGCAGCGATCCTCACGGAGCCGCTGACAAGAGCTGTAGGGGCGTCGCCAAGCGGTAAGGCAGCAGGTTTTGATCCTGCCATGCGTTGGTTCGAATCCAGCCGCCCCTGCCATCTATTGAAAAACGCCAACTTCGCAAGAAGTTGGCGTTTTTTTATGCCTGCGATTTGACCCGGTAGAGCAGGGCGGGCGAGTACAGCGTCGAAGCACCGCACTCGCCAACCACTCAGTGCGGTGCGCGGGGGATGGTTTTCATCAGGTCTTCTGGGCTGATGTGGCCGACCACGCTGCCCGGTTGCGGCAGGTTGAGGATGTGGCCCTTCATCTTGCCAATGATGTGCATCTCGCACGGCTTGCAGTCGAACTTCAGCGTCAGCACTTCATCGCCGTGGATCAACTGCATCGGCGCGACTTTGGTGCGCACGCCGGTCACGCCTTTGGCCTGTTTCGGGCACAGGTTGAAGGAGAAGCGCAGGCAGTGTTTGGTGATCATCACCGGCACTTCGCCTGGTTCTTCGTGCGCTTCGTACGCGGCGTCGATCAGCTTAACGCCGTGACGATGATAGAAGTCGCGCGCCTTCTGGTTGTAGACGTTGGCCAGGAAGGTAAGGTGCGAATCCGGGTACACCGGCGGCGGGCTGGTTTCAGCTTTACGGCTACCACGCGGGTGAGCGGCGATGCGTGCGGCAGTCAGGGCTTCGATCACTTCACGGCGCAGGGCTTTGAGCTGCGAATTAGGAATGAAGAACGCCTGTGGTGCATCCAGTTTGATGTCGGTGGCGTGGTACTGCGTGGTGCCCAGCTGGCCGAGCAGATCGCGCAGTTGCTCCAGCGCCTGCTCAGGCTTGTTGGCGACGCCGAACGGGCCGTTCAGGGTGACGCTGGCGCTGATGCCTTCTTCGCTGGTGGCGGTGATTTCCAGCTGCTCTTCACGCAAGCGTGCAAACCAGCTCAGCGCCACGCGGCGTTCGGAAGAAGTCTTTTGCAGTGCCTGCTGCCAGTTGTGATCGAGGTTGCGATTCAACGGGTGATTCGGACGCAACTTGAACAGGCCTTCCGGCATCTCGTTCGGCTCGACGCGATAGCGGTAGCGCTTCTCGCCGTCTTCATCGAACTCGCCTTTGGCTTCGGCGATGTTGGCGCGGAAACCGACCACTTCACGCTTGACCAGCACGTTCAAGCCATCGCCGTTGGACAGCGGCTCGTGGGTCACGACCTGCATGTCACGCTTGCCGACTTTCTCGACCGTGCCCACCGGCAAACCGGTGAAGGTCGGCGAATCGAAGGCGCCGATGTCGATTTTGCGATCGGTGACGAAGTAATCGGTGCTACCACGATGAAAAGTCTTTTCCGGGTCCGGCAGGAAGAAGTGCGCGGTACGGCCGCTGGAAGCGCGGGCCAGATCCGGGCGGTCTTCGAGTACGTCGTCGAGGCGCTGGCGGTAATAGGCCGTGATGTTCTTCACGTAGCCCATGTCTTTGTAGCGACCTTCGATCTTGAACGAGCGCACACCGGCTTCAACCAGGGCGCGGATGTTGGCGCTCTGGTTGTTGTCTTTCATCGACAGCAGGTGTTTTTCGTAGGCGATCACGCCACCCTTTTCATCTTTGAGGGTGTACGGCAAACGGCAGGCCTGCGAGCAGTCGCCACGGTTGGCGCTGCGACCGGTTTGCGCGTGGGAAATATTGCACTGGCCGGAGAATGCCACGCACAAGGCACCATGGATGAAGAATTCGATGGCGGCATCGGTTTCGTCGGCGATGGCGCGGATTTCTTGCAGATTCAGCTCGCGAGCCAGTACCAGTTGCGAGAAGCCGGCCTGATCGAGGAACTTCGCTCGCTCAAGGGTGCGGATATCGGCTTGGGTCGAGGCGTGCAGTTCGATCGGCGGAATGTCCAGTTCCATCACGCCCAGATCCTGGACGATCAGCGCATCGACGCCCGCGTCGTACAACTGATGGATCAGCTTGCGCGCCGGCTCCAGTTCGTTGTCGTGCAGGATGGTGTTGATGGTGGTGAAGATCCGCGCGTGATACTTGCGGGCGAATTCCACCAGTCCGGCGATTTCGCTCACTTCGTTGCAGGCGTTGTGGCGCGCGCCGAAGCTCGGGCCGCCAATGTACACGGCGTCGGCGCCGTGCAGGATCGCCTCACGGGCGATGGCGACATCGCGGGCAGGGCTGAGCAATTCCAGATGATGCTTGGGCAAGGACATAGTTTTTTTAGTCAGGCTGTCACGGTTAGGCGCGCATTCTACCCGCGAAACGCGCGCCCGGCACGCCTGTGCTGCCCGATGGCTATTGCAGACCTGGTCTCGCTTTTGTAGGAGCTGCGGCACGCTGCGATCTTTTGATCTTGATTTCAAAGATCAAAAGATCGCAGCCTCGTTCCACTCGACAGCTCCTACAGGGCGTTAGGGTGTGACGTCAGGCCTTGGCGGCCATCGCAGTCACTTCCACACGCATGCCTTCGACGGCCAGCGAGGCGACGCCCACCGCCGCACGCACTGGCCACGGCTTGGCGAAGAAACGTTTGTAAACCTCATTGAACGCCGCGCGATCAGCCATGTCGGTGAGGTAGATGGTAAGGTGCATCACCCGATCCATCGAACTGCCGGCACGTTCCAGTGCGACTTTCAGCGCTTGCAGCGTGCATTCGCTTTGCTCGGTAATACCACCCAGTTCCAGGCTGCCATCGGCACGCGTCGGAATCTGCGTGGAGACCATGATCCCGCCAAAGGTCGCGACGTCGGAGGAAATCGAGTCGGCGTCCGGGTCCGGAGTGAAAGTGATGTCTTGGTTGGCCATGCTGATCTCTTGTTTGAGTGAGTAAAAGTTGCGCCAGTTTACAGATTCACTGGCGACATGGCCCGTTCGCGCAAACGGCACGGATCAGACCTGCTGTGTGGCCGCGCAGCGACCCGACAGCGAAACGTTTGTATAAGCGTGTATCAATCACGCCCGTGTACACACGCCAATAACAAACACCGGGTTTAAGACACATCAGCCATACATGCCCTGTGCAAAGTAGCGGTCACCACACCACTACGTACAAGAGGGCAACATCATGCGCCGTCCACTGTTTCTGGCTACCGCTGTAGTACTCGCTTCGATGACCGCAATCTCACACGCCGCTGACACGCAACCCAAGAGTTGGCAACAAGGCCTGAGCCGCACGGATCTGGTTCGCCAGGATCTCGGCGCTGCCGACCGTGAGGTGATTCAGGCACGGGTCGATTTCGAACCCGGCGTGACCTCGCCCAAGCATGCGCATCCGGGCGTGGAAGTCGCTTACGTGATCAGCGGGACATTTGAATATCAACTTGAGGGCAGGGCGCCGGTGATACTGAAGGCCGGGGATTCGCTGTTTATTCCGGCGGGTGTTGCGCATGTCGCCAGCAACGTCGGCAAAGAGAAGGCTTCTGAACTGGCGACTTACATTGTGAAGAAGGGCGAGCCGCTGCTGATTCTCAAACCGTAGGCTAATGAAGCGTCACAATCCTGCGACTCTCGCCAATTCTGATCCGGTCGAGCGCCCGGTTTAATGCATCAAGCGCGTCGAGAAGCGCCTTGGCCTCGGCTTCTCGACCATCACCCCACAGGCGTTCGGCCATTTTGTTCAACGCCTGAATGGAGCGCTCGATTTCTGCGGCGGTTGCGGCCTCTTTACTGACCGGCGGTTTCTTGGACATTGCGTGACTGTCCTGCGAGTTTGTGCGGGGATGTGCAGTTTTAGCACGATGACCGGTCGCCGGGAAGTTGAAAGCGAGAGTGCTTAAATGCACTTTTAACTTTTTCAATTATAGTTTTAACAAAGGTTTACATCGGTCTTTCACTTCGCTCGATATAGTTCGTTGCAACTAGCGCAAGTTGAGAAAGTGCAATGCAGTCGAGCAACAATCTGATAGATCCCGAACTTATAAAGATCCGGCGACTGTTCGCAACACCCCTGGCGAGTATTCAGTACCCCGATGCAGAAAGACTAAATGCCGAGTTGAAGTCCATCGTCACCCGTCGTATGGCGCAAGAACGCAATGGTGCACACCACAGCAATGACGGTGGTTGGCAGTCGGCGAGCGATTTCTGTGCATGGGGAGGGGAGGCCTGCGATGCGTTGGTGAGATTCGCCACTGACTTCGCAACTCAACTGACAGCGGTGCACAGCGATCAATACGGTCTGACCGAGCCTGCTTTCGAATGGAAACTCAATGCCTGGGCCAACGTAAACGAGGCCGGCCACAGCAATGCACTTCATGGCCATCCCGGTGCGTTCTGGTCTGGGGTTTACTGGGTCGACGCCGGTGGCCGGGAGGAAGATCCCGGCGTTGGCGGAGATCTGGAATTCATCGACCCGCGCGGCATGGTTGCATCGACCTACAACCCGGCGCTGCGCATGCGAGTTGAAGATTGCCTTACCGCCGGTTTCAGTATTACGTGTGCCGCCCAAAGTGGAACGTTCCTCATGTTTCCATCGTGGCTGATGCATTCAGTAACGCGTTATAAAGGGGCGAGACCGCGGATTTCCATAGCGTTCAACTTTGGCGCTTGATGACAGCCCGATCTGCTCGAACAAAACACTTCTAGATGTTTTGGCCTGCAAAGTAGCGACTGGGTGCTGTTGCGGCGCTCAAAGTTGAACGATTACATCAAGGTCATTCATGAGTAGACGCCTTGCAATGGCCCTTTCTGAAAGACGGTATGGATAGGTGCGCAGCAGCGTGGTCTACAGTTGCAGCCATGGAATTGATGACTTCAGCCGGTGAGAAATGCTGAACAAGTATCCGAGTCAAACCAACAGCCGCAGAATGCTGGCAGCGCTTGGCTGTGCCTTTACTGTTTTGGGTATCTTTCTGATTATCTTCGACGCGGTTGGCCAAGGCGTCGTGCTCGCTGTGCCGGGCATTATGCTCGACATGCTGTGTTTTTTTGCCAGCGAGAAGGGGTATGAAAGGGCGGAGCGATTTCTTTTCTGGTTTACGTGAGTGCGCGAGCCCCGCTCATCAGGGAGATCTCCTATGCAAAAGCGCAAACTCGGCAACAGCGCTCTCGAAGTCTTGACGCTTGGTCTGGTAGGTGGGGCAGGCACTGGATGGTCAAATCGGCATGGACATATGAGGCTGACTCATCAGTTGGGTCCGCGAGCGGTCGCCGGAGAGGACTATCACTGAAGCATTTGCGTTCATGGTGATGTCGGAACCCTGGAACGTCGCAGCTATTCAAGAAAACAGGAGATCGTCATGCCCGAACCGTTGACCTCGTCCGACGCGCCTTTTCGAACCTCGTTCGCCCGATTCTCAGGCCCTGGATGGGGCGGACGGGTTTTCTGGGCAGTGCTGATAGGCGTAACTGTTTTGCTGTTGATCAGCGGCTATGGCGCTTTCGTCGGTGCCAACAAACAAAATCTGTATTTTGCCTTCCTCGGTGGAATGTCCGGCTTCGCCGCGACAGCGGCCGGTGCCGTTGCGGCGATTGCGTTGCGCAACATCGCTGCACGTACCCAGGACATCATGCTCGGGTTTGCCGCCGGCATGATGCTTGCTGCCAGTTCTTTTTCGCTGATCCTTCCCGGCATCGAGGCGGCGCAAGCGCTGTGCGGCAATCAACTGCTTGCCGCATGTGTTGTCGTTGCAGGGTTGGCGCTGGGCGTGGGGTTGATGGTTGGCCTGGATCGTTTCGTCCCTCACGAGCACGAAAAAAGTGGCCGTCGCGGGCCTGAATCCAAGCGCATCAATCGGGTCTGGTTGTTCGTTTTGGCGATCACGCTGCACAACCTGCCGGAAGGCATGGCCATCGGTGTGAGTTTCGCCAACGGTGACATGCAGGTGGGCTTGCCTCTGACCACCGCCATTGCCATTCAAGACATCCCCGAAGGTTTGGCTGTCGCGTTGGCGTTACGCGTGACGGGCATTTCCGCACTGCGCGCGGCGCTGATCGCCGTCGGTTCAGGATTGATGGAGCCGATCGGCGCTATTGTCGGCCTGGGTATATCCAGCAGCTTCGCGCTGGGTTATCCCATCGCCCTCGGTCTGGCTGCCGGCGCGATGATTTTCGTGGTGTCCCACGAAGTGATTCCCGAGACCCACCGCAATGGCCACGAAACCCCTGCGACGCTTGGCTTGATGCTTGGATTCGGGGTGATGATGTTTCTCGATACCGCCCTGGGATAGAGCCCGTCGTCAGTCCCGCCAGAGTCGCCGCAAATCTGATGACTGAGGAAAGGGGGGGCTGATGACGTTGAATGTCGAGATCCAATATCCCGGTTTGATATCTTCAGCGTAGACATCCTGGTGAGGTTTTTGTCACCAGAGCTTTTCCGGCCGGGGCCTTGGCATGCACAGGGGCTTTTTTGCATCTGTAAAACGCAAATGCAGAGTCAAGACAATGATGAACGAGCAGATGAGGCCACAGATTCAATGGCATGTTTAGCTTGGGCGATGCTGAGCTCACTCGGCAAGCTCGCACCATTCTTGGCCGCAAGAATCTCGGCCATCACACTGACGGCGATTTCCGCAGGCGTCTTGCTGCCGATGTAGAGGCCGATCGGTCCGTGCAAACGCTTCAGCGAGGCTTGGGTCTCACCAAAATGCTCGATCAGGCGTTCGCGTCGCAGCTGGCTGTTGCGCCGCGAGCCTATGGCGCCGATGTAAAACGCCGGGCTGTGGAGGGCTTCGAGCAGCGCCAGATCGTCGAGTTTCGGGTCATGACTCAAAGCGACGATGCAGGTTCGCAGATCGACCGCGAAGTCGCGGACCACGTCATCCGGCATGCCGACGATGCGCTCCACGCCGTCTACCGCCCAAGTCTCGATGTATTCCGGACGTGGATCGCAAACCGCTACCTTGAAGCCGTTGAACAACGCCATGGTGGCCAGGTACTCGGACAATGCGCCGGCACCGATCATGAGCATCCGATAGCCCGGTCCCAGCGTATTTAGCATCTGTTGGCCGTCAAACGTGAACTGCTCCGGGGTCGCCGTGGGTGCGAGCGTCACCTGGCCGGACGCCACTGCCAGGCAGCGGCGCACCAGCCGCCCGCCATCCAGATGGATCAGCAGTTCATCGAGCGACTGCCAGGACGGGCTGAACTCGAGGATCAGTTCAAGCGTGCCACCGCAGGGCAAGCCGAATCGATGCGCCTCATCGGCGCTGACGCCATAGCGCACCACTTGCGGTGCGCTGTCGTCAAAACCACTGCCGCCATGGGCCGTGGTATAGCGATGGATCAAATCGTCTTCGATGCAGCCCCCGGACACGCTGCCCACCACTCGACCGTCGTTACGCAAGGCCATCATCGACCCTGTCGGGCGCGGCGAAGAACCCCAGGTGCGCGCCACCGTGGCGAGCAGTACACGCTCGCCGGCAGCGAGCCAGTCCCGCGCCGTGCGCAGGACCAGCAAGTCGATGCTTTCCATCAGGCTCTCCTCTTAGCGCATGTGCAGGATGATCGGGCTGCTGCTGGCCGGATCGGTGTGTTCGCGCAGCTTGCCAACCGCCTGTGCATCAACAGCACTGCCCTGATTACCCCAGGTGCTGCGCATGAATGTCAGTACCTCAGCAATCTGCTGATCCGATAACTGCTCGCGGAATGCCGGCATGCGATAGGCGTCCGGTACACCGGCAGCCACGACACGCTGCGAACCATTAAGGGTGATGTTGATCGCCGAGGCGCTTTCTTTGGCCAGCGCAGAAGTGGCACCCGCCAACGGTGGCATCCATTGCGATTGTCCCTTGCCGTCCAGGCCGTGGCAGGAGGCACAGCGCGTCTCGTAGGTGTGGGCGCCCGGCGCATTCAGGCGCGTCGCTGCCGAGACCTCTTGATACTGCCATGGCTGCCCGTCGCGCTGGCGGTCCCCAGGCAACGACTTGAGATAACGGGCAATGGCCGTCAGATCTTCGTCGCTCATGAACTGCGTGGACTTGTTGAAAGCCTCGGTCATCGAACCGTAGACCACCGCGTGCCTGTTGCGACCGGTCTTGAGGAACTGCACGATTTCCGGTTCGCTCCATCGACCCAGGCCTGTGTTGTGGTCATCACGCAGGCTCGGCGCGTACCAGCCATCGAGCAAGGCGCCAGCGAGGTAAGGTGTGCCGGATTCATCCAGCGCCTTCTCGTTGAACGCCAGGCCACGCGGCGTATGGCAACTGCCGCAGTGCCCGGCGCCCTGAACGAGGTAAGCGCCGCGGTTCCACACTTCATCCTGCGCCGGTTTGGCCACGTAGGGCTCGGCGTCGACAAACACACCGTTCCACAGCGCAATCGGCCAACGCAGGTTCAGCGGAAAGGGAATGGCACTCGGAATGTTCGCCTGTTTCACGGGTGCCACGCCTTTCATGAAAAACGCATACAGCGCTCTTACGTCGTCATCACTGAGCTTGGCGTAAGACGGGTAGGGCATCGCTGGGTACAAACGTCGGCTCTCGGGTGCCACGCCGTGGCGCACGGCACGGTCGAAGTCCGCCAGGCTGTATTGGCCGATACCGGTTTCTGTGTCCGGGGTGATATTGGTCGCGTGGATCGCGCCCAGCGGTGTGGCCATTTCCAGGCCTCCGGCGAACGGCGCACCACCTGGCACGCTGTGGCAAGCCACGCAATCGCTAAGCCTGGCGACGTATTCGCCACGGGCGACCAGCGCCGGTTCGATGTCGGCCGCAGCGATCGGTTGGCTTTCAAGGGGCGAGGCGGGCTCGCGGGTGACATACCAGGCCAGCAGGCCTGCCGCGACCAGGCACGGCACTGCCAGCCAGCCAGCGGTTCTTGCGAATCGGCTGTTATTCATGGACGCTCCGGCGTTGATCAGGTGAAGGTGTGTCGGCTCATGGGCAGGCTGCGAACCCGTTGCCCGGTCAGTGTTGCCACTGCGTTCGCGACGGCTGGCGCCACGGCCGGCAACGGTGGTTCGCCGATACCGCCCATTTTTTCCCCGCTCTCGATGACACGCACGTGTACCCGTGCCATCCGCGCTGGCGGCAGGATCGGATACAAGTCGTAGTTGCGCGCCCGAGGTTTACCATCAATCCACACGGACTCTTCCACCAGCGTCTGGGACAGTCCCAACGCCACCGCGCCATTGACCTGAGCGTCGACAATCGCCGGGTTGACGATGCTGCCGGGGTCAATCGCCTGCCAGATGTCGTGCACCTTGACCTGGCCATTCTCGATGGACACCTCGGCGATCACGGCCGTCTCTGTACCGAACGGCGAAGCCATCGCCACGCCTCGCGCACGTTTGCTGCCGTCCTCGGCAGTAAACGGCCCGCGCTTCCAGCCGCCCGACAACTCACCCACTGCTTGCAGCAGCGTGGTCAGGCGCGGGTTGTCGCGCAGCAAATGCAGGCGCAGTTCGAACGGGTCCTTGCCGCCCTTGTCGGCCAGTTCGTCAAGGAACGACTCATAGAAGAAGTCGTTGAGGGAATTGCCCACCGAACGCCAGTAACCGAGCATCGCCGGGCCTTTGACGTAGATCTGCGCGATCCGCTTGTTGGGGATCGCGTAGGACTTGCCTGACAACCCTTCAAGCGCCGTAGGGTCGAGCTTCTCACCCTGCTTGCCGGCGATGGCTTCAGTGGGACCTTCGGTGGCACTGATCGCTTCGATTGCGAGCGGCCAGCCGTCGCTATCAAGCGCCGCGCGGAAATTCACCGCGGCAACGGGGCGGAGCACATCTCGCAGGAACTCTTCCTCTCGACTCCAGATCAGTTTGACCGGGCGGCCAACTGCCTTGGACAATTCGATCGCCTGAGGATAAGGACTGGCTGAGTCGTAGAGAAAATGTCGACCGAAGAATCCCCCCAGCAATGGCGAATGCAAGGTAATGCGAGACGCATCGAGCCCTGTGCGTTTGGCGATATCCGCACGGAACATGTCCGGTGCCTGATTAGGCAGCCAGACTTCCAGCGAACCGTCCGGATTGAATCTGGCGAGCGCAGAGGGCGGTTCCAACTGTCCGTGGTTCAGGTATTGGTTATGGTAGGTGGCATCGACGCGGGACTTGGCATCGCCAAGAATCGAAGCCACATCCCCTTGGGTTTCATCATCTTTGGCAGGCCCTTTGTCGTCGGCGAGTCGCTTGAGCCATGCATCGCTGGAAAAGTCGGCGGGCATCGGCCGCACTTTGCTGTCGGCCATTGGCTCTTGCCAGTCGACTTGAATCGCCTCCACCGCACGTTTTGCGTGCCACCAACGCTCGGCTACTACCGCCACGGCACCGGGCAGACGATGCACGGAATGCACGCCTTTCATTGTCTTGACCTGATCTTCGTTGCGCAGGTTGCCCACCGTCATACCCAGGCGCGGGGCATGCTGAACGGCGGCATGGAGCATGCCGTCGACCTTCAGATCGATGCTGTAAAGCGCCTTGCCCGTGGACTTGTCATAGGCATCGACGCGCTTGACCGGTTTGCCGATCCAGCGAAACTGGCTCGGATCACGCAGCTTCACAGAGGCCGGATCGGGAACCGGCAGATCCATCGCGCGCTCGGCCAATTCACCGTACGTCAACGAGCGGCCCGACTTGGCATGTACGACTTTGCCAGGTTCGGTGGTCAACTCGGCGACCGGCACGCCAAACTTTTCTGCGCCCGCCTGCAAAAGCATGGCGCGGGTAAGTGCGCCGAGGCGCCGCATCACCGAGTAACTCATGCGCACCGACATACTGCCGCCGGTGACACGCATGCCGTTTTCCATCACCACATAGGCCTCGCCGGGCGGTGCGGCTTCGACCAGGAAGGTCGACGGGTCGGCATCCAGTTCTTCGCCGACAATCTGCGCCATCGCAGTGAACGTACCTTGGCCGCCTTCCATGAACGGGCACAGTAGACGCACGCGGTTGTCCGGGCGGATCTCCAGAAACGCGGGAACCTGTGTGCCGCGCTCGAGCGGTGCAGTCGCCGCCGCTGCAGCTTGCACGCGTGTCGAGCCGAGCGGCAGGCCAAAGCCGAGCACCAGTGCGCCCACGGCGGTACCGGTCAAGAAACGTCTGCGCGACACATTCACCGGATCGTGCAGATCAAGCGCTGATACTTCCTGGGGAGGGTCGATACGGACATTCATCACGCTTCTCCCTTGCCGGCAAGCTCATGCATCGCGGCATGAATGGCGTTGTAAGTGCCGCAGCGGCACAGGTTGACCATCGCGGCCTCGATCTGTGCATCACTCGGCTTGGGGTTTTGTTTGAGCAGCGCGGTGGCGGCCATCACCTGTCCGGACTGGCAGTAGCCGCATTGGGCGACTTGCAGATCGACCCAGGTCGAGACCACTCGCTTGCCCACGTCATCGGCCTCGATGGCCTCAATGGTGGTGACCTCGCGGCCGACCACACCAGCCACTGGCGTGACGCACGAGCGCACGACATTGCCGTCCACCAGCACGGAGCAGGCGCCGCATTGCGCCAGTCCGCAGCCGTACTTGGTACCGGTCATGCCCAGATCATCGCGGATCACCCACAGCAGGGGGGTATCGGCGTCGGCATCGACCTGATAGGTCTTCTGGTTGATTCGTAGTTCCATGATTCACCCGCTTGATCATCGGTTGACGTGCATTTTTTGTAAGGGGTGAAACGCTGCGAGGCGCATCACCGTTAAAGCGTGTCGTTCGCTCAACTGGCCGTGTTGTCGAGCGCTTGCGCCTCGAATGGCCGGCCACGCAGCAGCGAAATGTCACGACTGGGCGCGGTCCCAAACAGGCGGCCATATTCGCGGCTGAACTGCGAAGGACTTTCATACCCGACAGCAAATGCCGCTCGCGAAACGTCCAGACGCTCCATCAACATCAGCCGACGGGCCTCGTTCAGCCGCAGCCACTTCTGGTATTGCAGCGGGCTCATGCCGGTGAGCTGGCGGAAATGATGGTGAAAGGTGGGAGCGCTCATTTGCACTCGCGCCGCCAGATCATCGATGCGCAATGCATCGGTGAAGTTGACCTTGAGCCAGTCGATGGCTTTGGCGATGCGATAACCCTGGCCATCGACAGCAGTGATCTGCCGCAGCCGTGCCCCTTGATCGGTATAGAGCAGCCGATAGTGGATTTCCCGCAGGATCAGCGGCGCGAGCACCGGGATCGCCTCGGGCTCATCGAGCAATGCCAGCAGGCGATCGAGCGCACCTTCCAGGGCGGTCGACATAGTGCCAATGCCTGCGCCTGTGCCGGTGGAGGGTTGTCGCTTCGCAGGCATGCCAACCTTGGTGATGACCTCGGCGAGCATGCTCACATCCAGTTTCAGCACGAGCCCGACACAAGGCTGTTCGGGACTGGCTAGCATCACTTCGGAATTGGCTGGCAGGTCCAGCGACGTGACCAGAAACCGCGAAGGGCCGTAGCGGTAGCCTTCGCCACCGACCCACAAGCGCTTTTCCCCACGGCCTACGAGAATGAGGCTTGGCTCGATCATGCACACGACAGGGGGTGCCGGCTGGTCGCGACGAAACAGCGACAGCCCGGGTATGGACGTGACGAAATCACCCGGTGCGCTCACGCGCGGGTCAATGTTCAACGCCAAAGGTGATTCATGGCGCAGGGGTGTATCGATCATGGCGGGTCGCTCCTGTTGACTGAACTCTAATCCGCTGCAGAGGCGTTTCCTATCCACCACCCTGCATCCTCAGAGGATCAGGCAAGCATTCAAGAGGAATGCACTAGGGCAGAGGCGGATCGACCGGGAGAATGTGTCTATCTGTTACAGGGGAGTGCCCGTATGGGCGACAAACTGCTTGAACCCCTGCGCATCACACCCACACGTTTTTCGCACCAAAGGTAGTTTCCATGACTTCTCCCTCTACAGAAAAACGCGGCTGGAGCGCGGTGCTTGCCATGTCGTTGGCCGCATTCGCCCTGGTCGCTTCAGAGTTCATGCCCGTCAGCCTGCTGACGCCCATTGCGGCAGACCTGCACATCACGGAAGGCCAGGCAGGGCAGGGTATTTCCGTGTCCGGTGCCTTTGCATTGATCACAAGCCTGGTCATTGCATCGATCGCCGCTCGCGTAGAACGCAAGAAGTTGCTGCTGTGTCTGACCTTGCTGATGATCGTGTCAGGCACGGTCGTCGCGCTCGCGCCAGGCTATCCTTCATTCATGATCGGACGTGCTTTGATCGGCATAGCCATCGGCGGTTTCTGGTCATTGTCGGCGGCGACGGCAATGCGTTTGGTAAAGCCTGATCAAGTTTCCCGAGCGCTGGCCATCGTCAATGGCGGTAACGCTCTGGCCACGGTAATCGCCGCACCGGCGGGCGCGTTCCTTGGCTCGCTGATAGGCTGGCGCGGCGCTTTCTTCTGTGTGGTTCCTGTTGCAGTGCTTGCAGCCGTATGGCTGCTGATCAGCCTGCCGTCGTTCAGTGCTGAGCGCCAGGCAGGTAGCGGTAACGTTCTGCGGCTGATGAAGCAGTTGCCAGTCGCATTGGGAATGGTCGCGGTGAGCGTGTTTTTCATGGGACAGTTCATGCTGTTCACTTATCTGCGGCCATTTCTTGAGGGCGTGACTGGCGTCAGTGTCTCAACGTTGTCCTTCATGCTGCTGGGGCTGGGACTTGCAGGGTTTATCGGCACCTTTCTGATCGAAAGGTTTATGGGGAGCAGCCTGTACCGCACGCTGACAGTTATCCCGCTGATCATGGCTGGCATCGCACTGGCTCTGGTGAACTTCGGCGAATCGCCGGTACTGACCGCTGTGCTGCTTGGCCTCTGGGGATTGGTCGCTACGGCCGCTCCGGTCGGATGGTGGACATGGCTGGCGAAAACTCTGCCTGATGATGCGGAAGCCGGAGGAGGCTTGCTTGTGGCCATCGTCCAGTTAGCTATCGCGGGAGGAGCAATCATTGGTGGCCTGGCATTTGATCTGAGCGGTTACAAGGCCACATTCGAGCTCAGCGCAGCCGTGTTGGTCGCCGCTTCTGCGCTTGCTTGGCTAGCGGGTCGCCATGCCACCGAAGTTCATCTTGTCGGGTCTAACGCGACAGCCTGACGAGATCGGGAAGGTGGAGTGCACCGATGCATTATTGAGTAAGCAAAGACTGCAAACCCTTGTGACCATCAACGATCAGGCTTCGAATCAACGCCTGATAGTGCTCGGCGGTATTCGGTTCCTGAAGGTCGAAACATGCTGACCAGGTGACAAGGGTTTGTTCTTGTCCCGTGATCGCTACCAAACGTACCGTTGCGACATAGTTGTCCAGAGGCAGCGGCGCCTCCTCGATACAGTAGGACAGCGTTAAGGCGCGGTCATCGACCGACAACAGGCGCTCTCTGACAACCGCTCCATCAGTCAGTGTCAGTTTGCGAACGCAAGCGACTGATCCATCAGGCCCACCTCCTTCGATGCTGCTTTCTGCAATCGAGGGATGCCATTTATGGATCTCACCAAACTGCTTCACCACACTCCAGACGCGCTGTGCATCGCTGTTCAGGACAGCGGAAAAATCAACCATTGGCATTGTCTACACCCTTTAAATGAACAGTTGGTCGATCCCGGAATCAGGTCCGCCGGGACCGGTTGATGCTTACACGTCGAACTGGTGATAAACCTTGGCGATCACCTTCCAGACGCCGTCAATTTTGATCAGCGTCAGGTAGTCGTTGTAGTCAGCGCCAATCGCATCGTTTTCCATGTCTACACGCACCACAGCGGTGGTCGGCGTGATTGCCAATACGTCGAGCCGGGTGGTGATTTCGGGTGCACTGCCGTTCTTTTCAACGAAATCAAACAGGTTGTTGATCGGGCCGCCGAGCAACTCTCCATTGGTGAAACCGTACATCACCGCGTGTTCATGGAAGGCTTGCGCAACGCTTTCAGCACTACCGATCCGGAGACCTTCAACATACTGATTGGCGGTGGCGATGACAGCGTTGTACTCAGCGGTGGGTACTGCTTTGATATTTTTCGACATGGTTCTTTCCTTTCAATGAAGGCGAGCTACAGCGGTTCTGATCAGAACCGCACGCGGCTTCATGCACTTGGGTGGGTGTGGTAGATCTTGCTGACGATTGTCCACTTGCCTTGCACCTTCAGCAGGTTGAAGAAGTCGGTGAAGCGAAATCCGGAAATGTTGTCGGTATCCACTCGGGCACTGGCTGCGGTGCCGACGATATCGATGCGAACGATTGCGGCTTTGGCTTCGGGAGAGGGGCGGAAGACGTTATCGATGACGTCGTACAGGTTCTGAATCGCGCCGCCGACGAGCTTGTCGCCGTCAACGCCAAACAGAGTCGCCTGCTCGTTGAATGCAGGCTTCATCAGCGTGCTGTCTGCCTTTGCGCCACCTTCGTTGTACTGGTTAAGCACCTCGACGATTGCGTTGTATTCCTGAACGTAAGTTGGAACGGACATGATGTATTCCTGAGTGAATAAATTAACGATGACAGCGAAGCTGCCGGCGGGCGCGATGACTGAACGACCGTCACCAATCCTGGCGGGTCGGCGAGATGATCAAGTCGTTGACGGTGACGTTTTCCGGTTGGTTGAGTGCGTAAATCACCGCTCGGGCGATATCGTCAGGGGCGATGGCGATCCGGTTCAGTTCCTTGGCAGCCTTGCGCCCCTCGGGGTCACTGACCTTGTCGGCCCAACCCGTATTGATCACGCCAGGGCTGACGGTATTGACGCGGATGCCATGCTGCACGCCAAGCTCCTTGCGCATGGACTCGGTCATGGCCTGAACGAAAAACTTGGTAGCGCTGTAAACACCTGCGGCCTGTCCGACCTGGTGGCCCGCAACGGAATCCATATTGAGGATCTGCCCGGACTTGTGCTCCAGCATCAACGGCAGCACCGCCGCAATAGCGTTGAGGTAACCTTTGATATTTACATCGATCATCTTTTCCCAATCGTGCACAGCCAGATCGACCCAGTTTGAGAACAGCATCAGCCCGGCGTTGTTCACCAGAATGTCGACGGTGCCGTAAGTTTCCCGGGCAAACCTGGCGAGTGCCTGGGTTTGATCCGGTTGAGTTACGTCAGTGGTAAAAGCGACCACCTCACTTCCGGCCTTGCGCAGTTCGCAGACGAAGGATTCCAGGCCTTTTTCATCGAGTGCGGCGGCAACGACACGTACACCGTGTGCTGCCAGCGCGCGGGTGGTTGCCGCGCCGATACCGGAGGATGCGCCGGTGACGATGGCGACCTTGTTTTGCAAATAATTCATGCTCACACCTCTTTGCGGGAATGCGATTGCGGTCCCTGCGCCTTGCTTGGCGAAGGAAATGGCTACTCAGGACTCAAGCGTTAGCGGTTGGCCAATCGATGTAACCTTTGGCGCCACCGCCGTAGTAGCTTTCGCGTGGCGCGATGGTCAGCTCGATGCCGCGACGCAGGCGCTCCACGAGATCGGGGTTGGAAATGAACAATCGACCAAACGCCACCGCGTCAATCCGGCCCTGCGCCCGACGCTCGAGTGCCATCGCCAGGTCGTAGTTGTTATTGCCGATGAACGCCCCTGCAAACTGCGCACTCAATGCGTCCAGATCCACATCGTCAGGGACCGTGCGAGAAGTGGCCGTGGCGCCTTCAACGAAATGCAGGTAGGCCAGATTGAAGTTATTGAGTTGCTGGATCAGGTAACCGTAAGTCGCCATGACGTTGCTGTCGGGAGGCGTATTACCGGCATCCGGCGTAACGGGCGAAAGGCGAATACCGACACGCTCGTTGCCCCAGATCGACACCACGGCCTCGGTCACTTCCAGCGTCAGTCGAGCGCGGTTCTCGATGGAGCCGCCGTATTGGTCGGTGCGTTGATTGGTGGAATCGCGCAGAAACTGATCGAGCAGATAGCTGTTGGCGGAATGGACCTCCACGCCATCGAAACCGGCCCGTTTGGCATTCTCTGCAGCCAGTTTGTATTGCTCGATGATGCCGGGAATCTCCGAGGTCTCAAGCGCACGAGGCATCGACACCTCGACAAAGCCCTTTTCGGTGTAAGTGCTACCTTCAGCCTTGATAGCCGAAGGCGCCACGGGTGCATCGCCGTTGGGCTGTAACTCGACGCTGGAAAAACGCCCCACGTGCCACAACTGGCTGACGATTTTGCCCCCCGCCGCGTGCACGGCGTCGGTGACTTTTTTCCAGCCGGCGACCTGTTCTTGCGACCAGATACCCGGCGTCATGGCATAGCCACGCCCTTGAGCGGAAATATTCGTCGCCTCGGCAATGATCAGGCCGGCGCTGGCACGCTGAGCGTAATAAGTCGCATGCATTTCATTAGGTACGCCGTCGTCAGCCATTCGGCTGCGTGTCACAGGTGCCATGACAATTCGGTTGGCCAATTGAAGCGCGCCCATTTGCATGGGGGAAAAAAGATCGGTTTCAAAGCCAATATCAGTCATAAAATCTCCAGTTAATTAGACCGGTCGTCTAGTGAGGTGCTAAATAAAAACGCCTCTATGCCAGCAGGCGCTTACTCGTGATCTGCCATTCTTTGCGCCGCCAGCGCTTAGCCGCATGCTGCTGGGTGAGTCCCTGAAGGTTCCAGTTCGACCTTTTCCCACTTGGCGATCACCAGCGGCGCAATGGCATTACCCAATACATTCAACGTGGTAGTGCCGCTGTCGATAATCCTGAAAATGCCGGCGATCAATGCCACACCCTCCAATGGAAGACCGGCAGATGCCAATGTGGCGGACAAGATGATGATGGCAAACCCCGGCACTCCTGCCGCACCCTTTGAGGTCAGCACCATCGTCACCACCAGCAGGATCTGCTGGGACAGCGACAAGTCGATGCCATAAAGTTGCGCCACAAAGATCGTCGCCACCCCGAGAAAAATCGACGCACCATCGAGATTGAACGCATAACCCACCGGCACCACGAAACTGACGATCCTGCGTGGTACACCGTAGCTCTCCAGCTTGGTCATCAATTGCGGCATGACGGCTGCTGAGGCGGCACTCGAAAACGCGAGGATCAGTTCATTGCGGAAGTACCGGATCAATTTGAAAATGTTTTCGCCAATCAAGTAGCAAATGCCACCCAGCACGACCAGTGCGAAAGCAATCAGCGCCAGATATACAACAGCAATCAACTTGAGCAGGGGCAACAGTGAGGCGAAACCGAACGTCGCCACGGTCGCGCCGATCATGCCAAACACCCCGATCGGCGCGTAGGCCATGACGAGGGAGACAACCTTGAACATCGCGTCCGAAATACTTTGAACCAGTGCGATGACGGGTGCGCTTTTGTCTTTCGGTAACGCATTCAATGCCAAGCCGAAAAGAACGGCAAAAAACAGCACTGACAGCAACTTCGCCTCCGACATCGCCACCAATATGTTGTCTGGAACGATGTTCTGCAAAATGACCAGAGCCCCTTTGGACGGCTCCATGTTGATGGCTGCAGAGTTGTGTGAGACGCCTGAAATGTCGGTACCTGTTCCGGGTTCGAAGAGGTTCGCAAAACACAACCCTATAACGATCGCCAGCGCGGTAATCGCAAAGAAGTAGCCGAGCGACTTAATGCCCATACGGCCAAACGACTTGCTGTCTCCACCGCCAGCAATACCCAGGATCATGCAACAGAACACAATCGGCACAACCACCATCTTCATCATCTTGATGAAGATGTCGCCGAGTGGCTTCAGAATCTCTGCGCTGACCCATGTTTGATATTGCGGATGCGTATTGAAGTACCAACCTACAAGCACGCCAAGCAGCAGCCCGGCAACGATTTGCCACACCAGGGGAATACGTTTCATGTCTAGCCTTCTTGTTGGAATGAAAGGTCTGCGTCTATTCGCAGTTGCTAGAGTCATGAGCTTCCAGCTCACTTGAGATCCAATGGCACAACACAGTTGTGCCATTGATGTGCTTATTTCGCGAAGAGCTGGCTCATATCCTTGAATGCCTTGAACTCCAAAGCGTTGCCGCATGGATCAAACAGAAACATGGTGGCTTGCTCGCCCACCTGGCCTTTGAAGCGAATGTACGGTTCGATCACAAACTCGGTGCCGAAAGACTTGAGGCGCTCGGCCAGCGCTTCCCATTGCTCCCAACCCAGGATGATGCCGAAGTGCGGAACGGGAACATCGTGACCATCGACCGGATTGCTGTGAACGCTCTCTTGTGAGGCGGTTTTCGGGTGCTCGTGGATCACCAGTTGGTGACCATAGAAGTCGAAATCGACCCACTGGCTGCTTGAGCGTCCTTCCTCAAGACCCAAAACCTCACCGTAAAAGGTCCGCGCTGAAGCCAGGTTGTAAACAGGGATTGCAAGGTGGAAAGGCGAGAGGCTCATCAGAACTCCAAATATTTTTTGTTGGTTGGCGAACATTCCCACCGGCATGGGCTGTCAGGATTCAGCCGTTGTCGGGGATGGGAAGCATCGTAGGTCGTATAACCAAACATAAAAATCAATATATATTTCTTAGAAAAACAATTAATATTTGTGAATGATCAAAGAACTGAAAACACTCATCGCTGTGGCGCGGGAAGGCACTTTTGCCGCTGCCGGCAACAAGATCGGCCTCACTCAGGCGGCCGTCAGCGCACAGATCCAGCGCCTGGAGGCTGAGCTCGGTTTCGAAATTTTCGACAGAAAAGGGCGCACAGCCCACCTCAACAAAATGGGCCAGCAAATACTCCTGCAAGCGCAAGAGCTGCTCAGACTTTATGAAAGTCTGGGCTCAACGACTGTGGGGCAACCTCCAAGCGTGCTGGTGAACATTGGTGCTATCGCGTCCGTACAGCGTTCCTGTCTGCCCGATGCGCTGGCCAAATTTCACCAGCAATGTCCGCAGTGCCGCACGCGTGTCATTCCTGGGTTGTCGATGGAGTTGGTGAACCTCGTCGATGCCGGCGAGATCGACATGGCCGCTATCATTCGCCCTCCGTTTTCACTACAAAGCGATCTGCGCTGGACGACGTTGGCGCTTGAGCCTTACCGTCTGATCGTGCCGCGCGATGTGCCCGGTGAGGACTGGTCGAAACTGCTTTCCAGCCAGCCATTCATTCGTTATGACCGATCATCATTCGGCGGCCGACAGGTCGATCGCTTCCTGCGACAGATGCATTTCAACCTGCATGAAGTTTGCGAACTGGATGAGTTGGAGGCCATCGTCAAACTGGTCGAAAACGGCGTTGGCGTTGCGCTGGTACCGCAAACTACTCCGAATCCTGAATGGCCAGCAGGTGTCCGGGCACTCGACCTGGGCGTGCACACATTTCACCGTGATATCGGATTGATACATCGATCTCGCCGAAGCTTTACTGAATCTGTGCGGACACTGGCTGACCTGATCAGTGATCAATTCAAGCGTGGCTTTTAACGAAGAGAGTTTTTCTCCAATGACCGCTGGGGTTCCAGCCAGTCAGAATGAAGCTGCGCAAAACGCTCTTGCAGCCATTCAATGAAAACTTGAACCTGTGGGGCCAGATGCGTCCGGCTCGTGTTGACTGATGGCCAAGGCAAAGTCTTCGGGAGTTGGGCTTTCCGGCCACTGGGCTACACCTTCAGGCAACGAAATCCAGGGCTGTTTACGCTTGGTCCAGATGTGTGCCAAGGGCTTCAAACGATCCGCGCCGTGGAGTACGCTGGCCCGCAATACACGCATGCCTGGAGCCGCGTCAGTCTCATTGAACAGCCGGGTGAAACACTTGCCGCATGCGTACTCGGTCGACGTACGCCCATCCGTTGCATGGATATAAGTGAGCATCCTTCCCGAAGCCTCAATCGCCTGAGCGGGACAGAGCATATGCAATGCGAACGCACTGCCGCTCCATCGCTGGCAGTTCAGGCAGTGGCATGCATATATAGGCGGAAGTGCTTCAATCTGCATTTGAAGATGCACTTGTCCGCATCGGCATTGGCCGGTGAAACCCATGATGTTGCTCCTTATAATGCTGCGCTACGAGTCAGGGGTTCATCATCCATGCTTCTCGAATCCACCAGAAGACAATTAATGGAGCAACCGTTGGTACGGAATAGATGAGCGGGCTGGAATGGGAAAGCCAGCGAGTGTTCCTGGCGGTTCTGCGCAGTGGCAGCCTATCGGGCGCCTCCAGGTTGCTGGGAATTGCGCAGGCAACGGCTCGTCGACGTCTCGACAGCCTTGAAGCGGGTCTGGGCGTGAAGTTATTCACACGAACCTCTTCGGGGCTCGTGCCTACAGCATCGGCACGTGGGCTGGTTCACCATGTCGAATCCATGGCGATGGCTGCCGAGGCGTTCAATCGCATGGCCAGCGCTGAAACGCAGGTCACGAGTGGCACCGTCAGGCTCGCAAGCAGCGCTTTTCTGGGCGTCGAGGTGCTCCCGGGGTTGATGCGTGAGTTTCATTACAAGCATTCAGAATTGAAACTTGAGCTCAGTATCAACGATTCGCTGGAAGACATCGCCCGACAGGAGTCAGACATCGCTGTGCGCCTCGTACGCCCGAGAGAAGCGGAAATAGTCGTGCGACGCGCCGGTGCTTTACGAGTGGGCCTGTTCGCAAATGCCCAATGCCTTGAACGCTATGGCGAGCCTGCAAATCTCGAAGAGGTGCGTCGCGCGCCACTGATTGGACCCGATCGCCGCACTGCTGACTTACGCAGACTGGTCGAGGTGGGGCTGTGCGAAGTAGACCAACCGTTCTCTATCGCCACCGATAACCACCTTGCTCAACTCGCCGCACTCAGAAATGGTCTCGGATTTGGCTTATGCGCTACCACCGTCGCAGCGACCTATGGTCTGATCCAGTTATTGCCTGACAGCTTTGGCTTCGACGTTGATGTCTGGATTGCCATGCACAGTGACCTGCGCAAAGTTGGGCGCATCGCCAGAACATTCGAAGCCTTGGGGGAAGCGCTGGCCCTTTATCTGGACGAAAGCAGCGTACAGAGCACAGCCAAACACCCTAAACATCTGGTCGCGAGCAATTTGATTTGAGTAGGCAGCGCCGGTATCAGAAGGGAAGCGTTGCGGAAATGGCTGAAACGATCTAAAGAGTATGAAGCGAAAAATCGCGAACTCCAGAAACGACAAAGCCCCGAAAAATCAGGACTTTGTCGTATATAAGATGGCGGAGGCGATGGGGCTCGAACTCCGCCAGCGCGGCGATAAATCCGCTCGGTAATGTCGCCTTTTGTGTGCCCAAGCAGCAGGCTGGCGTCACCCACATCGCTGATTTTCGAAGCGGCTTTCGGGCGGATTGTAGTGGTCGAATAGCGACCACCACTCATTGTGAGTGATCCACCCTTGTCCTCCCTGAACGTGGAGGACAGGCCATGAGCACTATTGCTACTTACAGCCATCAGCCTTGGAACAACATCTCTCCACCAGACAGTACGCTCGGATAGTCAAAGCGTGGGTAACAGCCATTGGCCTTGACGCACGATGTACGGTACTCATTCGCTAGGGAAAACCAAAGCATCGCTGATTTATCGGAGGACGAAGATGTCTTGGAATGGCTGAACAGACGGAAGTTTAACCACCCGTTGCGACGGTCGATGCTAGACCGTCGCGATCCGCCCCATTGGCGCCGATTACCAAGGGCTGGAAACGACCAATACTTACCACTCAACTCCGCCAGGTTTCATCTGAAAGTAGACGGAGATAAGAGTTGCTGAGTACCAAAAAGAGCAGCCAGCTCGTAGGAATTTTCCTACAGTCCAGTCGGAAAAGCCTGAATTTTTGCCGCTAAATTTCCTGTTCAAATCTCTCCTCAATGACTTTCGAGCTCTGGCTTGTTTAAGCCGGTCCTGAAAAAAATCAATGAATGAGAGATTTATGAACAGCATCTACCGAGCTATATGGAATCGCACACGTACCTATTTTATGTTGCCGTCGGAGTCGGCGTCTGACGTATTAAAATCGCGCAACAGCCTTGTGCGCTTATCTTCAAAAGCCCCGGCTTTTCCCTTGAGCACGTTGTCTGCCAGCTTGTTGTTGGCTTTTTCCAGCATGGGGCACGCCGCTGCTGTGCTCGTCGACGGTACGATCTATAACGGTACCGGGACAATGACGACATCAGGTGACAACAACCCTGTATTGCGGGTTATGAATGTCGGTGAGGCGACTTGGAGCAACGGTATTCTCAGCGCTTCAGGCACTGGCTTGGGCGCTGTGCTGGTAGAAACCAACTCCACGCTGAATTTGATCGGCATGACCGTAAATTCCCTCATGGCCAATACGTCTGGCTTGATGGCGTCTGGCGGCTCTACGGTAAACCTTCAGAACACCCAGGTCGCTACACTGGGCAACAGCGTCGCGCTGGATGTCAAAGAAGCAAGCCAGCTACTTGGTAACCATGTGCAGATCAACAGCACAGGCTCGGGCCTGCTCGTGACGAACTCGACGGCCGATGTCAGCAATCTCGATATTGTTACCCACGGATCTAACGGGTATGGAATTGCAACAACGGGGACCAGTAACGTCAACGTTCGCGGAGGCTCCATTGAAACCACCAATAGCAGGGGCTATGGAATATACGCCACCGCAGGCGGGACGGTGGTGGCGGACGATATTGCGATCAGTACTTCAGGGGACAATAGTCGTGGAGTGCTGGCCTCAGGAGAGGGTGCTCATATAAGTCTGGATGGCGGCAGCATAACCACCTCCGGAGGGTACGCCTATGGTGCTCAGGCATCCCAAGGGGCGACCGTTGATGTCAAGAACATGGACATCACCTCTAACGCCGAAGCCGTATTTGCTGATGTTGGAGGGACGGTGAATGTTGAGTCGTCAAACTTGCACTCAACGGCCACTGCCATCTCGGCCAAACAGGGAGGTGTGGTCAATGCGAACAATGTGAAGATCACCAGCGACGGATCGGGACCTATGCTCCGGGCATCTGTAGGCTCAAACCTCAACCTGACTAACAGTGAAGTGGATTTAGGGGAGCACGGTTTCTGGAGCAGCAAAATCGATGGCGGGATAGCAACGCTCGATAATGTCCGCATCCACGGTGAGCGCGGTGGCATCGGCCTCTACTCTGCATCTGGGGGTACTGTCATCGGTAAGAATGTCGATATCGCTCTCAATGGTAATGGCAGCTACGGTGTCTATGTAGGCACGGACGACAGTTCATCGGTGAGCCTCGAAGACTCACGTGTTGTGGTAAATGGCACGACCGCTGTCGGGATCGTCGCTCTGACATCGGGCCAGCATAGCGTTCATCTCAAAAACAGCCTGGTAAGCTCCAATGACTATGCTATCAAGGGAGGGGTTCTCGCCGGTGTTGATGTGACCGCTGACGGTTCAACGATTGAAGGTAACATCTTGATGGGCTCCCGTAGCGTGGAGACGAGCGGCGAGAAAATCGAACGCATGACACTGACCGCCACCAATGGGTCGCGACTCAAAGGCGACGTGTCGATCGACCATGATCAAACGCTAGACAGCGGCATCACCCTTGAAAGCGGTACGACCTGGCAAGGTGCAGCTCAATGGCTGGATAAACTTGGTGTAAACAGTGGAAGCGCCTGGACAATGACTGGCGACTCTTCGTTGGGTGCTCTTTCGTTGAACGACGGCCGTGTCAATTTCGACCACTCCAACGGCTTGTTCAAAACGCTGACGGTGGGCAATTTGAGCGGCAATGGCAGCTTCTTGCTTAACACTGACCTGGCGACGCTACAAGGCGACTTGCTCAAGGTTGAAGGGCAAGTTGACGGGGAGCACACGCTGATCGTTGCCGATTCCGGCCACCAGGCACAGGGTGGTGCACTGATGCTGGTGGATACCAACGGCGGCGCGGGGAAGTTCGATTTGTACGGCGGTAAAGTCGACGTGGGTGCCTTCCGTTATGGCCTCGAGCAGCGTGGCGATGACTGGTACCTGGCCGGCACTGCACAGGATGCGGGCGGTGGCGAGGAGCCAGTGGGTGATACCGGTGGCGGTGCCGGAGGTATCGTTGCGCCCATTGACCCCATTATCAGCAATCCTCAACCAGAGAACCTGAGTAAGGGCGCAAACGCTGCCATCGCTCAACAGGCGGCGGCCACGGGACTCATCGGTGCGCAGATGAATGCCTTGACCAAACGACTCGGCGAGTTGCGTATGGGCAATGATGAGGGCGGTCTGTGGACACGTGGCTTCGGTAAGGAACAGCGCATCAATACCGGTTCCAGCCGTGCCTTTGAGCAGCAGGTCAACGGTTTCGAGATCGGCGCCGACAAGGCCATTCCTTTCTACAACGGCAAGCTGTATCTCGGCGGTATGGCCGGACAAGGTGAGGCTCGTCAGAACTTCGGCGAAGGCAGCAAAGGCCAGATCGACAGCGCCATGCTCGGCACCTATGCAACCTACATCGACCAAAACGGCGTGTACGTTGACAGCGTGCTGAAATACACCCACTTGGACAACAAGGTCGACATCACCAGCAATATGGGCCAGAAGGTCGACGGTAAATACAAGAATCACGCAGTAGCGGCGAGTGTAGAGGTTGGCAAGCAAATCGATCTTGGACAAGGCTGGTTCGTCGAGCCACAGCTGGAGCTGCAAGCGTTCCGTGTGGGCAGTGGCGATTACACCGCAAGCAATGGCTTGAAAGTCGAACAGGATGCCGTTACTTCTGTTCAGAGCCGAGTTGGCAGCCTGTTCGGTCGTAACATGAAGCTGGATAACGGTATGACTGTGCAGCCATACGCCAAAGCATCGTGGATTACCGAACATGCCGGTGACAGCCATGTGAGCGTCAACGATGTAAGTCTGGACAGCAAATTGCCAGGTTCGCGGGCGGAAATCGGTGGCGGGGTAATCCTGCAAACCGCCGAGAAACACAAGTTCTTCATCGATGCGGAATACACCAAGGGCGATGGCATCGAACAGCCTTATTCGGTGAACGTAGGCTACCGCTACGCCTGGTAAAAGCCTCTACTGAAGGCCGTTACAGGTAAGCGAACAAGACCCGGATCTTTGAATTCGGGTCTTGTTCGTTTGTATTTTTGTTGATGACAATCGGCAGGTTCATTTCGTTATTTCAGACAAGAAACGATTCCTTCCCAGGAAAGTAACCGCCGCCTCTAGCCAATTGGGGCACATGACTAGTACGCATTGACGATTCTGTTGGCAATTGGGCGTTTAGACCACTGTCCGATTACGGCCGAAAGCTGCGTATCGAATGCAGCCGCATCCCATGAGCTTCGTGGTCGAATCAACTAAATTTAAGGGTACGCACCAGTGTCGAAGGGCAGGGTTGCGGAAATGGCCGAAAAGATGCGGAAACGATCCGTAGAGAGAGGAGCCAATTTTCTGAATGCCAGAAACGACAAAGCCCTGAATAATCAGGGCTTTGTAGTATATAAGATGGCGGAGGCGATGGGATTCGAACTCATGGACCTGTTACAGTCGACGGTTTTCAAGACCGTTGCCTTAAACCACTCGGCCACACCTCCGTTGCGTTGCGGGCGCCATAATACCTGAGTGAAACACACTGTCAAACTCTCTGCATGGCTTGTTACAGAGCGTCTGTTATGATCTTTGCGACTGAACGTTTCAAACCAACAGGAGTGTCGCCATGCGCGAACAGGATTACGCAGTTAATAACGGCGTGCAGGCTGAGCAGCTAGAGGTTAGCCGCGTCCTGCGCAACACATATGGTCTACTCGCTCTCACCCTCGCATTCAGCGGCGTGATGGCGTTCGTTGCCCAGCAGATGCGTGTTGGCTACCCGAATATTTTCGTGGTGCTGATCGGCTTCTACGGGCTGTTCTTCCTCACCAACAAACTCCGTGATTCCGCGTGGGGCCTGGTGTCGGCTTTTGCCCTGACCGGTTTCATGGGTTTCCTGCTCGGCCCGATCCTTAACCGTTACCTGGGCATGCAGGGCGGCGCTGAAGTGGTCAGCTCGGCGTTCGCGATGACTGCACTGGTGTTTGGTGGTCTGTCGGCCTACGTGCTGATTACCCGCAAGGACATGAGCTTCCTCGGTGGTTTCATCACCGCCGGTTTCTTCGTCCTGCTGGGTGCAACGCTGGCGAGCTTCTTCTTCCAGGTCAGCGGTCTGCAACTGGCGATCAGCGCAGGTTTCGTGCTGTTCTCGTCCGTCTGCATCCTGTTCCAGACCAGCGCCATCATCCACGGCGGCGAGCGTAACTACATCATGGCGACCATCAGCCTGTATGTATCGATCTACAACCTGTTCGTCAGCTTGTTGCAGATCTTCGGCATCATGAGCCGCGACGACTGATTTCAGTCGTTGAAACAACAAAAAACCCGCCTAGGCGGGTTTTTTGTTGTCTGCAGAAAAGGCTATCAATTGATGACGATACTGCCATCGGCCTGTTGCTTGTAGATTGTATAAGGCAACAGCAACGTGTCGAGCACCCCTGAAAATGCAGCATCTACCAGTACGCCGGGTGTCGCGTTGTTGTAATTGAACGCATCGACATCATCCGGACGCTCTGCGTGGAGCAAACAGAAGTCATAGGTCACGCCGCTGTAGATTCGCGGAACAGCGCCGCAGTGGGATTTTTTCTCTTTCAGATAGGCCGCGGCGTCTTGATCGCTGCGAACGACTGTCTGCACAGTCCCGCAACCAACGAGCATCAACGCCGCCAGAATTACTGCCTGAATCTTCATACCGCGAATCCTTCGCTGGAAAAACGTCAATCTAAGCCGAATTTGCAGAAAAAGCACCTAAGCCATCGGCGGCAAGCGGCGTTTGACCGGGGTCTTCTTGACTATTGCTGTATTGGTTTCGGCCAAGGTATTGAGGCGGTCGAGCAGGGTGTCCAGTTGTTCCATCGAGCGCACGTGCAGACGGGCGATAAAGCAGTCCTCGCCAGTGACCTTGTCGCACTCGGTGAACTCGGGAATCGACTGAATCTGACGCTCGACTTCCTGCAATTGCCCCGGTAGCGGCCGTACCCGGACGATCGCCTGCAATTGATAGCCGAAGCACTTGGGATCGATCTCGACGGTGTAGCCCTTGAGCACACCGCGCTCCTCCAGCCTGCGCAAACGCTCGGCCACGCTGGGCGATGACAGCCCGCTGATCTGCGCCAGCGCCTTGAGCGATCGCCGCGAATCCTCCATCAATGCGCTGATGAGGATCTGGTCGATATCGTCGGTCATGAACAAACTCCCGCATTAGGCGATTGGTGAGAACTACCCCCGATAAAAAAGGCAGAAAGTGAGTTTAGCCTGCTTTATGCACTGGAGTGGCCCTGTGGCGGCTTGGCATACTTTTGCCACAAACACAGGAGAATAATGATGGACAACACACTGCGTCGCGGCTCATTTGAAATGACCGCTGCCATGCTCATATCCGGGACGATCGGCTGGTTTGTGCTGGTGTCCGGGCAGCCGGTGCTGGATGTGGTGTTCTGGCGCTGCGTGTTCGGTGCCGGCACCTTGTTATTGATCTGCGCAGCATTCGGCTTTCTGCGCCCAGGCATTCTGACTCGCACAACATTTTTGCTGGCCGTGCTCAGCGGCGTGGCGATTGTCGGTAACTGGGTGCTGTTGTTCGCCTCGTACTCTCGGGCCTCGATTGCCATTGGCACGGCGGTGTACAACGTGCAGCCGTTCATGCTGGTCGGATTGGCGGCGCTGTTTCTCGGCGAGAAAATCACCGTGCAGAAGCTGTTCTGGCTGGCGATTTCTTTTCTCGGGATGCTGGCGATCGTCAGCGCCCACGGCCAGCAAGGCGAGGGCGGTAACGACTATCTGGTGGGGATTGCCCTGGCATTGGGCGCGGCGTTTCTCTATGCGATTGCGGCGTTGATCATCAAGCGTCTGACCGGCACGCCACCGCACTTGATCGCACTGATTCAGGTCTGCACCGGTGTGCTGTTGCTCGTACCATTCGCGCACTTTTCTGCACTGCCGCAGGCACCGAGTGCATGGGCCAGTCTGATTACGTTGGGCATTGTTCATACCGGCCTGATGTACGTGCTGCTGTACGGCGCGATCCAGAAGTTGCCGACGGCTTTGACCGGTGCACTGTCCTTCATCTATCCGATTGCTGCGATCTTCGTCGACTGGCTTGCCTTCGGTCATCGCCTGGAAATCCTGCAATGGGTTGGCGTTGCGGCGATTCTGCTGGCGGCGGCCGGCATGCAACAGGGCTGGGGTTTCAAGGCACGGCGGCTGACCGCGCAGTGATTCTCAGATGTTCCAGCGCGGTGCGGTTTTTGCCAGACGCTGGCGCATCTCGCCGATGTTCGCGGCGAGTTGCCGGGTCAACAAACGATAGCCATCGAGCGCGCTGTAGACCGGCGCGTCAAGGCTGGTCTCCTGCAACTCCACTGGCCGATCCAATCGCTGTGCCGCGCCGGATTTCAGGGCGCGGGCCATGCCGATCAACTGCACGCGAATGACCCGATGCTCGGCTTTCAGCGCCGATTGCAGATGGGCCATGGCCTCTGGGTCGTTGGCATCGGGGCGGGTGTTGCCGAGGATCTCCAGGGTGCTGATGCACATGCGCAGGTTGCGCTGGATGGCATCGAGTTCGGTCATGGAGATTTTCACTTCCTTGGACACCGATGGCATCAGCGAACGCAATTGCACCATCACTGCGCCCAAACGGCTCATCAATTTAAGATGCTCGTCAGCGCTGACCGGTTGGCCGCTGATGATCCGTCCGTACACAGTGGCGCAGTCGCGCAAGGCATCGGCCAGGTTGTAGCGCCACGAGTACACCGCGTACAACGGCAGGGCGAAGGAGAAGGCCAATGCCAGCGCGATACCGATCAGGATGTCGACCCCACGCCACAAGCCATCGGTGATCGGGTTGTCGCCATGCCCGGCAACAATGAATACGGTGATCGCCGAGAGCAGCGCGGTATAGCCGCCCTTACCGATCGCGTGATACGAGAAGAAGCCGCAGACCACGGCCATGGCGAAGTAGGTCAGCCACGGCATGCCGAGCCAGGCCTGCTGCGCCACCAGCAATAATCCGACGCCGGCACCGATCAAGGTGCCGGTAGCGCGTTCGGCGGCTTTTTTGCCGATGTTGCCGTGGTGCTGCAAACCGCCGATTACCACCAGCATGGTCACCGACGCCCATTCACCGTGGGGCAGGTTGATGCCGGTGGTCAGCAAAATCGTCGCCAGCAACCCCAATGCCACCCGCACCGCGTGGATCAATCGGGCGTGGCGGTAGCGCCGGTACGGGTCCAGCAGCGGACGCAGGATTCGGCGCAACAACGGAGGCAATCTGTGGGTGCTGAACGTACTCAGTGCAAGGCCCTCGTCAGAAGATGTAGTCGGTGGTCAGGAAGCTCGAATCGCGTCCGCGAATGATCTCGCTGATCAGATCCTTGTTGCTGTCCTGGAACTTGGTCGCCACCAGCGTGCGGATCGAAAATACCCGCAACGCATCGTGTACCGACAGCGTGCCTTCGGCGGAGTTCTTGCGACCGTTGAACGGGTACGTGTCCGGGCCGCGCTGGCACTGGGCGTTGAGATTGATCCGGCCGACCTGGTTGGCGAAGGTGTCGACCAGTCGGCCGACCGCCACCGGGTTGGTACCGAAGATGCTCAACTGTTGGCCGAAGTCCGATTCCAGCACGTAATCGATCACGGTATCGAGGTGACGGTACGGCACGATAGGCACGACCGGGCCGAACTGTTCTTCCTGATAGACGCGCATTTGCGGATTCACCGGGTACAGCACCGCCGGATAGAAGAACGACTCGCGGGATTCACCGCCACTCGGGTTGACCACCTCGGCGCCCTTGCTGCGCGCGTCCGCCACCAGACCGTGCAGATAGTCGACCTTGCCCGACTCCGGCAGCGGCGTCAGCGATACACCGCTGTCCCATGGCATGCCGGGTTTGAGCGTGGCCAGTTTGGCGTTGAATTTTTCGATGAAGCTGTCGACTACGTCTTCATGTACGAAGAGGATCTTCAGCGCGGTGCAGCGCTGGCCGTTGAACGACAGCGAACCGGTGACGGCTTCGCTGACGGCGTTGTCCAGATCGACTTCCGGCAGGACAATGCCGGGGTTCTTCGCGTCCAGACCCAGCGCGGCACGCAAGCGGTGCGGTTTCGGGTGCAGCTTCTTCAGGTCGCTGGCGGCCTTGTTGGTGCCGATGAACGCGAAAATGTCGATCTTGCCGCTGGCCATCAGCGCGCTGACGGTTTCACGTCCGCTGCCGTAGATGACGTTGATGACGCCGGTCGGGAAGCTGTCACGGAACGCTTCGAGCAACGGGCGGATCAGCAGCACGCCGAGCTTGGCCGGTTTGAACACCACGGTGTTGCCCATGATCAGCGCCGGGATCAGCGTGGTGAAGGTTTCGTTCAGCGGATAGTTGTAAGGCCCCATGCACAGCGCGACGCCGAGCGGTACGCGGCGTATCTGACCGAGCGTGTCCTGCTCCAGCTCGAAACGGCTGGAGCGGCGGTCGAGTTCCTTGAGGGCGTTAATGGTGTCGACGATGTAATCGCAGGTGCGGTCGAACTCTTTTTCCGAGTCCTTTAGGTTTTTGCCGATTTCCCACATCAGCAGCTTCACCACAGCGTCGCGTTGCTGACGCATGCGGCCAAGGAAGGCTTCGACGTGCTGGATGCGCTCGGCAACGCGCATGGTCGGCCACAGACCCTGGCCCCGGTCGTAAGCGCGGACGGCGGCATCAAGTGCGGTGAGGGCGGTGTCGGCGTCGAGCAGTGGCGTGCTGCCGAGAATCACTTGTTCGTCGCCATTTTCACCGTGCAGATAAACCGGGCTGCGTACAGAGGCGAGCGGGCCGTCCCAGCGGCGCAACTGGCCGTCGACGAGGTATTCGCGTTGCTCGACCTGAGCGCCTGGGCGGTATTTTTCCGGGATGTCGCTGACAGAAGGGAACAGGTTGCCAAGGATGTTTGCTGTGGTCATGTCGCTACCCCGTGTTGGATGTCCGCGTGCAATCAAAAAAGCCTTTAAAGGTTATACGCCTGAATGCGCCGAAATTTAAACCCGCGAATGTCACCCGAATGTCACGCAAAGGCGCAGAGCAGAGCTTCAAGGGACGCTCCGCGTTCCAAGCGGACGCAGAGCGTCCGGGGCTGCATTCCCACGCAGAGCGTGGGAACGATCATTGGAGAGAAGGCTGGCCCCGTTTGCCCCCCTCGCTGTCCCGCAATGCCCTCAAGCGTCTGGCGTGGCTGTCTTAAGGTGTGATCACAACAATAAGCCGCACCCCACGCGAGGATCGTTATGCGGGCAATCCGATTCACTTTACTGCTGGCTCTGGTCGCTGCGATGGCGGGCTGTGGCGACGAAGCAAAACCGTCAGTGACATCCAGCAGCGCCACACCCTCTGACCCAGCACTGGCACAGATCTACACCAACAGTTGCCAGCTCTGTCACGCCAATCCGGCGGCCAACGCACCGCTCACTGGCGATCGCAAAGCCTGGGCGCCGCGCATCCAGCAGGGTGCCGACACGCTGCTCGACCACACCATCAACGGCTACAACGGCATGCCGCCGATGGGCCAGTGCGTCGAGTGCTCGCAAGAGCAGTTCCTGCAATTGATCGGCTTCATGGCCGACCAGCCTCTCCCACAATAAGGTGCGCGCATGACGATGGATCTGACACGGCGTCAGTTATTGCAACGGGCAAGTATCGTCGGCGCGTACAGTGCGCTGGCGAGCAACACGGCCCTGGGTCAATTGATGCGCGCGCCACGGCTGATTCCCTGGCGCAACTGGTCGGGCGCGCAGAGTTGCCTGCCGGCAGCACGGTTGGCGCCGAAAAATCTGGATGAGCTGACGACGGTGATTCGTCAGGCCCAAGGCAAAATTCGTCCGGTCGGTTCGGCGCACTCCTTCAGCGCCTTGGTGCCCACCGACGGCACATTGTTGTCGCTGAGCTACTTCAACGGTTTGCTCGACCACGACCCGAAAACCCTGCAAGCCGAATTCGCCGCCGGCACGCCGATGTCGCGCATGGGTGTGCCGCTCAAAGACGTCGGCCAGGCCCTGCAAAACATGGCGGATATCGACTACCAGACCCTCGCCGGAGCAATCGCGACGTCGACCCACGGCACCGGCAAAAACTTCCAGTCCTACTCGGCCCATGTCTGCGGCCTGCAAATGGTCACTGCCAATGGTGAGGTGCTCGACTGCGACAGTCAGCGCCACCCTGAGGTGTTCAACGCCGCTCGCGTCTCCCTGGGTGCACTCGGCGTGGCAACGAAAATCCGCCTGCAAAACCGTCCGGCCTATCGCCTGCGTGAAACTCAATGGATCGCCAAGACCGAAGAACTGCTCGAAGACCTCGACAAGAACACCCGGGAAAACCAGCACTGGGAAATGCTCGTCGTCACCCATTCCGACTACGCCTTGTCCATCGCCCTCAACGAAACCACTGACCCGGCGACGCCGCCGATCAGCCCCGAAGAGGAGGGCGGCAACGAGTTCGTCAACCTGATCGAGAAGATCGACAAGTACGGCAGCGACTTTCCCGACCTGCGCCGGACAATGCTCAACAGCCTGCGGCATCTGGCGAGTTTCGATGACCGGGTGGGCGACTCGTTCGACATCTACGCCAACGTGCGCACGGTGCGGTTTAACGAGATGGAATACTCGGTGCCCGCGGAATACGGCCCGGCCTGCCTGCGCGAAATCCTCAAGTTGATTCAGGACAAGGGCCTGCGCACCTGGTTTCCCATCGAGTACCGCTACGTCAGGGCTGACGACATTCCGTTGAGCATGTTCGAGGGGCGCGATAGTTGTTCGATCTCGGTGCATCAGCACTATCAGATGGACCATCACAACCTATTCGCTGCCATCGAGCCGATCTTCTGGAAGTACAACGGCCGGCCACACTGGGGCAAATTGCACACGCTCAATGCGCGAACGTTGCAGCCGCTGTATCCACGCTGGCGCGAGTTTGTCGAGGTGCGCCAGGCGCTTGATCCGAGCGGCAAGTTTTTGAATGCGCATCTGTCGTCGATTCTGGGAGTGAGCTGATGGCGGTCAATCGACGTAATTTTCTGCTTGGCACACTGGGTTTCGGCGCTTTACTGGTGGGCGTTGGTGCCTGGCTGAGACCGGGGGATCGCGGCGGGCCGTACAGCGAATACTTCCAGGCACTGAACCGTGAACTCAAGGAAAAAGGCCCGATGCGCCCGGTGCTGCTGATCGATCTGGATCGCCTCGATCACAATATTGATGTGGTGATGCAGTCGGTGAGACGCGGTGGCAAGCAACTGAGATTGGTGGAAAAGTCGCTGCCGTCGCCGGGGTTGCTCAGTTACATCGCCCAAAAAGCAGGAACGCAGAACTTGATGTCATTTCATCAGCCGTTTCTCAACCACGATGCCGTGAAGTTTCCGCAATCCGACATCTTGCTCGGCAAGCCGCTGCCGGTGCGCTCGGCTGAACTGTTCTACCAAACCCACAAAGGCCCGTTTGATCCGGCGAAGCAACTGCAATGGCTGCTCGACAGCCCTGAGCGTTTGCAGCAATACCTCGCGCTGGCGAAGGGGTTGGGCACGCGGATGCGCATCAACATCGAACTCGATGTGGGCCTGCATCGTGGCGGCGTGAGTGACGTTGAAGCGCTAGGGCAGATGCTCACACTGATCAGCGCCAACCCGCAGCATCTGGAGTTTGCCGGGTTCATGGGCTACGACCCTTTCGTGGGCATGGGCGTGCCGGGGATTCTCGGTTCGCCTGAAGAGTTGTTCGCCAAGGTCATGGTGATCTATCAGCGCTGCGTCGATTTCACCCGCCAGCAGTTTCCGCAGTTGTGGCATGACGGCTTGTGCCTGAACACCGCCGGCAGCCCAAGTTATCGAATCCATGAAAACGAAAGGCTGAGCACGGAAGTGTCGGTGGGCACGGCGATGCTCAAGCCGACGCATTACGACTTGCCATCGCTGGTCGATCATGTGCCCGCCACCTACATCGCCACGCCCGTTTTGAAAAGCACGGGCGCGGTGAACATCCCGGCGCTGGATGACAAGTCAAAGCTGTTTTCGTGGTGGGATACGAACCAGCGTCAGACCTTTTTCATTTACGGCGGTAACTGGATGGCCGCGTTCGAATCGCCGCCGGGTCTGCAAAGCAACAGTGTCTACGGGCGCAGTTCCAATCAGGAGATGGTCAATGGCTCGAATGCCGTGGGTCTGACAGTGGAAGATAACGTATTCCTGCGCCCGACCCAGACCGAAGCGGTGCTGTTGCAATTCGGTGATTTGCTGGCTGTGCGCGGCGGCAAGATCGTCGACACGTGGCCGGTCTATTCCTGACCCCAACCCACCGTAAATCTCCCTCTGGGAGCGAGCCTGCTCGCGAAAGCGTCCTGTCAGTCACCATCTACTTGACTGGCACACCGTATTCGCGAGCAGGCTCGCTCCCACAGGTTTAGTGTCGTCTGTTAAATCTCGAGCAATCCTGTAATGAAGCTTTTATGACAAAAGTTCGGTAGCACATCGCCAGTCCGGTCATGCCTATGTAACGCGCTTGAGGGGCCCAACAGGGCGCTTTTCACAAGCCGAGGCGGGACGCCGGGAGTGAGGCAGTGGGGACTATGGAACGCTACTCGAAAGTGGGCATGCAGGAACTCGATCAACGTCTGTCGAAGATCGTCGAAGCCGCGCGCAAGAAGCCGGTTTCGGTGTATCGCTACGGCGCGCCGTGGGTCTGGATCGTCTCGCAGGATGACTGGCAGGGCGCCTTGAAAGAGGTCTCCAGCTACATTCCGCCAGGTCATTCGCTGGTCTTGCTACGCCCGCAGATCGACGATTTGCTCGACGCCCATCGCGACCTTCTGCACGACCTCAATGCCGAGCCCGGCCGGCTGATCCCCGCGCAAACGGTCATGCACATTCTGCTCCTGCAACTGCTGTATTCGGTGCCTAGCGAGCAGCAGCTCTATGAACAGCTCAGTTACAACCTGCTGTTTCGCTGGTTCGTCGGCCTTGGTCTGCAACAGAAAGTCTGGAGCTTCAACGCCCTCAGTCGCGACATCGCCACGCTGCTCAACAACCCGCGTGCGGTGCAACTCATTCAGAAAATCATCGGCGAAGTGTTCTGCGGTGCCTTGCTGCAAATGCCCGAGTTCTCGTTGAACTTCGCGCTATTGCACACATGGCTCGGTAAACACGCCTGCGCTTCGACAGCCAGCAACTGACGCAACACACAAGGCGCGCAACAGCGCCAACAGGTCATCGCGAATTCAGGGGGTAGTGTGGAACAGATTTTTACGTCACGGCTGGCGCTGTGGGGCTGGCTGCTGGTGACGGCGGGCGTGCAGCCGGCGCTGGCCGAAGAGGCCGCCGAAACCAACGCCGCGCAGCGTCTCGTCGACGTCAACGAATACTTCGTGCGTGGTAACACCGTGCTCGATGCTCGGGCGATCGAAGAAGCGGTATACCCGTTTCTCGGCCCGCAAAAAGCCCTGAGCGATATCGAAGGCGCGCGCGACGCGTTGCAGAAGACCTATCAGGAGCGCGGCTATCAATCGGTGTTCGTCGAGTTGCCGGAGCAAGCGGTGGCGGACGGTATCGTCTATCTGCAAGTCAGCGAAACCAAGGTCGGCCGCGTGCGCGTGGTGGGCGCCAAGCACTATTCGCCACTGGACATCCGCGACGAAGTCCCCGCGCTCAAGGAGGGCGAGGTCCCGGACTTCGCCAAGGTTCAGGGTGAACTGGCGCAACTCAACAAAACCCCGGGCCGCCAGGTCATGCCACTGGTTCGCGAAGGTCAGCGCCCCGGCACCATGGACGTCGATTTGCAGGTCGAAGACCAGAACCCTTGGACGGCCAGCGTCGGCCTCAACAACGACTACAGCGCCGACACCGAAAAACTGCGGGCCGTCACCAGCCTCGGCTACAACAACCTCTGGCAACTCGGCCACAGCATTTCGCTGACCTACTTCACTGCGCCGCAGGACACCGACAACGCCAAGGTCTGGTCCGGCTCGTATACCGCGCCGCTGACTGATCGCTGGAGCGTGCAGTTCTCCGGTTATCAGTCCGACAGCAACGTCGCCACCATCGGCGGCAGCAACGTGCTGGGCAAGGGCCATTCCTATGGGGTATCGGCGATCTACACACTGCCGTCCAGCGGCAGTTGGTCGAATTCGCTGTCAGCGGGCATCGACTTCAAGGACTTCGACGAACGCCTGACCCTGTCCGGCGAAAGCGACAAGGTGCCGCTGCAATACGCGCCGTTCACCTTCGCCTACAACGGCTATCGCTACACCGAAAAGAGCCAGCTCGGCCTCGGCCTGAGCCTGGTCGCGGCCACCCGCAGCCTCTTCGGTTATGGCAGCTCCGACGAAGACTTCGACTACAAACGCTACCGCGCCAACCCGAGTTTCGCCGTGCTCAAGGGCGACACCAGTTTCACCTGGACCTTCGCCAACGACTGGCAGAGCGCGAGCAAAGCGGCGTTCCAGTTGGCTTCGGGGCCGCTGGTTTCCAACGAGCAATTCTCCGCCGGCGGCGCGACCTCGGTGCGCGGCTATCTGGCCGCCGAACGCACGGCTGATGACGGTTACCTGCTGAGCCAGGAACTGCGCACGCCGTCGCTCGCCAAGTACACCGGCACCTGGATGCAGGATTGGCGCTTCTACGCCTTCGCCGAAGGCGCGCAACTGTACCTGCGCGACGAACTGCCGGATCAGGACGCCAATTTCGCCCTGGCCAGCGTCGGCCTCGGCACCCGCGCCAGCCTGAGCAAATGGCTGTCCGGCAGCCTCGACTGGGGCTATCCGCTACTCGAAGGGCCGAACACCTCGAAACAGGAATCGCGCCTGCACTTCAACCTTCAAGCCACTTTCTAAAGGAGCACGTACATGCAGCGCCTCTTCCTTTCGTTGTTGATCTGCCTGGGCTTCGTGCTCCCGGCCACGGCTCAGGCCTGGTGGCAGGACGACTGGCACTACCGCAAACAGATCACCGTCGACACCACGCCGCAGGGCGCGGCGATCAATCAGGCATTGGGCCGCACTGCGCTGCTGGTGCGCCTGCACACCGGCAATTTCACCTTCGATGGCGTTAAAGAAGACGGTTCGGATCTGCGCTTTGTCGGCGCCGATGACAAGACCGTGCTCAATCACCAGATCGAAAGCTTCGATGCGCTGATGGGCATGGCGCTGATCTGGGTTGATGTGCCGAATGTCGAGGGCGGTCAGCGTCAGGACATCTGGATGTATTACGGCAATCAAAAAGCCCCGGCCACTGGCAACGGTCAACTGACCTTCGACCCGAATTACACCGCGCTGTATCACTTCGACGGCGCCACCGGCACGCCGGCCAAAGACACCACCGCGTATGGCAACACCGCGCAAAGCGCGACCGGCGCGGCGATTGACGGCGTAGTGGGGCGTGCCTTGCAGTTCAGCGGTCAGCCATTGCTACTGCCGGCCAGCCCCTCGTTGCAACACAACGCCGGCAGCGCATTCACCTTCAGTGCCTGGCTGCGTCTGGATCAGGCTAATGGCGAGCAACTGATTCTGGCCCGCCGTGAAGGTGCCAACAGTCTGTTGGTCGGTGTGAATCAGGGTGTGCCATTCGTGGAAATCGACGGCCAACGCGCAGTCGCCACACAGCCGCTGAATCCAGGTCAATGGCAGCACGTCGCGCTGACTGCCGAAGGCTCGAAAGTCACTCTGTACATCAATGGTCGCGAAGGCACGACACTGGCGGTGGCGATGCCGGCGTTCAACTCGGTCATGGCCATCGGCGCGGACCTTTCCGCGAGCGCCTTCCAGCCATTCGTGGGCGCTGTCGACGAACTGCGCCTGTCGAAAGTCGCGCGTCCTGCGCCGTTATTACTGGCCGACGCCACCTCGCAAGGCGCCGAGTCGAAACTGGTGGCCTACGGCGTTGATGAAGAACAGTCCGGCTACGGTTTCGGCAGCCTCGGCTTCCTGCTCAACGCGGTGCCAGTCGACGCTTGGGTGATCATCGCCGTGTTGGTGCTGATGATGTTCCAGTCGTGGATCATCATGCTGCGCAAGAACCGTACCCTCGGCCGCGTCAGCAAGGCCAACGAAGCCTTCCGCGAGCAGTTCGCCAAGGTTGGCACGCGTCTGGAGATGTTTGCCGATGACGCGCAACTCGCTCAGCGTTTGCAGCATTCATCGCTGTGGCGTCTGTATCTGGTGGCGGTGAAAGAAATCCGCACCCGCCGCGAGCAGGGCGCCGACACCTCTTCGGTTTCAGCGGCGACCATCGAAGCGATCCGTTGCTCGATGGACGGCGTGCGAACCCGGGAAAACCAGGCCCTCAGCTCGAAGCTTTCGACACTGTCCAACGCCATCGCCGGCGGTCCTTACATAGGTCTGCTCGGCACCGTGCTGGGGATCATGGTGGTTTTCCTCGGCACGGCGATGGCCGGCGACGTCAACATCAATGCGATCGCTCCCGGCATGGCCGCCGCGCTGCTCGCCACTGCCATGGGCCTGTTCGTCGCGATCCCGGCTCTGTTTGGCTACAACCGCCTGATCACCCGCAACAAGGAAGTCAGCGCCGACATGCGCGTGTTCGTCGACGAGTTCATCACCCGTCTGGCGGAGATGCACGGCGAAAGCCAGTTCAGTGAGGCGTCGCACTCGCGCGGCCATCACGCCAACCATTCCGTACCGGCCTGAGGAGCATTGACATGGCGTCCGTAAATGCCTCCCACGACGATGAAGAAGATGCTGCGGTGGACAGCATCAACATCACCCCGCTGGTCGACGTGCTGATGGTGGTGCTGGTGATGTTCATCCTCACCGCCACCGCGCAGGTTTCCGGCATCCAGATCAATCTGCCCAAGGCCAGTGCATCGGTGTCGCTGTCGGAAGCCAAGACCAAGGCGATTTCGGTCAACGACGGCGGCCAGGTGTTCCTCGATGCCTACCCGGTGACGCTGGCCGAGCTGGAAGAGCGCCTGCGCATCGAAAAGGCACAGAGCCCGGACTTCCCGGTGATCGTGCGCGGTGACGCGACGGTGCAGTACCAGAAAGTCATCGAAGTGCTGGATCTGCTGCGCCGGCTCGAACTGTCCCAGGTCGGTCTTGTGACCGGCAAACCGAGTCAGGGCTGAGTCATGACCGCACAACTCCCGATCGAGCCGCTGCCGGTGAAAAAGTCGCCGATGCGCTTTGTGAAGTGGGGCGCCGGGCTATTGGTTGGCGCGCTCGCCGCATGGTTCCTGTGGCAGTGGGCCAACGACATGAGTGGCATCCGCCGCGAAGCGCCGAAGGTGCCGACGATCATTCCGTTGCCGCCACCGCCACCGCCGCCACCCGAGAAACCGCCGGAGCCGGAAACCCCGGTGGAAGAAAAAATCGTCGAACCGGAACCAACGCCCGAGCCGCAGGAGGTCAAGCCTGAAGAAGAGGCGCCGCCATCGCCAGCGGACGATCTGGCCAACCCGATGCAAATGGACGGCGATGCACAGTCGGGCAACGACGCCTTCAACATCGGTGCGGGCAAGGGCGGCGGTATGGCCGGCGCTGGAGGCGGGCGCGTGGGTAACGGCACTTACAGCCAGTTCCTTGCGTTCACCTTTCAGAAGCTGCTGCGCGAGAACCCGGAGCTGCGCAACCTCGCCTTCACCTTGCAGGCCGATGTGTGGCTGAGCAGCGTTGGCGAGATCACCCGGGTCGAGCTGATCAAGTCCAGCGGCAATCCCGAGATTGATACCCAGGTTTTGGCGGCGCTGCGCAGTGCGCCGCACTTAAGCGAACGGCCACCGGCCTCCATGACTTTGCCTGTGCGCCTGTCCCTGCAAGGGCGGCGTCCGGGTTAACTGAATTCTTAAAGTTTTGCCAAAAGGAGTTGTGTGCAGATGATTTCCAACGTGAATCGATTGTCCCTGGCGGTCGGCATGGTCATCGCGACCCTGGTCGGTCAGGCCGTGGCAGCGCCTGCGCCCTCGGAGAACGCCACGATCAATCTGATCCGCTTGCTGGTCGAGCAGGGCATTTTGAAACAGGACAAGGCCGACGCGCTGATTGCTCAAGCGCAGAACGAAGCGGCGCAGGCCAAACAGGCTGCCGCAACCACGGCAGTGGCGGCAGGGCCTGTTGCCGCCCCAGGCGATGTGCGCGTGCAGTATGTACCAGCAGCGGTGCGCGACCAGATCCGCGATCAGGTCAAAGCCGAAGTCATGGCCACCGCCAAGCAGGAAAACTGGGCAGCGCCCAACACCTTCCCGGACTGGGCGTCGCGCATCAGCTTTGACGGCGACATTCGCCTGCGTAACGAGTCGCGCTATTACTCGGACAGCAACAGCAACGAAATCGTCGACTTTGCCAAACTCAACAACAACGGCCCGTACGACGTAAACCCCAACAGCAGCACCAGCCTGCCGCCGCTGCTCAACACCCGTGAAGACCGCACCAACCAGTTCCGCATTCGTGCTCGGCTGGGCATGAAAGCGGTAATCTCGCCGGAATGGACCGCCGGCATTCGCATCGGCACCGGCTCCGACAACAACCCTGTATCGACCACGCAAAGCCTGGGCGGCGGTTTCGCCAAGAAAGACATCTGGCTCGATCAGGGTTACCTGAACTGGAAGCCGACGGACGAGTTGACCCTGACCGGTGGCCGCTTTGCCAACCCGTTCATGTCCACCGACATGCTCTATTCCCATGACCTCAACTTCGACGGCGTGGCGGCGATTTTCGATCACAAGCTCAATCGTGATTGGGGCGTGTTCGGCACCGTCGGCGCGTTTCCGGTGGATTACACCAACGACACCACCAGCAGCAATGGCTTCGACAAGGAAGAGAGCGACAACAAATGGCTATACGGCGCGCAGATCGGCGCCAAATGGGCGATCAACAGCAACAACCGCTTGAAGGGCGCACTGGCTTATTACCGCTTCGACGACATCGAAGGCCAGCGCTCCGGCCCCTGCGAGCCGTGGGCCGGCGCGCCGGGCTGCGACAGCGATGGCAGCCGCGCGGCGTTCATGCAGAAGGGCAACAGCGTGTTCCTGCTACGGGACATCACGCCGAACCCGCTTAACCCGACCACCACGCCGCAACCGCAATTCGTCGGTCTGGCGTCGGAGTTCAACCTGCTCGACTTGAACATGGTCTGGGATGCCGATCTGCCGCAAGACTTCAAACTGCGCAGCCAGGGCAACTACATCCACAACCTCAGCTACGACGAAGGCGACATGAGCAAGCGTTCCGCCGGGCAGATCGTCAACAACCTCGACAGCAATGGCGATATCGAAAGCGGCGCCAATGCATGGATGGTGCAGTTCACCCTCGGCAACGCGCTGGACCTGAAGAAGCAGGGCGACTGGAATATGTTCGCCGGCTACAAGTACATCCAGCCGGATGCCTTGCCGGACGGCTTTAACGACTCGTCGTTCCACCTCGGCGGCACCAATGCCAAGGGCTATTTCATCGGTGGTAATTACGGCTTGGCGAAGAACGTTTACGCCACCGGTCGCTGGATGAGCACCGAGGCGGTGTACGGCGCGCCTTTCGACATCGACGTCTTGCAGCTTGAGATCAACACGCGCTTCTAAGGCGCCGGGAGAACGATCATGCACGCACGAGTTTTACTGTTGGGGCTGAGTTTTTTCATCGCGCACGGGGCGAGCGCCGAAGGCATGGAAGAGCGCCTGCGCACCCAGTTGCGCAGCACTACCCAGCAGTTGCAGGCCCTGCAAAGTCAGCAGGCCCAGGCCAGCGCCGCGCAACTGGCGGCGCAGAACGAGGCCAAAGCCGCCCAGGCGCAAATCAAGCAATTGAGCGCCGAACTGGCCAAGGCCAAAGGCGTCGCCGAGCAACTCGCCGGGCAGCAGCAGAGCCTGCACAGCCAGGCTCAGGCGCAAGTGGCGGCCAGTAACGAGCAAACCGGCAAGTTCAAAAAGGCCTATGACGAGCTGTTGGTCATGGCCCGTGCCAAAGAGGCAGAACGGTCTAAGCTTCAAGCGCAATTGGCTGAACGTGACACACAAGTGCAGCAATGTTCAGTCAAGAATCAGCAGATGTACGGCGTCGCCAAACAGATCCTCACTGCCTACGAAAACATCGATGTGGCCGAGGTGATGAAGATCCGCCAGCCCTTCGCGGGCAGCGCCCGGGTCAAGTTCGATGAACTGGCCCAGGGGTTGGGTGACGACCTCTACAAGACTCAATTCGACGCGCCGCAAGCCGCGCTCTTGCACTGATTAAAAAGCCTGATTTAAAAGACTGATAAACAAGGAAGAAACAATGACTCAATTGATCAGCCACGTTTCCCCGCAATCCCTGACCGACGTTCTGCAAGCCGCCGGTTATCGCGTCAACCAGACCGAACAGAACGGCATCGTCCAGTTGCTCAGCGCCAGCCAGGGCATCGGCTACGCCGTGCGCTTCGGCAACCCGGCGGCGGAGCAGGGTAGCTATGTCGACTTCACTTTCAGCTGTGCGCTGCGAGTGCAGGGTGAGTTGCCAGTCGGTGTGGCCGAGCAGTGGAACGCGACTCGACGTTTTGCCCGGTTGTCGTTGCAGGGCGAGTTTCTGGTGATGGAAATGGACGTGGTGCTGGCCGCCGGCGTCAGCAACGATCACCTGCGCGGCAATCTGGAATTGTGGGATCGCCTGTTGCAGGAGTTCATCGTTTACCTGCGTGACTTCAGTCAGGCCGCTCAAGCCTCGGCTGCAAAAGTGGCCGTCGCCGAGCAAGAGGAAGTCGCCCTGTGAAAAAGCCTGCCATGGTGATCGGCGCTGGAGCAGTGGCGCTGTTGGTGGTGGCCGTGGCGCTGGTGGTGCGACCGGGCAGTGACCCGGTCGCCGCCCAGCAATCGTCGCCGGTGGCGGCGGTTGCTGGCGGGCCGGCGGTGGCGCGGTTGGGTAATCAGCAGGTGTCGCCGCAGGAATTGCAGACATTGCTGGCCACTGTCCCGCCAGAAACCCGTGAACAACTGCGCGGTAATCGTGAAGCGCTGGAGCGCTGGATTCGTGCGCGTCTGGCCGAGAAAGCGGTGCTGGAACAGGCCGATGCCCAGGGTTGGGCACAGCGTCCGGACGTCGCGCGACAGACCCGTGCGGCGACTGAGCAGATTGTCTTTCGCGATTATTTGCGTTCGGTCAGCGAAGTGCCGGCGGATTACCCGAGTGCGGCCGATTTGCAGAAAGCCTATGACGCGGGCAAGGCGAACTGGCAGACCCCGGCTTTGTATCGGGTCAGCCAGATTTTCCTTGGAGTGAATGAACCGCAGAATTTTGAAGCAGTACGCAAACTGGCGGCGGAACTGAGCAAAAAGGTTCAGGCGACACCGGGGGATTTTGCGGCGCTGGCGACCCAGTATTCGCAGGATCGCGTGACGGCTGAACGTGGCGGCGATACCGGTCTGCAACCCTTGCAGCAACTGGTACCGGAAGTGCGCGGCGCGGTGGCGCGACTGAAGGTTGGTGCGATTTCCGATCCGGTGCAAAGCGCGGCCGGGTTTCATGTGATCAAACTCACCGAGCAGCAACCGGCGCGTACCGCGACCCTGGATGAACTGCGCGACCAACTGACCCAAGCGCTACGGGCCCAGCGGCAGGAGCAGATTGCCCAGGCGTATCTGGACGGGATGCTCAATACCGCGACGTTGAGTATTGATGGGGCTGAACTGAACAAAATTCTCGAGGAAAAACAATAGTCCTGATTCACCGCAGATCCCCTGTGGGAGCGAGCCTGCTCGCGAAAGCGTCGGTCAATCCAATATCGTTGGTACCTGACGCACCGTATTCGCGAGCAGGCTCGCTCCCACATTTAAACCGAGGCGTTTCCAGTACAAAGATCGACAGGAAGTCATCGATGTCATTCACCGAACCCGCAGGACGACAGGGCAGCGCCGAATTTCGCTGGGCGCAGGACGAAAGTGAACCCTGGCTGGCGCAAGCCGCGATGATCGACACCGAAATCGCGCAATACTTTCTGGTCAGCGCCCGCTGCGGCTGCTTCATGCAAGCGGCGCGCAGCCTTAACGTTCGATCGACCCTGCTGCGCAAACAACTGGCGCAGCTGGAGCAAGAACTTCAACATTCCCTGTTCAGCTTTCATGGCAGCGCCTTGAGCCTGACCCGCGAAGGCCAGCAACTTCAGGCAAAACTGGTTGCTCTGGCCAATGAGCGCAAACTGCCGGTGGTCGAACAACCGTTGATTCGCCTGGCGGTCGCCGAATCGATCCTGCACGACATCCTCGGCCGCGACCTGATTGCGCTGCTGCGGCGTAACGCCAGCGTGCGTCTGGAAATCATCGCCCTCGACAGCGAACTGTCGCTGCGCGCCGTCAGCGCCGATGTCGTCCTGTGGCTGGCCCACGGCGAAACCCCGCATCCCGGCCCGACCTTCGCCACCAGCGAACCACAGCGACTCGCGAGCCTGGACTACCTGCCACACATCGCCAAACGCTACTCGCGCGTTACCGCGCGCCCCGACAGCCCCGACGACCTCGCCGATTTCATGCTGGTGCAATGGCAACACGATCAGCAGATCGACAGTTTTCGACCATGGAATAACCTTGTCGAACAACGTCTGGCCGGCGTGGTGCAAATGCAGTCTTATGAGCTGATGCTGGAGATGATCCGGTGCAGTGCCTGCATTGGTTTGCTGCCGATGTACATGAGCCGCTATGACCGTGGACTGGTGGCGCTGCCAGGGTTGTTCGAGGAGCCGATGCGATTGCAGGCGTGGCTGGCGGTGAATGCCGATTCGCAACACATCGCCGAAGTACAAACCCTGCTCGACCTCATTCACCACACCTTCGACGAACGCCAGGAATGGTTCCAGACCTGAACGGTGAACCCACTGAAACCCAAACCTCCTACATTGTGATTGTAGCCAGGCGCAATATCTGCGGTTTAGAGTGGTCGGCCACACATCGATCCAGGACGGATCTGCCATGCCCGACCACAACCCTGCGATTCATATCGAACGCTTCAACGAATCCCACGTCGAGACCGTTACTGCGCTGTACAACAATCCAGCCGTGGCCCGCCAGGTGTTGCAGATGCCGTTTCAGTCCGTCGAGGTCTGGCGGCAAAGGGTGATGGCGGATAACGAGCGGGCAGTGAAACTGGTGGCGCTGCATCAGGGCGAGGTGATCGGCCATTTGGGCCTGGAACATTATTCGCGGATTCGCCGCAGCCACGCCGGCAGCATCGGCATGGGCGTGGCGGTGGCCTGGCAGGGCAAAGGCGTGGGTTCAAAATTGCTGGCGGCGGCGCTGGACGTTGCCGACAACTGGATGAACCTGCACCGCGTCGAACTCACGGTATACGCCGATAACGAAGCGGCCATGGGCCTCTACCGCAAGTTCGGCTTCGAAAACGAAGGCCTGTTCCGTGACTACGCGGTGCGCGACGGGCAATGGGTGGACACTCTGAGCATGGCCCGCCTGCGCCGCTCGCCTAAAGCCTGACTCAGTCGCCCAGCGCAAACGCCACCGCCGACTGCGCATGCAGTTCGGTGGTGTCGAGCAGGGGCAGGGCGCTGTGTTCGGGTTTCACCAGCATGCCGATTTCCGTGCAGCCGAGAATGATCGCCTGGGCGCCACGTGCGGTCAGCGATTCGATCACCTGCTGATAAACCTTGCGCGAAGCCTCACTGATCACCCCGACGCACAGTTCTTCGTAGATGATCCGATGCACGTCTTTGCGCTCGGCCTCGTCCGGCACCAACACCGTCAGGCCTTGGGCAATCAGGCGTTGCTTGAGGAAGTCCTGCTCCATGGTGAAGGCCGTGCCGAGTAACCCGACGGTACGGGCGTCAATCGCCAAAGCCGCGTGCGCTGCCGGTTCGGCAATGTGCAGGAACGGAATGCTGATCGCTGCCTGAATCTGCTCCGCTACCTTATGCATCGTGTTGGTACACAGCACCACGCACTCCGCGCCGCCGGCTTCAAGCCTGCGCGCCGCATCCACCAGAATCGCCGCAGTGTCATCCCAGCGTCCGGCATGCTGGGCTTGTTCGACCGGGCCGAAATCGACGCTGTACATCAGCACTTGTGCCGATCGCAATGGGCCGAGACGGTCACGCACCTGTTGATTGATGAGTCGATAGTATTCGGCGCTGGACTCCCAGCTCATGCCGCCGATCAGGCCGATGGTGCGCATTGGATTTCCCTTGGTTATGAAGGTTGGGCTCCGGCAGAGTGTCCATGTGTTCAAGAGCGCACGCCAGTGCCAAGCAAACTGTACCGTTGATCCTTGTGCAAAGTGTCCCGGTACCGGTGTTTGAGGTTAAACGTACGCCAGCGCTTCGATCTGTCACTATCGACCATCGCAAGCTCTCTCCCGAGGAACGTACCCATGAACGACGTACAACAGCTGGGCGAAATGCTTCGTCACTATGCCGAGAGTGAGGCACACAAGAAGCAACTGTTCGAGACGCAATCGGCGGCGTGGGCTACACGGATTACCGAACTGTTCGGCCATATCCAGCAATGGCTGGCGCCGGTGCAGGCACCGAATCTGCTGGAGGTGAGCCGTGAGGCGTATGTCGCTTTCGGGCCGAGCACGCCGGTCGAGACCTCGACCTTCAAGACTGAAAAACTGAGCATTGTGATTGCCGGCAAACCCGTGGAGTTCGTGCCCGATGTGATGGGCAGCGCGGGGCAGATTTCGTTGGCGGTGATGGGCTTGACGGCGGCGCGGTATGGCAGCATTTCGCTGGTTGGATTGCCGGGCGGAGAGTGGCAGTGGCGCAAGACCAATGGGCTTAAAGATCCGGATACTTTTGTATTCGATGCGGATTTTCTGGCGCAGCAGTTGCAAAGCCTGATTCCCCGAGACCGCACCTAGATTCCACGGCTTGCACAAAACCTTGTAGGCGTGAGCCTGCTCGAGATTGGGGTCATTCAGTCAATATCAACGGTGACTGATGTACCGCTATCGCGAGCAGGCTCACTCCTGCAGAGGGACGTTGGTGACGCTACATTTCCAGGTTGATCCAGCCTTTTTTGGCCTCTTCCGGCGCCACCGCTTTTACGGTTTTTCCGGTCGCCAACTCAACCCGCCGCGCCACCTCCGGATCATCGGCAAACGGCACCATACTCGCGTCATCGAGGCTTTCTGCGGTTTGATGTCGCAAGCAGTACTCCACCGCCAGCCACAAAAACACCACCCCCAACACATTCAAGAAAACATCGAACATGACCGGCTCCCTGCCTCAGGCGATCTGCGCTTCGCTGCGCGCCAGTGCAACATCCGCCACCCGCACCGTGCGCCAAACGTTGTAAGCCATCAGTAACATGCCGCTGAGGAAGAACACCCCACCGGCGAAGCGCACGATGAATCCCGGATGACTGGCTTGCAGCGCCTCGACAAACGAATACGTCAGCGTGCCGTCCTCGTTGATCGCTCGCCACATCAGGCCTTGGGTAATGCCGTTGACCCACATTGAAGCGATGTACAGGACGGTGCCAATGGTCGCCAGCCAGAAGTGCAGGTTGATCAGCGGCGTGCTGTACATCTGCTCGCGGCCGAAGACTTTCGGCACCATGTGATAAGTCGCGCCGAACGTGATCATCGCCACCCAGCCCAATGCGCCTGCGTGAACGTGGCCGATGGTCCAGTCGGTGTAGTGGGAAAGGGCGTTGACCGTTTTGATCGCCATCATCGGCCCTTCGAACGTCGACATGCCGTAGAAGGCCAGCGACAGCACCAGGAAGCGCAAAATCGGATCGGTGCGCAATTTATGCCAGGCACCCGACAGCGTCATCATGCCGTTGATCATCCCGCCCCAGCTCGGCGCCAGCAGGATCAGTGACATCGCCATGCCCAGCGACTGCGCCCAGTCCGGCAGTGCGGTGTAGTGCAAATGGTGCGGGCCGGCCCAGATGTACAGGGTGATCAGCGCCCAGAAATGCACGATCGACAACCGATACGAATACACCGGCCGGTTGACCTGCTTTGGTACGAAGTAATACATCATTCCGAGGAAACCGGTGGTCAGGAAGAACCCCACCGCGTTGTGCCCGTACCACCACTGCACCATGGCGTCGGTGGCGCCGGAATACACCGGATACGACTTGAACCAGTCCACCGGAATCGACAGGTGATTGACCACATGCAGCATGGCGATCACCAGAATGAACGCGCCAAAGAACCAGTTGCCGACGTAGATGTGTTTGGTCTTGCGCTGCACCACCGTGGTGAAGAACACCACTGCATAGGCGACCCAGACCACGGCCATCCACACCGCGCCGGAGAATTCGATCTCGGCGTATTCCTTGGTGGTGGTGTAGCCCATTGGCAGGGTGATCAGCATGATCACAATCACCGATTGCCAACCCCAGAAAGTGAACGCGGCGAGCTTGTCCGAATACAGCCGCACCTGGCAGGTGCGCTGCACCGCGTAGTAGCTGGCGGCGAATTGCGCGCTGCCAGCGAAACCGAAAATCACCAGGCTGGTGTGCAGCGGCCGCAAACGGCCGAAGGTGGTCCACGGCAAGTCCAGATTCATCTCTGGCCACACCAGTTGCGAGGCGATCCAAACCCCCATCGCCATGCCTACGACACCCCAGAAAACCGTCGCGATAACGAATTGGCGGACGACCTTGTAGTTATAAGCCTGTCCGATTGTTGCTGTGCTCATGGTCAGTTCATCCACGGTTGCAAAGTCTTGCCAGGCCACCCGGTCTGGCACGAGCTGCACTGTAGGAATACCGCTGGAAACAAAACAGGCTCAGGAATCTTTCATTTGTGCGGATCAGATTTAAGTGCTGCCTGCGGCGTTCTGCCGCGTCCTGATATGGTTTTTATACATTCAGGTGAATCTGTAACGTCCTGCGCCGTACCTTCATAGTGCCTCTACGAAAACTGTAGGAGTGAGCCTGCTCGCGATCGCGGTGTGTCAGACAC
>NZ_JACSZV010000041.1 GCF_014472415.1 Pseudomonas sp. N40(2020)
ACCCCACACTGGCCCCCACCCCACATGTCAGCTAGCATCGCCCTTTTGCCAGGACTGCCGACCATGAAGATTGTTTCCTTCAACATCAACGGACTGCGCGCGCGTCCGCATCAGCTGGCAGCGCTGATCGAAAAACACCAGCCGGACGTCATCGGCCTGCAGGAAACCAAAGTCCACGACGACCAGTTCCCGCTGGAAGAAGTACGTGCGCTGGGCTATCACGTGTATTTCCACGGCCAGAAAGGTCACTACGGCGTCGCCCTGCTCTCGCGTCAGGAGCCGATCGCGATTCACAAAGGTTTTGCCACCGACGAAGAAGACGCCCAGCGCCGCTTCATCTGGGGCACTTTCGCCGACGCCAACGGCGTGCCGGTGACGATCATGAACGGCTATTTCCCACAGGGCGAAAGCCGCGACCATCCAACCAAATTCCCCGCCAAGCAGCGCTTTTACAGCGATCTGCAAGCCTTGCTGGAAAGCCAGTTCCACAATGAGCAGCCGCTGGTGGTGATGGGCGATGTGAACATTTCCCCGGAAGACTGCGACATCGGCATCGGCCCGGACAACATGAAGCGCTGGCTGAAAACCGGTAAATGCAGCTTCCTGCCGGAAGAGCGCGAGTGGATGGCCCGCCTGAAAAACTGGGGCCTGACCGACAGCTACCGCCACCTGAACCCGGACGTGACCGACATGTTCAGTTGGTTCGATTACCGCAGCCGTGGGTTTGAAGACGAGCCGAAGCGTGGCCTGCGCATCGACGTGATCCTCGCTTCCCACGGTTTGTTGCCTCGGGTGAAAGCGGCGGGTGTCGACTATGAACTGCGCGGGATGGAAAAGCCTTCGGACCATGCGCCGATCTGGCTTGAACTGGCCTGATCTTCAAATCGCCTGAAATTCTCCTGTGGGATCACTGTCATGTTTTGGTCATGCGCCTGACTTAATCTCCCCGGCATTCCCCTTGGCTTGATTCGGTGCCGGCATGACCCTGCGTGTTCTGTGCGTTTTTCTCTTGAGTGGATGGCTGACGGTCTCCGCCGCTGCACTGCCCATCCCTGAAAACGGCCCGGCATTGCGCATTCAAGGCTCGAACACCATCGGCGCCGAACTCGGCCCGGCGTTGGTCGAAGGCCTGTTACGGGAACAAGGGCTGCTGAAGATCCACCGCGAAACCCCGGACAGCGCCAACGAACTGCGGATCGTCGGCCAGTCTGCCCAAGGTAAAAGCGTCGTGGTGGAAATCGCAGCCCACGGTTCCAGCACCGGCTTCACTGCGCTGAAAGCCGCCGCTGCCGACCTCGCCGCCTCCTCCCGCCCGATCAAGGACAGCGAACTGCTCAGCCTGCAATCGCTCGGCGACTTGAAAAGCCCCGCAGCCGAGCAAGTCATTGCCATCGATGGCCTGGCAATCATCCTTCACCCCGACAACCCGTTGCAGCAACTGGACACCGAACAACTGGCGCGGATCTTTGCCGGCGAGGTGAAAACCTGGGAGGACCTCGGCGGCCATGGCGGGGCGATTCATTTATATGCACGCGATGATCAGTCCGGCACCTACGACACGTTTAAGGAATTGGTCCTCAGTCGTCGTGGGAAAAATCTGAGTAGTGTTGCGAAAAGGTTTGAATCCAGCGAGCAATTGTCCGATGCCGTCAGCGCCGATCCGCAAGGCATCGGTTTTATCGGTTTACCTTACGTGCGCCAGGCCAAAGCGGTGGCGATTGCCGATGGTGCGTCGCAGTCGATGCTGCCGCTGAGCAGCTTGATCGCCACCGAGGACTATCCCTTGTCCCGCAGGTTGTTCTTCTATATGCCGCCGAATAGCAAGAATCCTTGGGCGAAAGCATTGGCGGCGTTCGCGCAAAGTCGTCAGGGCCAGGCGATCGTGGCGGCCAACGGGTTTATCAGCCAGACCGTTCAGGCCATGACGGTCGCACCGAATGCACTGATGCCCGAGGGTTACCAATCACTCAGCCGTCACGCCCAGCGTCTGACAGTGAACTTCCGTTTCGAGGAAGGCAGCGCGAGCCTGGATAACAAGGCGCGACAGGATCTGGCCCGGGTGCTCGACTATATAAAGCGTCAAAACAAGACTGATCGCACGGTGACGCTGATTGGGTTTGGTGATGTAAAGGACGACCCGGCGCGCGCGGACTTGCTATCGAAACTGCGAGCGATGGCGGTGCGGCGGGAGCTGGTGAAGAACGGCGTGGTGTTGCGGGAGGTTCGCGGGTTTGGAGCGCAGATGCCGGTGGCGGCGAATAGTGCGGATGAGGGGCGGATCAAGAATCGACGGGTTGAGGTTTGGGTGTATTGAATTTGATGATTGATCGTTCCCACGCTCCGCGTGGGAACGATCACCGCTGTGCTGGATCAGCGCTCGCTACGCAGCATCTCCTTCGGCACATATTTGCCGATCTCGAACTTGCCGATTGCCGCGCGGTGTACTTCGTCCGGGCCGTCGGCCAGGCGCAGGGTGCGTTGCATGGCGTACATGTAGGCCAACGGGAAATCGTTGGAAACCCCTGCCCCGCCATGGATCTGGATCGCCCGGTCGATCACCCGCAGTGCCACGTTGGGTGCGACGACTTTGATTTGCGCAATCTCACTCTTGGCCACTTTGTTGCCGACGGTGTCCATCATGTACGCCGCTTTCAGCGTCAGCAGGCGCGCCATGTCGATTTCCATCCGCGAGTCGGCGATCTTGTCGATGTTCCCGCCCAAACGTGCCAACGGTTTGCCGAACGCGGTGCGGCTCACTGAACGTTTGCACATCAATTCCAGCGCACGCTCGGCCATGCCGATCGAACGCATGCAGTGGTGTATCCGGCCCGGGCCAAGACGACCCTGAGCGATTTCGAAGCCGCGTCCTTCACCGAGCAGGACGTTTTCGTACGGCACGCGCACGTTGTCGAACAGCACTTCGGCGTGACCGTGCGGCGCATCGTCATAGCCGAACACCGGTAGCGGCCGAACGATTTTCACGCCAGGGGTGTCGACCGGTACGAGGATCATCGAGTGCTGGGCGTGACGCGGTGCATCAGGGTCGCTCAGGCCCATGAAGATCAGGATCTTGCAGCGCGGGTCGCAAGCGCCGGAGGTCCACCACTTTTTGCCGTTGATCACCCACTCGTCACCATCGCGCACGGCGCGGGCGGCCATATTGGTGGCGTCGGAGGAGGCAACGTCCGGTTCGGTCATGGCGAATGCCGAGCGGATCTCACCGCGCAGCAGCGGTTCGAGCCAGCGTTGTTTCTGTTCTTCGTTGGCGTAACGCACCAAGACTTCCATGTTGCCGGTGTCCGGCGCCGAGCAGTTGAACGGCTCTGGGCCCAGCAAGGAACGGCCCATGATTTCCGCCAGCGGTGCGTATTCAAGGTTGGTCAGGCCGGCGCCGAGTTCCGACTCAGGCAGAAACAGGTTCCACAGGCCTTCGGCTTTGGCCTTGGCTTTGAGCTCTTCCATGATCGCCGTCGGCTGCCAGCGATCGCCTTCGGCAACCTGGCGCTCGAACACGGCTTCGGCCGGGTAAACATAAGTGTCCATGAACGCGGTCACGCGCTCACGCAGTTCTTGCACCTTGGGCGAATAAGCGAAATCCATGAGCAGCTCCCGATGGTTAAGGCAGTTCTTGAGCAGAGGTTGTTTAAGTCATGCAATCGATGCTAGAACAGCGCTGATAATTTACCTAGCCTATTCTCGGCGTGTATAAACATTCATCACCGATATATGATCCAGTGATCGTCAGCCCTTAAAAACAAGAGAAGCCGCGTTATGAATCTGAGCAAGGTCGACCTCAACCTTTTCATCGTCTTTGACGCGATCTACACAGAAGCCAACCTGACCCGCGCCGGGCAGATTGTCGGCATCACTCAGCCAGCGGTGTCCAACGCATTGGCGCGGTTGCGCGAAACCTTCAACGATCCGCTTTTTGTGCGTACCGCCCAGGGCATGGTGCCGACGCCGATGGCGCAGAACATCATCGGCCCGGTGCGTAATGCACTGTCGCTGTTGCGGGTGTCGGTGCAGGAAAGTCGCATTTTCAACCCGGCGCAAGCGGTCAAGACCTACCGCATCAGCATGACCGACCTGACCGAAGCAGTGATTTTGCCGCCGCTGTTCCAACGCCTGCGCCGTCTGGCGCCAACAGTGATCATCGAAAGTTTCCTTTCCAAACGCCGGGAAACCACCAAGGAACTGGCGGCCGGGCGTCTGGATTTTGCCGTGGACGCGCCGCTCAACACCGACCCGCAGGTGCGCCACGTCAAATTGATGGAAGACCGTTACGTGTGTGCGATGCGCAAGGGCCATCCGATGGCGGGAAAGGAAAAGCTTTCCCTCGATGACTATCTGTCGCTGACCCACATCCATATTTCCAGCCGCCGCAGTGGTCTAGGTTATGTCGATCTGGCGCTGGGCAAAATGGGCATTCAGCGCAAGATCGCCCTGCGCTCGCAGCATTACCTGATGGCGTCCCAGGTGATGCAGCAGACCGACATGGTCATGACTGTGCCGGAGCGTTTCGCCCGGCGGCATGAACTGCATGCGTTTAATCTGCCGGTCAATGATGTGCCGCCGGTGGAGACTCACCTGTACTGGCATGAGAGTACCGACCAGGACCCGGCGAATCGCTGGATGCGCGAGCAGATGATCGAGTTGTGCCAACAGGTAACGGCGCATGAGAAGAAGCTGGATAAGGCGTAAGCAGTCCACGCTTGACGTAAACGTCAACCTGCCATTAGCTTAGCGCCAAGACCTTTTTTCGAGCGCTTTCATGAGCAGCCAGACTTACAGCATTTCCGACCTCGCCCGCGAGCTGGACATCACCACCCGGGCGATCCGCTTTTATGAAGAGCAAGGCCTGCTCAGCCCCGAGCGCCGAGGCCAGGAACGCATCTATTCGCCCCGCGACAAAGTCAGCCTGAAGCTGATCCTGCGGGGCAAGCGCATCGGTTTCTCGCTGGCCGAGTGCCGCGAACTGATCGAACTCTACGACCCGTCCAGCGGTAACACCAAACAGCTCAACAGCATGCTGGCGAAAATCAGCGAGCGGCGCGAGCAGTTGGAGCAGCAGTTGCTCGACATCGAACAGATGAAGCTGGAACTCGACACCGCCGAAGAGCGCTGCGTGCAGGCGCTGGAGCAGACGCTCAAGAGCCAGCAAGCGGTTCAGTAAACCCACAAAAATCCCCTTGCATTCAGATAATCAGCAGGCTCAGCCCATGTCCCTCCCCTCCCAAGTACGCCTGATCGAAGTCGGCCCGCGCGATGGCCTGCAGAACGAAGCGCAACCCATCAGCGTCGCCGACAAGGTGCAACTGGTCGACGCCTTGAGCGCCGCCGGTCTTGGCTATATAGAAGTCGGCAGTTTCGTCTCGCCGAAGTGGGTGCCGCAGATGGCCGGTTCCGCCGACGTGTTCGCGCAGATCCAGCGCAAACCCGGCGTGACCTACGGCGCATTGGCACCAAATCTGCGCGGGTTTGAAGACGCCATTACCGCCGGGGTCAAGGAAGTCGCGGTGTTCGCCGCTGCCTCCGAGGCGTTCTCACAGCGCAACATCAATTGCTCGATCAGCGAGAGCCTGGCGCGGTTTGCGCCGATCATGGAAGCGGCGAAACAGCATGGCGTTACCGTGCGCGGTTACGTTTCCTGCGTGCTCGGCTGCCCGTATGAAGGCACGGTCGCGCCGGAGCAAGTCGCCATGGTCGCCCGCGAGTTGTACGCGATGGGCTGCTACGAAGTGTCTTTGGGCGACACCATCGGCACCGGCACTGCGGGCGCGACTCGCCGTCTGTTCGAGGTGGTGTCGGCACAAGTGCCGCGCGACAAACTCGCCGGGCATTTCCACGACACTTACGGCCAGGCCATGGCCAACATCTACGCCAGCCTGCTCGAAGGGATTGCGGTGTTCGACAGCTCTATCGCCGGCCTCGGCGGCTGCCCATACGCCAAAGGCGCGAGCGGTAACGTCGCCACCGAAGACGTGGTGTACCTGCTCAATGGCCTCGGTATCGAGACCGGTATCGATCTGGACGCCTTGATTGCTGCGGGTCAGCAGATCAGCGCCGTGCTCGGTCGCCCAAGCGGGTCGCGCGTGGCCAAGGCCCGTAGCGCGCAGTGAGGGAGATGGTGTTACCGCTGCGTCCGGAGTGTGGTCGCAAGCGAGTAACACGGAAACAAATTGTCTGGTTTCGGCTGAGCGAAAAACCCACCAAAAATATCAAACCATTGATTTATAAGGATTTTTAAAATTTGGCACGCGTTCTGCTATCTCTATGGCATAACAAGAATAAAAAGCAGCAAACCAATAAAAATAAGACGTACCGACTCTGACATAACAAAAACAACACGACAGAGACGCAGCTAACAGATTTTTTTGGAGAAGGTGTGCTTTTCAGGGTGCTCTCAGGAGTGACCCGCAACCGGGCAGAGAACAATAAAACTACCCTCAGGTAGCTCCCGAATCGGTTGGATCGTTTAACGAGAAAGCAGATCAGCGCTCAAAAAAATACGTTTGCTCTTGACCCCGGATGGGGGTCGCCAAAAACAGCGGTAAAGGGCCACGGTTACCAAAAACAACAACAGACCGACCCTCAATAATAAAAAAGAGCACGCGACGACAAAATTAAAGGGGAGCCTCGGCTCCCCTTTGTGCTTTCTGTGATTTGTGTTTTTAAAAGATCTTCAATGCAGCGCCTTCAACTCCTCAATACTGATCTCACGCATCCTGAATTTCTGGATCTTGCCCGTCACCGTCATCGGAAACTCTTCGACGAACTTGAAGTGTCGCGGCGTCTTGAAGTGTGCGATGCGCTCCTTGCACCAGGTTTGCAGTTCCAGCTCGGAAGCACTGTGGCCGGGGTGAAACTTGATCCAGGCAACAATCTCCTCACCGTAACGCGAACACGGAATGCCGATCACCTGCACGTCCGCCACCGCCGGATGGGTGAAGAAAAACTCTTCCAGTTCACGCGGATAAATGTTCTCGCCACCACGGATGATCATGTCCTTGTTACGCCCGGCGATGTTCACGTAACCCTCGTCATTCATGCTCGCCAAGTCGCCGGTGTGCATCCATCCGGCCTCGTCGATGGACTCGGCGGTGGCCTGCGGGTTGCTCCAGTAGCCGAGCATCACGCTGTAACCGCGGGTGCAGAGTTCGCCGATAGTGCCGCGTGGAACCAGGTTGCCAGCCTCGTCGATGATTTTGCTTTCGAGTTGCGGCTGGGTGCGGCCGACGGTGGTCACGCGCAACTCCAGTTCGTCGTTCGGCCCGGTTTGGAGGGAAACCGGACTGGTTTCGGTCATGCCATAGGCGATCTGCACTTCGCTCATGTGCATCTCGCTGATGACCCGGCGCATGACTTCGATCGGGCAGGTAGCACCGGCCATGATCCCGGTGCGCAGGCTCGACAAGTCGAATTCGGCACGCTGCGGCTGATCGAGCATGGCAATGAACATGGTCGGCACGCCGTAGAGCCCGGTGGCTTTTTCCTCGGCGACGGTTTGCAGGGTCAGCAACGGATCGAAGGCATCGTTGGGATAAATCATCGTGCTGCCGTGGGTGATGCACCCGAGGTTGCCCATGACCATGCCGAAGCAGTGATACAGCGGCACCGGGATCACTAGTCGATCAAGCGGGGTCAGACCGATGCTTTCGCCGACCATGTAACCGTTGTTGAGGATGTTGTAGTGACTGAGGGTCGCGCCCTTGGGGAAACCGGTGGTGCCGGAGGTGTATTGAATGTTCACTGGTTGATCGAAGTGCAGGCTGTCGCTGCGCTCGCGCAATTGTTGCGGGGAGATGCTGACGGCCAGATCGGCCAGTTGCGACCACGGCAGAAAACCTGGCGGCGACTGGGTGTCGAGACTGATCACCCCGCGCAGATCCGGCAGGCGTTCGCTGCGTAACTGACCGACAGACTGCTCCGTCAGCTCCGACAGCAATCCCTGCAACATGCCGTGATAGTTGGAGGACTTGAACGCGCCGGCGCAGACCAGCCATTGGCAACCGGATTGCTTGAGCACGTACTCCAGTTCGGAGCTGCGGTAGGCCGGGTTGATGTTGACCAGAATCACGCCGATCTTCGCGGTGGCCACTTGCGTGATACACCACTGCGCGCAATTCGGTGCCCAGATACCGAGCCGGTCACCGGCCTGTAAACCCAATGCGAGCAGGGCTCTGGCATGCAGATCCACCGCGTCGGCCAGCTGTCGCCAGGAATAGCGCAACTGCTGATGCCGCACCACTAGCGCCTCGCCATCCGGGTATTGCGCAACGGTCTGGTCGAACTTCTGCCCGATGGTCATCGCCAGCAAGGTTTTGTCCTGGGAACCACGGGTATAGCTGCGCTGCGGGTTTGCACTGGGTTGATCCATGACGACCCCTATTGTCTTTATTAGTGGGTTTAGCAATCTTGAACTGCCCCTACTCTCGCTCAAGTTGACGTTAACGTAAAGGGTGATTGACAGCCATTCCTCACAGGCTTACGTTAACGTAAAGGTGAGAGCTGCACGACCGCCCTCCCCACCCTACAAAAAAGCCAAAAGGTGACCCATGAGCTACCCATCCCTGAACTTCGCCCTCGGTGAAACCATCGACATGCTGCGCGATCAGGTTCAGTCCTTTGTCGCTAAAGAGATCGCCCCACGTGCGGCGCAGATCGACAGCGACAACCTGTTCCCGGCCGACATGTGGCGCAAGTTCGGTGACATGGGCCTGCTCGGCATCACCGTGCCGGAAGAGTACGGCGGCGCTGGTTTGGGTTATCTGGCGCACGTCGTGGCGATGGAAGAAATCAGCCGTGGCTCGGCCTCGGTGGCGTTGTCCTACGGCGCGCATTCCAACCTCTGCGTCAACCAGATCAACCGCAACGGCAACCACGAACAGAAAATCAAATACCTGCCGAAGCTGATCAGCGGCGAGCACGTCGGCGCGCTGGCAATGAGCGAGCCTAATGCCGGTTCCGACGTGGTCTCGATGAAACTGCGCGCCGACAAGCGCGGCGACCGCTACGTCCTCAACGGCAGCAAAACCTGGATCACCAACGGCCCTGACGCCAATACCTACGTGATCTACGCCAAGACTGATCTGGAAAAAGGCCCCCACGGCATCACCGCGTTCATCGTCGAGCGCGACTGGAAAGGCTTCAGCCGCAGCAACAAGTTCGACAAACTCGGCATGCGCGGCTCCAACACCTGCGAGCTGTTCTTCGATGACGTCGAAGTGCCGGAAGAGAACATCCTCGGCGTGCTCAACGGTGGCGTGAAAGTGCTGATGAGCGGCCTCGACTACGAACGCGTCGTGCTGTCCGGCGGCCCGACCGGGATCATGCAGTCGTGCATGGACCTGATCGTGCCGTACATCCACGACCGCAAGCAGTTCGGCCAGAGCATCGGCGAATTCCAGCTGATCCAGGGCAAAGTCGCCGACATGTACACCCAACTCAACGCCAGCCGCGCTTACCTCTACGCAGTAGCCCAGGCTTGCGAACGTGGCGAGACTACCCGCAAAGACGCCGCCGGCGTGATCCTCTATACCGCCGAACGCGCCACGCAAATGGCCCTCGACGCAATCCAGATTCTCGGCGGTAACGGTTACATCAACGAATTCCCTGCGGGCCGCTTGCTGCGCGACGCCAAGCTGTACGAAATCGGCGCCGGCACCAGTGAGATCCGTCGCATGCTGATCGGTCGCGAACTGTTCAACGAAACCCGCTAAACGGAGCTGGCCATGGCAACCTTGCACACTCAGCTCAACCCGCGTTCAGCGGAGTTTGCCGCCAACAGCGCGGCAATGCTCAAACAGGTCGACGCGTTGCACACCCTGCTCGCCCAAGTGGCCCAGGGCGGTGGCGCGAAAGCTCAGGAACGTCACACCTCGCGGGGCAAACTGCTGCCGCGTGAGCGCATCAACCGCTTGCTCGATCCGGGTTCGCCATTTCTGGAAATCAGCCAATTGGCCGCCCACGCCGTTTATGGCGAAGACGTGCCGGCCGCCGGGGTGATTGCGGGGATTGGCCGGGTCGAAGGCGTTGAATGCATGATCGTCGCCAACGACGCGACCGTGAAAGGCGGCTCGTACTATCCGCTGACCGTGAAAAAGCACCTGCGCGCGCAGACCATCGCCCAACAAAACCGTTTGCCATGCATTTATCTGGTCGACTCGGGCGGCGCCAACCTGCCACGCCAAGACGAAGTGTTCCCGGATCGCGAGCACTTCGGGCGGATCTTCTTCAATCAGGCCAACATGAGCGCGATGGGCATTCCGCAGATTGCCGTGGTCATGGGCTCGTGCACCGCTGGCGGCGCTTATGTCCCGGCGATGGCCGACGAAGCAATCATGGTGCGCAATCAGGCAACGATTTTCCTCGCCGGCCCACCACTGGTGAAAGCCGCGACCGGTGAAGTGGTCAGCGCCGAGGATCTGGGCGGCGCCGACGTGCACTGCAAGATTTCCGGAGTCGCTGACCATTACGCCGAGAGCGACGAACACGCCCTCGCCCTCGCCCGCCGCAGTGTCGCCAACCTCAACTGGCGTAAGCTCGGTGAAGTGCAACAGCGCGCACCGATTGCTCCGCTCTACAGCAGCGATGAGTTGTACGGCGTGGTGTCGGCCGACGCCAAGCAGCCGTTCGATGTGCGCGAAGTGATCGCGCGACTGGTCGACGGCTCGGTGTTCGATGAATTCAAAGCGCTGTTCGGCACCACGCTGGTCTGCGGGTTCGCTCACCTGCACGGCTACCCGATCGCGATTCTGGCAAACAACGGCATCCTCTTCGCCGAAGCCGCGCAAAAAGGCGCGCACTTCATCGAACTGGCCTGCCAGCGCGGCATCCCGCTGCTGTTCTTGCAGAACATCACCGGCTTCATGGTCGGTCAGAAATACGAGGCCGGCGGCATCGCCAAGCACGGCGCGAAACTGGTGACCGCCGTGGCTTGCGCCAAGGTGCCGAAATTCACCGTGATCATCGGCGGCAGCTTTGGCGCCGGTAACTATGGCATGTGCGGTCGCGCCTACGATCCGCGTTTTCTGTGGATGTGGCCGAACGCGCGGATTGGCGTGATGGGCGCTGAACAAGCCGCCGGCGTGCTGGTGCAGGTCAAGCGCGAGCAGGCGGAGCGTAGCGGCCAGGCGTTCAGCGCCGAGCAGGAAGCCGAGATCAAGCAACCGATCCTCGACCAGTACGAAGAGCAGGGTCACCCCTACTATTCCAGCGCACGGCTGTGGGACGACGGCGTCATCGACCCGGCGCAGACCCGCGACGTGCTGGCCCTGGCCTTATCCGCGTCGCTGAACGCGCCTATCGAACCGAGCCGCTTCGGCGTGTTCCGGATGTGATCGGGAGAATCTCATGAGCGATTTCAACACCCTCGAATTGCAAAGCGACCCACGAGGTTTCGCCACCCTGTGGCTCAACCGCGCAGAAAAGAACAACGCCTTCAACGCCGAAATGATCCGCGAACTGATCCTCGCCCTCGACAAGGTTGCCAGCGATGCCAGCCTGCGTTTCCTGCTGGTGCGCGGGCGTGGCAAACACTTCAGCGCCGGCGCCGACCTCGCCTGGATGCAGCAATCGGCTGAACTCGACTACCACACCAACCTCGACGACGCTCGCGAGCTGGCGGAGCTGATGTACAACCTCGCCAAGCTGAAAATCCCGACCTTGGCTGTAGTGCAAGGCGCGGCGTTCGGCGGCGCGCTGGGGTTGATCAGTTGCTGCGACATGGCGATTGGCGCCGATGACGCGCAGTTCTGCCTGTCGGAAGTGCGTATCGGTCTGGCACCCGCAGTGATCAGCCCGTTCGTGGTGCAGGCCATTGGCGAGCGCGCGGCACGTCGTTACGCACTGACGGCCGAACGTTTTGGCGGTCAACGGGCGCGGGAAATCGGCTTGTTGTCCGAGAGCTATCCGGCAGTTGAAATTGATCAACGCGTCGAGCAGTGGATCGACAATCTGCTGCTCAACAGCCCCGCCGCCATGCGCGCGAGCAAAGACTTGCTGCGTGAAGTAGGGAACGGAGCGCTGACCCCGGCGCTACGCCGCTACACCGAAAACGCCATCGCCCGTATCCGCGTCAGCCCCGAAGGCCAGGAAGGTTTGCGCGCGTTTCTGCAAAAACGCCCGCCGAACTGGCTAGCCGCAACTACTACCAAGGAGCCGCGTTGATGAGCGCACCTGTTCTCACCACCGTGCTGGTGGCCAACCGTGGCGAAATTGCCTGCCGGGTCATGCGTACCGCCAAAGCGCTTGGCCTGGCCACTGTCGCCGTACACAGCGCCACCGACCGCGAAGCGCGGCACAGCCGTGAAGCGGATATTCGTGTTGATCTCGGAGGCAGCAAAGCCGCCGACAGTTATCTGCAAATCGACAAGCTGATCGCAGCGGCCAAGGCCAGCGGCGCGCAGGCGATTCACCCAGGTTACGGCTTTCTTTCGGAGAACGCCGGTTTCGCCCGCGCCATCGAAGCGGCCGGCCTGATTTTCCTCGGCCCACCCGCCTCGGCCATCGACGCGATGGGCAGCAAATCCGCAGCCAAAGCGCTGATGGAAACCGCCGGCGTGCCATTGGTGCCGGGTTACCACGGTGAAGCGCAGGATCTCGAGACCTTCCGCGCTGCCTGCGAACGCATCGGCTATCCAGTCCTGCTGAAAGCCACAGCGGGTGGCGGCGGCAAGGGCATGAAAGTGGTTGAAGACGTGAGCCAACTCGCTGAGGCCCTGGCCTCCGCTCAACGTGAAGCACAGTCGTCGTTCGGCGATTCGCGGATGCTGGTGGAGAAATACCTGCTCAAGCCACGCCACGTGGAAATCCAGGTGTTCGCCGATCAGCATGGCAATTGCCTCTACCTCAACGAGCGCGATTGCTCGATCCAGCGCCGTCACCAGAAAGTCGTCGAAGAAGCACCGGCACCGGGCCTGACGGTGGAACTGCGCCGTGCGATGGGCGAGGCGGCCGTGCGTTCGGCGCAAGCAATCGGCTACGTCGGCGCTGGCACCGTGGAGTTTTTGCTCGATGCGCGTGGCGAATTCTTCTTTATGGAGATGAACACGCGACTGCAGGTTGAGCACCCGGTGACCGAAGCCATTACTGGCCTGGATCTGGTGGCCTGGCAGATTCGCGTTGCCCGTGGCGAAGTATTGCCGATCACTCAGCAGCAAGTCCCGCTCAACGGCCACGCGATTGAAGTGCGGTTGTATGCCGAGGATCCTGCGAATGACTTCCTGCCCGCGACCGGGCGCCTGGCGTTGTACCGTGAATCGGCTGAAGGGCCGGGACGCCGAGTCGACAGTGGAGTGGTAGAAGGTGATGAGATTTCGCCGTTTTACGACCCGATGCTTGGCAAGCTGATTGCCTGGGGCGAGGATCGAGAACAAGCGCGATTGCGTTTGCTGAGCATGCTCGATGAGTTTGCGATTGGCGGATTGAAGACCAATATCAATTTCCTGCGGCGGATCATCGCTCATCCGGCGTTTGCCGCGGCGGAACTGGATACCGGGTTTATTCCGCGTTATCAGGAGCAACTGTTGCCGGCTCCGGGTGAGTTGAGTGATGCGTTCTGGAACGTCGCGGCGCAGGCGTTTGCACAGAGCCTGCCGAGTATTGCTCGGGCGGATGATCCGATTTCGCCGTGGACTGCAAACAGCGGTTTGCGTGCAGGTCTGCCGCAGGAGATCACCCTGCATTTAAGTTGCGAAGGCCAGGATCGGGCGCTGACACTGGATGCAGGTGGCAACGCCAAACTGACTGGTGAAGCACTGGTTATCGAGCACGACGGTGTACGTCGTAACTTGCGCGCGATCCGCCAGGGCGATTCGCTGTATCTGCAATGGGAAGGCGAGTTGCGCCGTATCCAAACGTACGACCCGATCAGCGCCGTCGAGGCCAGCCATAGTCATCAAGGGGGGCTGACTGCGCCAATGAACGGCAGCATCGTGCGAGTTCTGGTGGAAGCAGGCCAATCGGTCGAAGCAGGTGCGCAACTGGTGGTGCTGGAGGCGATGAAGATGGAGCACAGCATCCGTGCGCCACATGCAGGAGTGATCAAGGCGCTGTATTGCCAGGAAGGTGAAATGGTCGGCGAAGGCAGCGCTTTGGTCGAACTGGAAGAGGTGTGAATGGAGGATCGATCCTACGCCGGGCGAGGATCGATCTGACTAGAATCGCGCCGTTGCCTGAACCACAACACCGATGATTCGACACTCATCGGTGAACAGGGCCTTCGGCCAGGTCGGATTGAGCGGCACCAGGTAACGCTGGCCGCCCTCTTCGTCGAGCTTGCGAAATATCGCTTCTTCGCTGCCCTGCCACTGGGCAATCACCAGCTTGCCGGGCACAGCTTCCACCTCCGGATCAACCAGGATCAGCGTGCCTTCGGCAATACTCGGGCCACTGGGTGCGGTCATCGAATCCCCCGCCACCGCCAGCCAGAACGCAGCACCTCGGGCGTGGTAATCCGTCAGTTCGAAGCGCTGTTTATCCGTTGTCGGCACATAGACTGCCGAACCGCTCTCACGCACCTCGCACGGTGCGCGCCAATCGCTGACCGGGTATCGGAAGTAAGGGTTGTACTTCTGCGCCAGCGGCATGTCATCGTCCGGCGCTTCCTGTGGCTCGCGGATCACCAGCACCACTTCAAGGAAGTCCATACCCAGCGCCTGCAGCACGCGGTTCATTTCAGTGATGCCCGGTTCCCGGCGTTTGTTCAGCCAATGGCCAATCCCGCCCTGGGACATACCGACGCGCTCTCCGAGCTCTGTTTGAGTGATTTTGAGTTCACTCATCTTGGCCTTGACCAACTCAATCCATTTATCCATGTGCGGCACCTTACGCGGACGCCTTCGGCCGGCAAAACACATATTGTAGTATTTAAATTCTAGTCACAACTACACATCGTACTATTCTGAAGGCACGGATTTCCAATCGAACAAGGAGTGGCTCTTCATCATGAATATCAGCAGCAAAGACTTGCCCGATCTGCAAATGGACACCACCTTCACCTCGCCACAAGGCAACGCGGCGGCGCAGCGAGCCCTGGATTATTACTTGAAACCAGCTGTGTCAGAACCTGAGGTGGATGAACGCTTTTTCAATGTCAGACGTCACCTCAGCGGCGAAGAAGCTCTGGTGCACGCTTCCGATCTGTTGCGCTGCGCGGCCGCCACTGCCTTCAAGGCAGCAGAAAACCTGCAAGGCGCGAGTCGCGATCTGGCCTTTTCGGTGGTGCACATGGTGGATATGGCGCGGGCGATGGTCGACCATTCGATCGATGGCGATGACGTCTGAGGGACAGGAATTCGGACGGACAGGAAAGAGTTTTCCAATCGCGCAGATAAAAACATTTGACTTGCAAATGATAATGATTATTATTGCAGGCAGCTGATCGCGAGATCAGTCGATGGGCCAGAGACCTTAGGTCGGTCTTCTGGGCTATCTCCTCATCAGGCTAATCACGGTTTTTGACCCGGTTTTTTGCCGGGTCTTTTTTTGCCCGTTTTTCGGGCTTATGGCTTCAGGCTAATGAAGTCTTTAGGTACTGCAAATTCGATGGCGCGGATAATATCAAAAGAATATCGGTTGGCAAGCGAAGCCCGGCCACATTGGGGCAAACTAATGACAATTAGCACTTGAGAATCAATCGCATAGCTTCTAAGCTGCGTCCGCGTCATGGAGGACGCCCCCCGCCAACATCCGCAATTCCCCTCGGTTTCACCGCTGTCTTGCGTGTAAAGTAGAGGCCATAAAAATCATATTCAGGACTCGACTATGACCGTGGCCAAATCTTCGTTCGACATCAGCGCCAACTTCGATAGCGGCAATATCCAAGTCATCGACATCAGCAATCCGCTCAACCCGGTTCTGGCCATCCGCCCAGACACCCGCAGCGCGCATTTCCAGTGGTTCCATTTCAAGGCCAGCGGCCTGCACGTCGGCCAGGAACACTGGTTTCGCCTGAACAACGCCAGCCAGTCCACCTACGCCAAGGGCTGGCCCGGCTATCAAGCCGTAGCGTCCTATGACCACGTCAACTGGTTCCGCGTACCAACGATTTTCGAAGGCGACTGCCTGCGTTTCTCCCTTGAAGCCACCCAGACCCACGCCTGGTTCGCCTATTTCGAACCCTACAGCCGTGGCCGTCACGACTGGCTGATCGAACAAGCCCTGACCAAGGCCGGCACCGAGTTGCTGGCGACCGGCAAGAGCGTCGAAGGTCGCGACATTCAACTGTTGCGCAAAGGCAGCGGTGCCGAAGGCCAGCGCAAAGTCTGGATCATCGCCCAACAGCATCCTGGCGAACACATGGCCGAATGGTTCATGGAAGGCATCATCGAGCGTCTGGAAAGACACGATGACCCGGTGCTGAACAAATTACTCGCCAGCGCCGATCTTTACCTGGTGCCGAACATGAACCCCGACGGCGCCTTCCATGGCCACCTGCGCACCAACGCGATGGGCCAGGACTTGAACCGTGCCTGGCAGAATGCCAGTCAGGAGATCAGCCCTGAAGTCCTGTTCGTACAGCAGCAAATGGAAAAGTACGGTGTCGATCTGTTTCTGGACGCCCATGGTGACGAAACCATTCCCCACGTGTTCACCGCCGGTTGTGAAGGCAATCCGGGATACACACCGCGGATCGAGAAGCTCGAAGAGCATTTCCGCAGCCACCTGAAACACACCACCAAAGAGTTCCAGACCAAGTACGGCTACACCCGTGACGAACCGGGCCAGGCCAACATGACCCTGGCGTGCAACAGCGTCGGCCAGAAGTACGATTGTCTGTCACTGACCCTCGAAATGCCGTTCAAGGATCACGACGACGCACCGAATCCGGAAACCGGCTGGTCGGGCAAACGCTCGAAACAGTTGGGCAAAGACGTGCTGACCACCATCGCCGACATGGTCGATACCCTGCGCTGATACCCTTCCCCGCGTTACCAAAAGATCGCAGCTTGTCTGCGATCTTTTGCTTTGTGCTGTCCATGGATTCGATATAGGTGGTTGCAAATCAAAACCAGAGTGCATACCTTGATTCTGGTTTTAATTTGAAACCCAAAAGGGAATCCGGGTATGAAATCTCAATCACTTAACAGCAGTGTCGTGCTGCTTTTCGCCGTCGCCTGCGGCCTGGCCGTGGGCAACGTGTATTACGCACAGCCGCTGCTGGATGCCATGGCCGAGGCGTTTGCCATGTCGCCGGCCTCCATCGGCATCGTCGTTACTCTGACTCAAATCGGTTACGGCGTTGGGCTGGTATTGCTCGTGCCGCTCGGTGATTTGCTGAATCGACGACGGTTGATCGTCTCGCAAACGCTGTTGTCAGCGGCGGCGTTATTGATTATCGCGCTGGCCCCCACCAGTCTTTGGTTATTGCTTGGCATGACGCTGACCGGTTTGCTCGCGGTGGTCACTCAAGTCTTGGTGGCTTACGCGGCGACACTGACAGATCCGGCACAACGCGGTCGCGTAGTCGGCGTCGTTACCAGTGGCATCGTTGTCGGCATCCTGCTGGCGCGCACGATCGCCGGAGCCATGGCCGATCTGGCCGGATGGCGAGCCATCTATTGGTTGTCGGCGGGACTGACATTGGTGATGGCTTTGCTGCTGTTTCGCGTGCTGCCCAAAGCAGAAGCGCCGCAACCGGCGACACGTTACAGCGCACTGATCGCCTCGGTATTCAGCCTGTTCAAGGAAGAGCCGGTTCTGCGCCAACGCGCACTGCTCGCTCTGCTGACCTTCGCCAGCGCCATGGTGTTGTGGACGCCGATGGTGCTGCCACTGGCCGCCCCACCGCTGTCGCTTTCCCACAGCGAAATCGGATTATTCGGACTCGCCGGTGCAGCAGGTGCACTGGCCGCCGCGCGCGCCGGACACTTGGCCGACCGAGGCTTGGGCCAATGGGTCAGCGGGCTTTCCCTGCTGTTGATGCTCGGCTCGTGGCTGCCGATCGCCCTCACCCAATCCTCGCTGTGGGCGTTGCTGCTTGGAGTGATTACTTTGGATCTAGGCTTGCAAGCCGTGCACGTCACCAGCCAGAGCATGATCTACAGCGTGCGCCCCGAAGCGCAAAGCCGCCTTACCGCCGGTTACATGCTGTTTTATTCGATCGGCAGCGCGTTGGGCTCAATCGGATCAACCGCCATGTATGCGTGGGCCGGTTGGACTGGCGTGTGCCTGCTGGGTGCAGGCATCAACGCGGTCGCGCTGGGCTATTGGTGGCTGACCCTGAAAAGCGGCGCACCTGAACGATGCGCCACCCAAGCGGGCTAACTGCGATCTCGCCCACGCAACATACTGTCGAGTACCTCGTCGCGGCGCACCCAGCCATGGAACAACGCCGCCGCCAGGTGCAGCAGCACGGTCAGAAACAACAGATACGCCAGATACCCATGGGCTTTGCGCAGAAACGCAAACACCTGCGCATCGGCCGGCACAATCGACGGCAACTGCAACGAACTGCTGAGCATCACCGGCTCCCCCGAGGCGCTGATCATCGCCCAACCGAGCAGCGGCAACACCAGCATCAACGCATACAACAAGACGTGCGAAGCCTTGGCGGCCAGCACCTGCCAGTCCGGCAGATCCGCCGGCAATGGTGGCTGGCGCGTCGAGAAACGCACCAAAAGACGCACGATCACCAGCGCCAGAATCGCGATACCCAACGGCTTGTGCAGATTGATCAGCCATTCATGCCGTTCTGAGACCGAGGTGACCATACCGGCACCAATAAACAGCATCGCGATGATCATCACCGCCATCAGCCAGTGCAGCAGCCGCGCCAACAGCGCGAAATGAGTCGGTTGCGTGCTCATGGGCGAGCCTCCTGTTTGGCGGCGGGCAATTGGCTGACTTCGCTGGTGCGGCGCAGGTAGGAATCGGCGTAACCGGCGGAGCGAGCGGCCAGCAATGGATCGTCGGAACCTTGAATCCCGGCCGGTAAAACCAGTGGGTCGTAGTTGATGTCACGGCACTCGCCGCTCAGTTGCGGCTGTGTTTTCTCCAGCACCAACGTGCCGGCATTCAACACCTTGCGACCCTCGGGCCAGGTTTTGCTGGCGTCGTTCACCGGGTCATCGGCGTTAGCCAGGGTGATATTCAACTGAAAACGCAGTGGTGCAGCAGCCAAGCGTTGCACCAGGTCTTTCTCCAGAAAGTCGCCGCCCTCGGGGGCGGTGGCGCCAGCAGCGTCCTGAGCCAAAGGCTTCATGCTCCAGCGCACGGCCTGTTTTTTCCCGCTGGCATCCACCAGATAGAAGGCATTGATGCTGTTATAGGTTTCAGTGGCGTAGCTCGCCGATGGTTTGGCGGTCTTCACCCAAGTGAGAAACGGCACGGCTTCCGGGTGCGATGCGAAGAATGCCGGCACCTTGGCCGGGTCCGGTTTGCCGGTGGCCGGATCCGGCGACTGCGCCTGTTGCAGTTGATAGAACGCCTCAGGCGTACCCACCGGAAACACCGGCATGCTGTTCATCCCGGTGCGCCACTGCTGGCCGTTGGCCTGGGTGAAACGCAGCGCCAGACTGCGAATCGGTACGCTGCTGTCCGGCGCATAAGGATTGCCCGCTGGCAACGCAAAACGCCCCACCACCGGGGTGCGTGGCTCGTTGAATACCTGCGCGGTCGAGAACGCTCGCGCCTCGCCGCTGCTCTCGAAATGGCCGATGACGCAAACGCCCTTGCCGTGATTGCGGCGGAACCCGGGATGCACACCGTTGTTCTTTTCAAATACATCGACCAGCGCCTTGGGCGTCAGACGTTGTGGGTCAAAGTTGCCATGCACGTAGGCAAACGCCCCGGCCACTGCTGCGACCACCACGGCTATGCCGCCAAGACGCAAAATCAGGCTCGCGGCACTCAGTGGCGGGCGCTGCGGCCCGCCTGTGGGTGAAGTGCGATCAACCATGAATAACTCCAGGGCCATCGGCCACAAATAGTAAGAATCAGCAAGACGCACCCCGTCAGGATTTATTCCACGACCCGGTATTTATTTTTCCGAACGTGGAATAACCTCAAGCGATGGACGTCTCCCTAGTCCACAGCGTAGTTACTAGCAGAAATTCATGAGCGAATTCGACGAACAGTTGAGAGAAATCATTCCCAGATTGCGCCGCTTTGCCGTGTCGTTGACGCGCAACAGCAGCAGCGCCGACGATCTGGTACAGGCGAGCCTGGAGCGGGCACTGTCGAGTTGGGGCGATAAACGCGCCGAGGGCGACCTGCGTGCCTGGCTGTTTGCGATCCTGTATCGACAGTTTCTCGATGCTCATCGCCGTTCTCGCCGCTATGCACGGATGCTTGAGTTTTTTACCGGTCGCGACGACGTCGAGCCTTCGGTGGAGCGCACGGTGATCGCCCAATCGACCCTGCAAGCCTTCGACCGATTGCCCACCGAGCAACGCGCCCTGCTAATGATGGTCTCGGTTGAAGGCCTTTCCTATAAAGAGGTCGCCGAGATCCTTGGCGCCCCGATCGGCACCGTGATGTCGCGCCTGTCCCGCGCCCGCCAGGCCTTGCGCCAACTCAGCGACGGCGAAATCAGCAGCCCTTCTTTGCGGATACTCAAATGATCAGCCTGCCTCCCAGCGAGCGTGACCTGCACGCTTACGTCGACCACCAGCTCAGCGACGCCGACCGGCGTGTGCTGGAAACCTGGCTGGCCAGCCACCCGGATGAAGCCGCGCAAGTGCGCGGCTGGCAACAGGACGCCCAGCAACTGCGTGCGGCGCTAAGTGGCGCGCTACAGCAACCGGCCAATCCGGCGCTTGATCCGTCGATGATTCGTCAGCGCCGCAAACTTCAGTCGCGCCGCCATCTGGCCAGCGCTGCAGTGTTGCTGATCGCGGTCAGCGTCGGCGGTTTCAGTGGCTGGCAGGCGCGGGAAATGACCCTCGTGCGCGCCTCCATATTGCCGATGACCGATGCGTTGCAGGCCTATCGACTGATTGCCCAGCAAGGCATATTGCCGGCCGATTACAAGGTCGATGGCGACGGCGATATGCAGCGCTGGCTCGACCGCTATTTCAATCAGGCGGGGCGCTTGCCAGACCTGAAGTCGGCCGGATTTGAACCGGTCAGTGGTCGCCTGCTCAGCACCGATGAAGGTCCGGCAGCGATGGTGATGTATGAGGATAGCGGTGGGCACAAGGTGAGTTTTTATGTGCGACCGCCGGGGCCGAAAAACACCTTTTTGCCCCGTGGCAGCCGCAGTGATGGGGATTTGCAGGCCGAGTATTGGTCGGGTGGCGGGTACAACTATGCGATGGTCAGCCCGGTTGATACGCCAGCGGCGCAACAGCTCAAGCAATCGCTGCAATTCTGAAACACGCGTGCTCAAAAACCGACATCCAGCACCACATTGTCCAGATACGTCCCCGCCGGCGGTGTGGTCTGGTCGGTGTAGATCTTTGCGTTGTAATTGAAAATCTGGCTGCCGGTACCCAAGCCGTTACCCGGATTGACCTCGGCATCGGTACTCGCCCGACGCGCCGTACCGACACTGCCCCAACGCGTCGTGCCAGCGCTTTTGAAAATGTCATAGGCCAGGTAGTTGCCGCCGGAGATCATCCGCCGTCGCCCACCCACGCTTACCGGGTTCTGACCGTCGCTCAAGCCCACGGTGTAGGCGCTGCCCTTGGTGCAAGCCAGATTGATGGTCTGCCCGGTCACCGGCGTAAAGGCACTGACCACCGGCGCACTGCCAAACGCGATGTTCGGCGCGGTAATCGTGCAATCGTTGGACACGGTCAGGTTGACGGTCAACGTGGTGGTTCCATTGTTGATATCGCGCCCGAGGCAGATGGCACCGATGCCAATCCCCGAGCAGTAATTCCAGTTCCAGAAAATACTCAGGGTCTCGGTGTACACCCCGGCAGCAACGTTGCTGCCGATGGTCGTTCTCAGATAGAGCGGCACGGTTTTCGGCGTCGTCCCGTTAAGCAGCCCCAAGGCATCGATGATGCCATTGCGGGCGAAGTCATAGGCCGTGCCCCGCGTCAGCGGGTAACTGGTGCTGTTGTTGGCGTAGATCGTGTAACCGATGACATCACCTGTCGGCCCGACCAGGCCACTTTGGGTCGAGGAGACGGTGGCCCAGAAGTTGTCGCTGCTGCTCAACAACGTCAACAGGGAACCCGTACAGCTCAAACCACCATTGAGGGTAGAACTGGGTTGCGATGTGGTGCGTACGGCAATCGAACTGAGCGTACCGAAGGCCGCCGGCGTGGTGGTGACAACTGAACACAAGGCTTGCGCCGTCCCCGGCAGCATCAGCGCCAGCCACAGACACAAACGGACGCCGATCATTGGCACACCAACGGACCAATCAGCGGCACCTGGCTCTGATCCATGTCCACGCTGAACTGCGCCTTGCAGGTTTTGCCATCGGCCAGCGTGACCTTTAAAGAGTTCTGCGCCTGAAGATTTTCCAGATAGACCAGCCCGTCCCACCCGACCACCGTGTTTGTGCCGCTCTGTTCATGCAACACACCTGCGCCCAGTGGCAATTCACGCTGTTGTGCATCGACTAACACAATGCTCGCCGCGATCACCCGGGCCAGCGGGAACTCCAGCAAGTACCCGCTGCCACGCCGCACGGCGATACGCTGCTCGACACTCGGACTACGCACGTTGGCCGGCAGATTCAGCGGATCGATTTCGTATTTGCCACGGTAATAAGCACTGCTCCACGGTACTAACAGATGTCCGTTCTTGTCGGTCTGACCCACTTGCTGGTTTTCATAGCGCACCGGAATGTCGGCAAAACCATCGGTACTGACCACGACAAACGCATCGTCGATGCGGTTGGCGGCGAACACCTGCTGATCCATCCACACCAGCGAGCCACTGGCATCGGCCCAACGGGTTTCGGCGTCCGAGGTACCATAAACCCCGGCCTGCAACTGCACCGATTGCAGACGCCAGGTCACGTCAGCCTGACGGTAATCGGCGCCTTCACCCTTGGCGTAACCCAGATTGAAGCCCACCCCGCCCTCGGATGGCACCGCGCGGCTGTAGTTGATCCGCTGCTGGGTCTGCCCGGTCTTGCTGCGTTCACTGCTGATCGCCAGGCTGCCACGCAAGTCAAACGGAATCACCAGTTGCGCCTGCACCGCCCAGTTGCTGTCGCCGATCTCGCGGTTGGCCGACAGGTAGAAACTGCTGTTGCGCCACAGCGGTTTGCTCCAGCTCAGATTAAGCAGGCGCGTGCGCGAATCGTCAGCCGCGCGCACATCGAAATACCCGGCACCGAGGCTGCCCCAGCGCTCGAGATTGAGGCTCAGCGTGGCCTGTTCGCTGCGGCGGCTGAGGCTGATGTAGGGGCTGTCGACCACGGTCAGGTCGGCGTATTGATCGTGCCGTTGCAGGCGTTGATAAGAAAAACTGAAGCGCTGGTTGCTGTACTGATAACCCAGGCTCAATTGCTCGCCACCGTCGCCCTCGAAACGACTCTGGCTGATCGCACTGTTGAGCACGCCGAAATTGCCGAGCCGCAGGTTCCCCCCGAGCCCTGCGAGGGTCAGGCTATCAGCGGCTTCGGCGTGGCTCTCGAGGGTGAAAGTGTCGCTGACGCCATATCGCAGGCTGCCGGAGGTCACGCCCGGCCCGTAACTGAAATCCTTCAGGGCGTAATCGCGACGCAACGTACCGGCGGCCACGGAGAAATCACTCAAACCCTTTTGCAGCAAACTGCTGGTGACATAGAACGGCACTGTGGTCGAAACCTGCCGACCCAGCGCATCCGTAGTCACCACCACCGCTTCGCCAGCGCCATTGATGAACGGAATGTTGGTCAGCGTATACGGCCCAGGTTGCAGGTCGGCGCTGCTGGATTTGTAGCCATTGATAAACAGATCCACCGAGGACGGCACCGCTGCTTCGCCGGCAAACTGCGGCAGTGGATAGGTGACCAGATCCGGGCGCACCGCGAAGTCCCGGGAGAACTGCACGCCGCCCAGCCGAACCGAACTGCTCCATGGCAACGCGCCGCTGATCACGTCGCCGGCTTCGTAGGTGAGCATTCGCTCGTCATCGGAGTAACGCCAAGTGGTGTCGTAACGCAGATAGCCGTTGTTCAGGGTACTGAGCGAATCACCGGACAAGGTGCGCCGATACTGCCCGGTATTGGACAAGATGCCCCAACTGTCGAACAGCCGCACTTCATTCCAGGCCGCCAGATACGTGCTGGCATCGTCGGTGTCGTTGAGGTACAGGTCATAGTTGAATAGCGCGCCGAAACTGCTCAATGCCGGGGTTCGTGGATAGGCCTGGCGATTGCCGATCAATTGCTCCGGCAGCCAGTCCGGCGGTACGTCGAGAAGCAAGCGCTGACCGACGCTGTCGTAATCGCTGTGCAGCCCCGGCAGACCGTCGAGGTCGACTTCTACGCCGAGGTTATCGGGCAGTTTCATGCCGGTTTCGCGCAACGCCGTGGCCGGCAGATACAGTCGCCCACCGCGCTGCTCCACCGCCACCACGCGGCCGGTATTCATCTGGTTGACCACCAGTTCCAGAAACAACTGTGCATCACTGACGGCCTCCATGCCGCTGGGCGGTGGCGGCAGCTCGCCGGCCCCGGTTGGTTGAACGAACACCAGGCAACAAGCGCCGGTCATGAGCCACAACGGACGCTGAATACGGCGAGCCCATCCTGGGCTCATACGCGCTTTACGTCCGTCAATGGACTCAATCCTCCTGATACTGCTTTAACCGACGCCAGCTATTGAGACTCGAATCCTCAGCGTGCCGGGGTGATGCTCTGCACTTGGGGCGCACCATTGACCCGCACCTGCAACGCCGAATCACCGGCCAGCGAACCCGGTGCCGGCCAGCGCATCACCGCCCCCGGCAGCACATAACCCAGCAGGCCTTCAGCCACAGGTTTGCTCTGCCCACCCTGTTTGATAGCCACGTCGGTCAGCCGCGCATGGACCGCACCCTGATTGCGCACTTCCACATAAGGCCGGCCGTCGACCGCCACTGTGCGCCAGCTCAACTGTGGCAGGCCGATGCCTTTGGGATCACGTGGGCGCGTGCTGTCCTCTTTGCTCCACAGCCCCGCACCGTAGGCAAACAGCGGGACCGAGTAACGCATCTGGAAACGAATGGCCGCCGCCGTTTTGCCACCGTCAGCGGAGGCCGGTTGTGCAGAGGGGATTTCGTCGATGATGATGCGGTAGGCCAGTTCCTGCCCCGGCGGTACGTCTTTGGTTCGGGTCAGGCGCACCAATTGCTTTTGCCCCGGTTCGATCTTCGCCACCGGCGGACTGCCAATCACGTCGCGCTGATTCTGGTACTGCTCTGCAAAACCGTTCTGGCTCCAGGCGAAGACGCGAATCTGCAGATTGGCGGTTTCGTTGCCACGGTTTTCCAGCCACAACGCGCTGGCCTGTTGGTCGGCCTCAAGCACCGGATCAATCGGCCAGATCAATACCGAACTGGCCGCCTGCGTATGGCCTGCTGCGAACATGGCCAGCGCCAACATTGCGCTCTGAATGAACAAGTGCCGAGATGTAACTAACCCCATAAAACCGCTCCCTGTCGAACAACCTTCGCCTCACCACGACAGCTGCACCTGCAGCACGTCGCTGTACGTCCCCCCAGGCTGATTGCCCGGCAATTGCACCTGACCGTAAATCGGCAGGCTGATGTTGTTCGCATCGCTGTAGGCCACCGCTACGCTCTGGCCGATGCCCAGGCTCTGGCTGTACGCGGCATCGCGAAACAGCGAATACGCCACCCGCGCACTTCCACTGTTGACCTGCATGTGCCGGCCACTGCTGTTGTACTGGCCGCCATCGACGCTCATGTTCAATGTCACCCCCGGCGTGCATTGCAACTGCACGCCACCGGTCAACGCGACCTGCACCGTGCCGGTGGCCAGGGCTGAACGCGAGCCGAAATTCAGCCCTCCATAGTTCGACACCCCACCCACCACCAGACACCCCGCCGTGACCGTGGCGCTGACCTGGAAGCTCTGACTCGTCGCCGCCGTCAGCGGCAGCGGCGCACTGCCCGCACAAAGTAGGAGCAGCGCGATGCAGCCATGCCGGCGCATGGCATCAGAACGTCAGTTCAACAGCGACAGTGTCGGTGTAGGTCCCTGCCGGTAAACCGGCCTTGCCCACTGCCTGACCATAGATGTTCACCGTTTGTGCTACGCCAGTGCTGGCGGCCAGATTGATCGTGCCGTCAATCGCCAACAGCTGCGAATGCCCGGCATCGGTGTACAAGTCGTACGGCACGTAGTTGGCGATACCGTCGTACAGCGCGCGCGTGCCGCCCGGGGACATGCCGTCATGGGAGCCGGCACGAACCTTCACCGTCGGCGTGGTGCCGCTGGAACAGAGAATCGACAGCGCCCCGCCGCCACCGCCCAGCACTTGCCCGGTGGCAGTGGTGAACAGGCTGTTGGCAGTGCCGAAGTTCAAGGCACCGAAGTTCAGACCGGTGGAGCCGCCAGCGCCGTTGACCTGACAGCTGCTGATCAGGATCAGGCTGGAGGTGATCTGGCCGGTGACAGTGGTGGCGGCATGGGCACTGGAAACCAGCGTCAGGCCGAGCAGCGACAAACCTATCCTTGATGCAAACGTACGCATGGTGTCCGTCCTCTACGGGGTTACCAGTCGAGCGTCACCGTCAGGGTGTCGGTATAGACCCCTGCCGGAACCGCGCGGGTATTCGCCACCACCGAGCCAAATACCGGAATGGGTATCTGTGCACCGCTGGTGACAGCGAAATTGTGTTGTTGGCCGATGCTGTAGCTTTGGTTGCCGGAGGCATCGAGAAACAGCTGATAAGGGATGGTCTGGCGGCCGTTGCTCAGGCGCCGGGTATTGCCGTCACCATGGGCGCCACCGTCGATGGTGACGGTGAAACCGGTGACCGAAGGGTTGCACGCGACGTTGAGTTTGCCGCTGCTGTCGCTGTCGAGGCTAGCGTTGATCGGCGCGTTCCAGGTCGGGCCCTGAAGGCCGAAATCAAGCTTGCCAAAATCGCTGACCGGGCTGGAGGGATTGCTGGTGTTGGTCACTTCACAGCCGGCAATCAGGATCAGCCGCGCATGAATCTGCCCGCTCACCGCCGCTTGCGCGTCGTCAGCGAGTAATGCGAGCGTACCTGCCGCCACGACCACCCAGTGCTTGCCTGTCATTTCGCCCTTCCCTGCTCCCTGAGGATGACTCAACCACCGCGCTCATCATTGAACGCCTTCCCTGCGCAATCCGAATCCGGTGGATTGCCGACTAAAACCCTGCGATCACCAGGTGACCGTCACCTTGACCAGATCCGAGTAACGGCTGACCCGGGGGACTTGCGCCAAACGCTCGATCCGCGCGTACAAGGGCAATTCCACTGTGCCGCTGTCCGGCACTCGACCGCTGACCGGTACATCCACCACCAACGGCACGCGCCGCGCGGCGTCCTTATACAACCGGTAAGGAATCGGCTTGCTACCCGCATCGCCAACCATGTATCGCACTTCGCCGACACCGCCGTGCAAACCGCCATCGACGCGCATCTGATACGGCGTGTCCGGATTGCACTCCAGGCGCGGCAGCCGCTGATTGGTCAGCGCCGCCGCCAGTGGCCCTGCCGGATCGTCGAGACGCGCTGTGCTGCCGAAGTCGAGCACACCCAGTTGCTCGATACCGGCCTCACGCTGCTGGCCGATCAACTGGCAGCCGCGCTGCACATCGACCCGCACTTCGACCTGAAGATCCGTCGCGTATGCGGGTGCAACAAGCACACCCAGCAGGCCCATGACCACACGTGCATTCACTGTCCCATTCCTTGTCAGGGATCGCCCGAAGGTCGTTAATGTGTTTCAGATTAGCAACGGACGACGATTGCGCCAGTCGATTGGATCCACGGATAGTCGGGGATATGTTTCGAAAGGTTGGCAGCACGTCGGATCCTGTCGCTGAAAATAGCTGTACGAACCGCACAATATTGTTCAATGACCGCCCACTCTCGACCGGCTGCGGTGGAAGGCTGACTCCGCGTCTGGTTACACTACGCCGCCGCGCTCCCGGGAGCCGGTTTGACGAACACGGAGTGACCGCAGAGTGCCCGCCCAGCCGCCGAAACGATCGCCACTGACCCAGCGCTGGCTGGCGTTGCGCCGTTTGTTCGGCAAAGGTCTGCCTGCCAGCGCAGGCCATGACGCCAGTGCCCGGTCGATCCGCGATTACTTCCGCAACAAGGCTCACGGCCAGGGTTACACCCTCAGCCAGAGCCAGCAGCGCGTGATCGACTGCATGGCGCAGCAGGCCAGTCTGCTGTTCGGTGCATCACGGCAGACGCCGCCGAGTCTGTACCTGTACGGCGCCGTCGGGCGCGGCAAGAGTTGGTTGCTCGATGGTTTCTTCCAGGCGCTGCCGATCACGCAGAAACGCCGCCTGCATTTCCATGAGTTCTTCGCGCAACTGCACCAGGGCATGTTCCGTCATCGCCAGCAGGACGATGCCCTCACTCTCACGCTCGATGAACTGCTGCACGACTGTCGGGTGCTGTGTTTCGACGAGTTTCATGTGCATGACATTGGCGATGCGATGCTCATCACACGGCTGTTCAAGGCGTTGTTCCAACGCGGGATTCTGTTGTTGGTGACATCCAACTATCCGCCGGAAGGCTTGCTGCCCAACCCGCTCTATCACGCCCGTTTCAAACCGGTGATCGAGCTGATCAACTCACGCATGCAGGTTATGGAAGTGGGTGGGGCTCACGACTATCGAAGTCTGGCGCGCAACCATTTGCATCAGGTATTCACCCAAGGCCATTACGTGTGGCCAGCCACGCCAGCCCAGCGCCAGGCCCTCAACCTGCCGCCCGAAGATGCGCCGCCCCTGTCGTTAGCGGTTGGCACCCGACACTTTCAGGCACGCCTGTGCGAGGAGCGGCGTGTCGGCTTTACCTTCAATGACCTGTGCGAACAGCCAACGGCGGTGATGGATTTTCTGGAAATGTGTCGGCGATTCGATCAATGGGTCATCGATGACTTGCCCGAACTCGCCGAATGCTCGATCGCCGCGCAACAGCGCTTCATCAATCTGATCGACGTGCTTTACGACCAGGACAAACACCTGACGCTGCTCGGTAGGCTGCCGCTGGGCGAAAGCCTGGCGGGCAACGCTATCGACCTAGCCCGCACGCGGAGTCGGTTGGGACAGTTGCAAGAAGTGCACGCCTGATAACGTTCCAAAGATCTGGAGCAGCCTGCAACTACAGCTTTGCCGCTATCATGTCGCCCATTCCCAGCGACCCCTCTATTGCGAAGACTTTCATGCACACCCTTGCTCAATTGCGCGCCGGCGAACTGTCGGGCATCACGCGGCTGGATCTGTCCTGCGGCCTGACCGAATTCCCGCCGGAGATCTTCGATCTGGCCGAAACGCTGGAGGTGCTCAACCTCAGCGGCAACGCCTTGAGCAGCCTGCCGGATGATCTGCATCGGCTGACCCGCCTGCGCGTGCTGTTCTGCTCCGACAACCAGTTCAGCGAACTGCCCGATTGCCTCGGCCAATGCACCGCGCTGACGATGATCGGCTTCAAGGCCAACCACATTGTCGATGTGCCGGGTGCCGCCCTGCCACCGCTGCTGCGCTGGCTGATCCTGACCGACAACTGCATCGAAACCCTGCCAAATGAACTGGGCGAACGTCCTTACTTGCAGAAACTCATGCTGGCGGGCAATCAGTTGCAATCGCTGCCGCAATCCCTGGGCAACTGCCATCGACTGGAACTGATCCGCATCGCCGCCAACCGCTTGACCGAGTTACCGCAGTTTCTGCTGACGCTGCCGAGCCTGACGTGGCTGGCCTACGCCGGTAATCCGCTGGAAACCGAAGCCGACGCCGCCGCCCTTGAAGCCACGCCGCAGATCGACTGGTCGGCGTTGCGTCTGGAGCAACAACTCGGTGAAGGCGCCTCCGGGGTGATTTTCCGGGCGATCTGGCAGCGCGCCGATGGCTCGGCGCAACCGGTCGCGGTCAAACTGTACAAAGGCGAGATGACCAGCGACGGTTCGCCGCTGCACGAAATGAACGCCTGCATCACCGCCGGATTGCACTCGAATCTGATCCGGGTGGAAGGCCGTATCACTGGCCACCCCGACGGACAGCAGGGGCTGGTGATGCAATTGATTGACCCTAGCTTCCTCAATCTGGCGGCGCTGCCGAGCCTGGCCTCCTGCTCACGGGACGTGTATGCCGATAATTGCCGGTTCAGCGCCGATGTGGCGCTGCGCATTGCCAAGGGCATCGCTTCGGCAGCCGAGCATCTGCATCAGCAAGGCATCACCCACGGCGATCTCTACGGGCACAACATTCTGTTGAACGATCAGGGCGACTGTTTATTGGGGGACTTCGGTGCGGCGTCTTTCCATGCCACAACGGACAACTTCGAAACCCGCGCGCTGCAACGCATTGAAGTGCGGGCGTTCGGGATTTTGCTTGGAGAATTGCTGGCGCGCATCGACTCGGGGTTGAGTGATGATCGCCGTGGGGTACTGGAAGAACTGCAGCGGCGCTGCTGTCAGGCGGATGTGCTGGGGCGGCCGGGGTTCAGTGAAGTGATTGAGGTACTGGAGAAGCAGTGACCGCTACGCGGTCAATCGCCAGCAGGCTGGCTCCCACATTGGAATGCATTTCAACTGTGGGAGCCAGCCTGCTCGCGATGAGGGCATCACTGACGAAGCAAATCAGCCAGCCAGGCCGACAAACATATCCTGCACGTCATCATGGTTGTCGAGGCCTTCCAGGAACGCTTCAACCTCAGCCATCTGCTCATCGCTCAAACCGCTGACCGGATTTTTCGGCTGGTAGCCAAGCTTGGCCGACAGCACGGTGAAACCTTGTTCCGGCAGGGCTTTCTGCACCGAATCCAGGTCGGTCGGATCAGTCAGGAACAGGGTTGCGCCCTCTTCACCTTCTTCAAAATCCTGGGCACCGGCTTCGATCGCGGCCATTTCCGGATCGGCGTCAGGGGTGTCCGGCGAGGCTTCGATCATGCCCACATGGTTGAAGTCCCACGCTACGGAACCGGAAGCGCCCAGTTGGCCCTTGCGGAATGCCACGCGGATTTCCGCGACGGTGCGGTTGATGTTGTCGGTGACGCACTCGACGATCAGCGGCACCTGGTGCGGGGCGAAACCTTCGTAGGTCACGCGATGGTATTGCACGGTTTCGCCCAGCAGACCGGCGCCTTTCTTGATGGCGCGATCCAGGGTTTCCTTCGGCATCGAGGCTTTCTTGGCCTGTTCGACCACCAGACGCAGGTGTGCGTTGGTGGTGGTATCGGCACCGTTGCGAGCAGCAATGGTGATTTCTTTCACCAGTTTGCCGAAGATTTTGCCCTTGGCGTTCGCTGCCGCTTCTTTGTGTTTAACCTTCCACTGTGCGCCCATTACTCACTCTCTTGATCTGTGGCGCCGAGACATCTATTGGCCGACGCGTGGCGGCAAGTTTATACGGCCTAAAGTCGGCAATCGACCAAAAAAATCCAATGCGGAATCGACTTCTTCACCAGTGCTTGTAGGGCAATTCTGAAAAACGCCTTTGACATAACCATTCTGCGCTGGGGTTTCGTACCCTCTGAGGCCCGTATTGCCTGACAGAGCCTGTTCGAATGCTCAATGACAAGGAAAGTCCGTTCACCCTTACCCTGACCGCCAGCGGGTTATGCCTGCCGGTGCTGCGTTTCAAAGGCGAGGAAGCGCTTAACCAGCCCTACCGTTTCGACATTGAGCTGATCGGCCTGGCACCCGCCGTGGCGCCAGGCACGCTGTTGCAGCAACCGGCATTTCTGCGCCTGGACGATCATCACGGGGTTCACGGCATCATCCACAGCGCCAGTTGCGAACATCGCGGAACGCACCGGATCGGCTATCGCCTGATAGTGGTGCCCCACCTGCAAAGCCTGGCCCGGCGGAGTAATCGGCGCGTGTTCGTGCAACTGAGCGTGCCGCAGATTCTCCAGCAGTTGCTCACTGAAAATGCGCTGCCCGGCGATAGCTACCGGATTGAAATGACCGTGGGGCAATACCCGGTGCGGCCGTTCTGCATCCAGTTCGAGGAAAGCGATCTGGCGCTGCTGCACAGACTTTGCGAAGAGGAAGGCATCCACTATCACTTCGAACACCGGCCCGACGGGCACGTTGTGGTGTTTGCCGATGACAGCCTGAGCCTGCCGCAAGAACCGGCGCTGCTGCCGTTCAAGACTGATGAGCAAGCGCCCTCGCCGACTATCAGTGAGCTGTTCCAGCATCACCACGCCGCGCCGATTCCGACGCTCCACGCCGTACGCAATCGAGGGCAGCAAACTCTCGGCGACGATGCCGCCAATCAGACCCCGTCAAATCCACCCAAACCGCTACCCCCGCTGGAGCAGCGCTACAGTGAACAGCGCAGTCGTCGGCATCTGGAGCGACAACGTTGCCAGCATCGCTCGATCAACGGACGCAGCGACTGTATCGGCTTGCTCAGTGGGCATTTGTTGCAGGTGACGGAGCATCCGATCAGCCACTTCAACGAGCAATGGCGAATCACCTCCATCCGCCATCATGGACAACATCCATCGATCCTTGATCCTACCCCGACGGTGCACCGTTATTACAACGATTTCAGCGCCCAGCCGTGGTCCACCGACTTTCGCCCGCCGCTCAAACAAGGGCGCCCGAGTGTCGCCGGCTATCATCTGGCGGAGGTCATTGGCACGCAGGGGCAAACTGCGCGGTTCGACGAACTCGGCCGGATCGCCGTCAGGCTGTGGCCCTCGGAACCATCACCAGCCACCGACACCGAAGCGATCTGGCTGCCGATCGCCATGACCCGAGCCAATGGCCGAATAAGGCCTGATGAGTTGCCCGGCGCCGGCAGCGAAGTATGGGTGAGCTTCCTCGACAGCGATCCCGACCGACCGATTCTGTGCCTGGGCTACACCCGCAATCCCAAACCCCGGGCAACACAACCCGCGTCCGACAGCGGTTTGTTGCTCGACTGGTTGCTCAATCGCGCTACATAACCTGTAGAAGCTGTCGAGTGAAACGAGGCTGCGATCTTTTGATTTTGCTTTTAACCATCAAGATCAAAAGATCGCAGCCTTCGGCAGCTCCAGAGGTAAGTGGTGTGCTCAGCCTTTGTCCGCCTTGCCCGCCGCCGCAGCAAATTTTGCCAGGCGCACGTCCAGATGCCGGGGCCGGCGCCCGTGGTCTTCGGCGCGCTCCTTGCGGCGGATGGCGTTGCGCACCATCAACGATCCGAGATAGCGGATCGGCTCCGGCGGGAAGTAACCCAGCGGCCCATTGACCAGTGGCGAGCGCGTCCACGGGTTATCCAGCCCTTGCACCAAGGAGGCGAGAATCTGCCCGCCCATGTGACACGGCCCCACGCCGCTGCCGGAATAACCAAAACCGTAAAACACATTACCGCTGTTGCTCATCTGGCCGAAAAACGGCAGACCAGTCACCGAGCGATCGGACGGCCCGTTCCAGGTTGCATCGACTTTGACATCAGCGAACGCCGGAAAGAAATCGCCAAGACTGCGCTTGAGCAATCCGGCATACGGCGATGGCTGATCGAACACCGGCAGCATCCGCCCGCCATAAGCGAAGGTATTGCCGCCCTTGCCGAGCATGATCCGGCCGTCGGGAGTGTTGTGGTAGTAGTGCACGAAAATCCGCGAATCGAGCACGGTAACGCCACTGGTCAAACCGATTTCCTGCAGCAGATCCGGGCGCGGCTCGGTGATCAGCATGTCGCTGGAAACGATCGCCACGCTGCGCTCGAACTGTGGAAACGCGCGGGCCATCCACGCGTTCATCGCCAGCACCAAGCGGTCGGCGATCACGCTGCCGTTCGCGGTGTGAATACGCGCTGGGCGGCCCTCCTCCAAACCGGTCATTGCGGTGTTTTCGTGGATCTTCACCCCAAGTTGCAACGCCACCCGCCGTAACCCGCGCACCAGTTTGCCCGGTTGCACACTGGCGGCAGCCGGAGAAAACCAGCCTTCCAGATGCTTGCTCGACCCGGCCATGCGTTGTACATCCGCCACCGGGCGCGGGCTGAACGAGTTGATGCCGTTGCGCTCCAGCGCCGCGATCACGGCGTCGGTCGAGCCGACCTGCGCGCGGTTGGTGGCGGTGTACAGCGTGCCGTCAAGGCGGTAATCGGCATCGACGCCAAATTGCTCGCAGAACTCGCCGATGGCGTGGATGCTGCGCTCCGATTCCTTGACCAGCCGCACCGCTTCTTCGACGCCGAACAAACGCTCGAGGGTGAAGTACTTGGCCGACCACGACAGCGCGCAACCGCCGTTCCGCCCACTGGCGCCAGCGCCACAGATGTCGGCTTCGATCAACAGAACATCGAGTTCGGGGTTCTGTTGCTTGAGCATGATCGCCGTCCACAACCCGGTGTAACCGCCGCCGACAATGCACACGTCACTGCGCACTTCGCCTTGCAGCGGCGGGCAAGTTGCGGACGCATCGGCCTGCAAGGCCTGCTCCAGCCAAAACGGTCTCATGGGATTCTCCAGTCAGTTGGCCACGACACAGCCTGCCGCGAACGCCGCAGCAGGCCGCGAGGCAAAGGGTTTCAGGAACGCAGAGGTTTGATCGTCAACGGGCAATTGGGGATGGACGCGCGCGGCTCCATCACGCCGACCGGACGGCTGTTCCAGTGCGGGATCAGCACCAGCGCCGAGAACAGCGCGCAACCGGCGAAGACGATGAATACCGTCACCGTATCGAAATAACCCGGCAGCAAACCGCCAAGCACCGCGCCGACCGAGCCGCAGCCGTTGACGAATCCGGCAGCGGTAGCGCCAGCCTTGGCTTTACCGAAGTCGATGGCGGCCGCGCCGCTGATCATCGAGTCCGGGCCATACAGGGTAAGGCCCATGACAAACAGCAGTGCCACCACCAGCAACACACTGCCGGTTTGCAAGGCGGCCATGAACAGCGCCAGGGTTACGGTCAGCGCCAGCAGACTCAGCACACAGGCCGGCATGCGCCGGGCGCCGAACAGTTTGTCCGAGGCCAAGCCGATCATGATCGGCCCGAGCAACCCGGCCAGTTCGAACGAGGTCGGAATGATCGCTGCCCCCACCTTGCCGACGCTGGGCATCTGCTCAAAGACAATCACTGGCCCCCACAGCAAAATCGCGTAACGCGCCGGTTTCAACATGAAGTAAGCCAGCCCCAGCACCAACACCGTGCGGTTGCGCAGGATCTCCTTCAGCGGCTCCCAAACGCTGAGTTTGCTGTTGGCTTCGATCTCTTCAGCACTCAGTTCAGGCTCCGGTTCCACCGCCGGCAGACCGACGTCTTCCGGTTTGTTGCGCTGGAAGATAAAGAACAACACCGCCACGACCGCAACCACCACCGCACTGGAAATAAACGCCGCGTGCCAGGTGCCCACCAGCGTGTACGCCCACCAACCGGCGAACGGCGACGCCACCAGACCGCCAAACGCATAGCAGGAACTCCACAACCCAAGCACTCGCCCACGTTGTGCGGAAGGGAAAAAACTGCCGAGGTTCTTGCACAACCCCGACCAACCGGTGGACTGCGCCAACCCCTGGATCAACATGCAGGTGGCGAAGATCGGCAACGTTGCAAAACTGCCCATCACCAGCGCCGCCGCAGCGGAAATCAGCAACCCGCCGAGCACCACGACCCTTGGGCCAAAGCGGTCGGCAAGCATGCCCCAAGTGAATTGGCCGATCGCGTAAGCCGCCAGATAGATGGCATCGAGATTGGCCATGGTCATTTTGTCGAGCATGAAGTTCGGGTCTTCACCGATGCCGAGTTTGGCCACCGAAAACGCTTTGCGGGTGAAGTAGAAAGCGGCGTACGCGAGCCAGGTAATAGCGAAAATCTGCATGCGCCAACGCGCAATGGTGCCGATGTGCTTGTTCATTGTGGTTCTGACCTCAGGGTGTGAGTGTGCCGGCAGAATCGTTAAGTAAACGCCTGTGTTTTTTATTGTTGAGCACTGCGATATCACCCCATCCCTAAAGCGATACCGGTCAGATGAGTCCTGCTGTTGCACGCACAGGCTCATCGCCAACGCTGCTGTCCGATCGGGCAGTCATCGATGGCGTGAGCGGATCAAAGCAATTACTGTTTAATAAATAAAATCGATTTATCGTATTTCACACATAAGCTCAGCTTGTTACTGGAGGCTACATGTCGGTGTCCCACGCCCAGCTCAAAGCCTTCCATGCCGTGGCCGTACATGGAAGCTTCACCAAAGCCGCCGAGCGGCTTTTCCTCACGCAACCGGCGATTTCCGACCAGGTGCGCAAACTCGAAGAACGCTTCGGCGTTTTATTGTTTCATCGCAATAAACGTTCCGTGCGTTTGACTGACCTCGGCGAACGCTTGCTGGCGATTACTCAGCGCCTGTTTGTGATTGAAGCCGAAGCGCAGGAGCTGCTTCAGGAATCCCAGGCCTTGCAGACCGGCAGCCTGATTCTGGCGGTGGATGCGCCGGTGCATGTGCTGCCGCAGATTGCGCGGTTCTGCGAGCGCTATCCGGGGATCAGCGTGAAGATCGAGACGGGCAACACCGATGAATCGCTGTTTCGGCTGTTCAACTATCAGGCCGATCTGGCGCTGCTGGGTCGGGATGTCAGTGATGAACGTTTGCTCAGCGTGCCGTTGCGCAACGATCCGATGGTGGCGTTCGTTTCGCGCAATCATCCGTGGGCGGAGCGTGAATCGATTTGCCTGGCGGACCTCGACGACACGCCGCTGGTGTTGCGTGAACACGGTTCAGTGACGCGGCAGACACTGGAAGAGGAAATGGCCCGGGCCGGGTTTCGCATTCGCCCGGCGATTCAGGTTGAGGGGCGGGAAGCGGCGCGGGAAGCAGTGGTTGTCGGGATTGGTGTGGGGGTTGTTTCGGCGGCGGAGTTTGGGGCGGATTCGCGGGTATGCGCGTTGCCGATTACCGATTGCACCCGCAGATTGACCGAAACACTGGTGTGTTTGCGTGAGCAGAGTTCGCGACGGGTGGTCGCGACGTTTCTCGATATGGTTCGCGAAAGCCTTGTGTAGCCAGTGATGGCCCTATCGCTGGCAAGCCAGCGATGAGGGCGTCGCGGTGTATCAGACTGGCGCCAAGCCGAAGAACGCCTGAATCAACCGCAACTCCCGCCGCCGCTCCATGCAGCCAATCATGTGCCGGTTCACGAGCCCCTCGCCGACAATCGGAATCGCCACCACTCGCGGGTCATGACTGACCTCCACCGACGACACCACGCCAACCCCCAACTGCGCCGCTACGGCCTCCGTCACCGCTTCGCGGCTGTCCAGTTCGAGCAGCACACGCGGATGGATCGAAGCCTGCGCACACGCCTGATCAAACGTGCGCCGGGTAATCGAACTCGGCTCGCGCAGCACCATGATCACCTGATCAAGTTCCTTGAGCTTCACCTCTGCGACGCGCTCTGCCCAAGGGTGTCCGGCCGGCACCAGCGCGCAAATCCGAGATTCATTCAGTGCTTGCAGATGCAGTCCCTTGCGCGGCTCGACTTCAGTCAGCACCGCGACATCGGCGTGCTCCGATAACAGTGCGGCGAGGGTTTCCTGTGCATTGCCCAGACGCAGATTCACGGTAATCCCCGGATACCGCGCGCGCAGGCTGGCGAGCATCGGCATGACCATGTGCGGCCCATCAGCCGCCACTTCCAGGCGCCCGGTCAGCAACTGACGGTTGGCTTCGAGCATCGTCTGCGCTTCTTCCGCCAGACCGAACATGGCCCGGGTGATCGCTGCGAGTTTGGTGCCTTCCTCGGTCAGTTCCACCCGTCGCGCGGTGCGCCGCAACAGGGTGATCTGGTAGTGCTCCTCCAGCGCCTTGATGTGCCCGGTGACCGCCGGCTGGCTGATGAACAACCGTGCGGCGGCGCGGGTGAAGCTGCCTTCACGGGCGACGGCGTCGAAGGCGCGCAGTTGGAACAAGTTCATGAATAACCCTCACTGATGGCTGGCATAACAACAAACAATTTGATTGATGCAACGGCGAATTGCAACGTATGCCCCGTAGCTTCATCCCACAGCGCTTTCCGAGGACACACGAATGAGTATTGCCGAACCCATCCTGCTCACTCCCGGCCCGTTGACCACTTCGGCCCGCACCCGCCAGGCGATGATGGTCGACTGGGGGTCATGGGATGACCGCTTCAACCAACTGACCGCCAGCCTCTGCGAGCAACTGCTGGCGATCCTCAACGGCGCCGCCACTCACCATTGCGTGCCGTTGCAGGGCAGTGGAACCTTTGCGGTCGAAGCGGCCATCGGCACTCTCGTACCCCGCGACGGCAAGGTGCTGGTGCTGATCAACGGTGCCTACGGCAAGCGTCTGGCGAAAATCTGCGAAGTGCTCGGCCGTTCGTTCAGCACTTTCGAAACCGCTGAAGATGAACCGACTACTGCTGCCGACGTTGATCGTCTGCTGCGCGCCGACAGTGATATCACCCACGTCGCGCTGATCCACTGCGAAACCAGCACCGGCATCCTCAATCCGTTGCCGGAAATTGCCCAGGTTATCGAGCAACACGGCAAAAGCCTGATCATCGATGCCATGAGTTCCTTCGGTGCCTTGCCGGTGGATGCGCAGCAAGTGCCTTTCGACGCACTGATCGCCGCGTCTGGCAAATGCCTGGAAGGTGTGCCGGGGATGGGTTTTGTCTTCGCTCGTAAAGAGTCGTTGGCCGCTGCCGCCGGTAATTCGCAGTCGCTGGCGATGGATCTGTTCGACCAGCACACCTACATGCAGAAGACCGGCCAGTGGCGCTTCACCCCGCCGACCCATGTGGTCGCGGCGCTGCACGAAGCCTTGCTGCAATACAACGAAGAAGGTGGCCTGCCAGCGCGGCATGCGCGCTACGCCGCCAACTGTCAGGCGCTGATGGAAGAGATGGCCAAACTCGGTTTGCGCAGCTTCCTGCCGGCAGCGATCCAGGCGCCGATCATCGCCACGTTCCACGCGCCGACCGATCCTCGTTATCAGTTCAAGGACTTCTACGAACGGGTCAAGGCCAAGGGCTACATCCTTTACCCCGGCAAACTGACCCAGGTCGAAACTTTCCGCGTCGGCTGCATCGGCCACGTCAGCCCGGCGCAGATGCGCGAAGCGGTCGCGGCGGTAGGTGAAGTGCTGCGCGAGATGGAAGTCCTCGAAATCTGATTCACCACAAATCCCACATTTTGAATTGCATTGCCAACTCAGGAATTTTCGCCATGAACTACACCAATCCAACCAAACTGCAAGCTGCCATCCTCGACTGGGCCGGCACCGTGGTCGACTTCGGTTCTTTCGCCCCGACGCAGATCTTCGTCGAAGCGTTCGCCGAGTTCGACGTCCAGGTCTCCATCGAAGAAGCCCGTGGGCCGATGGGCATGGGCAAGTGGGATCACATCCGCACCCTGTGCGATCAGCCGCAGGTCGCCGAGCGGTATCGCAAGGTCTTCGGCCGCACCCCGACCGACGATGACGTCACCGCGATCTACAACCGTTTCATGCCATTGCAGATCGAGAAGATCGCCGAACACTCGGCGCTGATTCCCGGCGCCCTGGAAACCATCGCCAACCTGCGCCAGCAAGGGATCAAGATCGGTTCCTGCTCCGGCTACCCGAAACCGGTGATGGATAAAGTCGTGGAACTGGCCGCCACCAATGGCTACGTCGCCGACCACGTGGTCGCCACCGACGAAGTGCCCAATGGCCGCCCATGGCCGGCGCAGGCACTGGCCAACGTGATCGCGCTGGGCATCGATGATGTCGGCGCTTGCGTGAAGATCGACGACACCGTGCCGGGCATTCTTGAGGGCCGTCGCGCCGGGATGTGGACGGTTGCGCTGATCTGCTCGGGCAACGCGCTGGGTCTGGATTACGAAGGGTTCCGTGCATTGGGCAGCGATGAGCTGGCCAGCGAACGCAAGCGCATCCACGCGCTGTTCGAAAGTTCGCGCCCGCACTACATGATCGATACCATCACTGATCTGCCGGAAGTGATTGCCGACATCAACAAGCGTCTGGCCAATGGTGAGATGCCGCAGTCGAGCTGATCTGCCCCGCGCCGTATGAGAAAAACGCCCCTGTCTTAGCGCCAGGGGCGTTTTTTTGGCTGCACCTTGATTCAGCGCATTGAAAGACCGATCAGCCTCAGGCAAATCCGTCAAAGCGGATTACAGTTAAAACATGCCGTCGCCCAAGAACGGCCCGTTTCGACCCTGATCTGTGAGGAAACACCGTATGCCGTGGACAAGTTCCGAATCTCGCTACAGCACCGTATCGGTCCTGCTGCACTGGTTGATGCTGGTGTTGTTGGTGCTGGTCTACGCCAGCATGGAATTTCGTGGTCTGTTCCCCAAGGGCAGTGGCGGACGCACGCTGATCAAAGAAGCCCATTACATGCTGGGCCTGACTGTGTTCGTGCTGGTGTGGTTTCGCCTGCTGGCCCGCAGCGTCGGCGCGGCGCCAAAAATCTTCCCGGCTTCGCCGCAATGGCAAACCCTGCTGGCGCGTTTGATGCACTGGGCGTTGTACTTGTTCATGATCGGCATGCCGATTCTCGGCTGGTTGATCACCAGCGCCGAGGGGCATCAGGTGATGCTCTATGGTTTCGATCTGCCACTGCTGGTAAGCGAGGACAAGGCGTTCGCCAAACAGGTTGAAGGCTGGCATGTGTTGATCGCCACGGCAGGTTACTGGCTGATCGGGCTGCATGCGCTGGCGGGGATTTATCACCATTACGTGGTGAGGGATAACACGTTGTTACGGATGATGCCCAAGCGCGGCTAAGCCTCACGGGGTGACCGCAAACCCGCGTCGCCCCTGCAAACCGCCGGTATGCACGAAGATCAGTCGCGTGCCGCTGGCAAACCGGCCCGCTTCGACCTGCTGCTTGAGCGCCAGTAATGCCTTGCCGGTGTACAGCGGCTCCAGCGGCACACCACTGAGCTGTTCGGTCTGTTCGATGAAGCCAAGCAATTGCGCATCGACCTTGGCGAAACCGCCTCGGCTGGCATCGAGCAACTGGTAATCCGCTGTGGCCAAGCCTGCCTCGCGAACGATCGCCTCGACGTGTGGCGCGACCCCGTGATCGTCAGGCACGGCCAACGCGCCGTACACCGGACGCTCGCCGGCCTCGACCAGCGCCAGCCCAGCCAACGTCGTCCCCGTGCCGCAAGCCAGCCACCAACCGTGGTAATCGCTCCAGCCCAGATCGCTCAACTGCGCATCGACCTGAACCTTCAGCGTTGCGCAGCCCAGTGCTCCAGGCAATCCCCCACCGCCCTCCGGCACCGCATGCAGCGTCGGATACTGCGCCTGCCACGGCAGCCAGAAACCCGGTTCATGCCGCGCCCGATAGCCGCCATAACCCAGCCAATGCAGCTGCATGCCGAATGCTTGCAGATCCTTCACCGTCGGCGTTTCCTGCGGATGGCCGCGCAACAGCCCCACGGTTTTGAACCCCAGACGCTTGCCCGCCGCGGCCAAGGCATGCAGATGATTGGAATGCGCCCCGCCGAGGCTGATGATGCCGTCGGCGCCTGCGTGGTCGGCGGCTTTGAGGTGTTCGACGAGTTTGAACCACTTGTTGCCGCTGATCAGTGGGTCGATCTGATCGAGGCGCAGGATCGCGACTTCGATGCCGGCGGTGGTGAGCCAGTCGAGTTGAAGAAGGTTGAGAGGGGCTTGGGGAAACATAAGCACGGCATGATCTGAAAAAGACCACAGTCTACCAGCCAACAATAAATCCTTTAGGAGCTGCCACAGGCTGCGATTTTGATCGTTCCCACGCTCTGCGTGGTAATGCAGCCGTGACGCTCCGCGTCACTGGACGCTGAGCGTCCCTAGAGGCATTCCCACGCGGAGCGTGGGAACGATCAACACTGGAGATGTGTGGTTTTAGAGTTCGGCGGCCAGACGCGAACCCTGATTGATCGCGCGCTTGGCATCCAGCTCCGCCGCCACGTCGGCACCGCCGATCAGGTGCACGTTCTGCCCGGCGGCCACCAGCCCGTCATGCAGTTCACGCAGCGGATCCTGCCCCGCGCAGATGACGATGTTGTCCACCGCCAGCAGCTGTGGCTCGCCGCTTTCGCCGATGCGGATATGCAGGCCTTCGTCGTCGATGCTCAGGTATTCGACGCTGTTGAGCATCTGCACCTGCTTGTTCTTCAGCCCCGTGCGGTGAATCCAGCCGGTGGTCTTGCCCAGACCGTCGCCCACTTTGGTTTTCTTGCGCTGCAACAGGAACACTTCACGAGCCGGCGCATGCGGCGCAGGTTTGATCCCGGCCACACCACCACGGGCCTCAAGATGAGTGTCAATGCCCCACTCTTTCCAGAACGCGGCACGATCCAGACTGGTGGCCACGCCTTCATGCACAAGGAATTCCGACACGTCGAAACCGATACCGCCGGCACCGATCACCGCCACACGCTTGCCCACCGGTTTGCGCTCGAGGATCACATCCAGGTAGCTCAACACCTTGGCATTCTCGACGCCCGGAATCGCCGGCACACGCGGCGCAATGCCAGTGGCGAGGATGATTTCGTCGTATCCGCCTTCAACCAGTTTCGCCACATCGACGCGGGTGTTCAGGCACACCTCGACGTGGGTGGTCTGCAACTTGCGCTTGAAGTAGCGCAGGGTCTCGAAAAACTCTTCCTTGCCCGGTACGCGCTTGGCAATGTTGAACTGGCCACCGATTTCGCTGGCCGAATCGAACAGTGTCACCTGATGCCCACGCTCGGCGGCCACGGTGGCAGCGGACAACCCGGCAGGCCCGGCACCGACCACGGCGATTTTCTTGATCTGCTGCACCGGCAGATAATTGAGCTCGGTTTCGTGGCAGGCACGCGGGTTGACCAGGCAACTGGTGAGCTTGCCGCCGAAGGTGTGATCGAGACACGCCTGGTTGCAACCGATGCAGGTGTTGATTTCATCGGCACGCCCTTCGGCAGCCTTGTTGACGAAGTCGGGGTCGGCAAGGAACGGCCGCGCCATCGAGACCATATCGGCATCGCCTTCAGCGAGAATCTGCTCGGCGATTTCCGGCGTGTTGATGCGGTTGGTGGTGATCAGCGGAATGCTCACCGAGCCGCGCAGCTTGGCGGTAACCTTGCTGAATGCCGCACGCGGCACCTTGGTGGCGATGGTCGGGATCCGCGCTTCATGCCAGCCGATGCCGGTGTTGATGATGGTCGCACCGGCCTGCTCGATGGCTTTGGCCAGGATGACGATTTCTTCCCAGGTGCTGCCACCCTCGACCAGATCGAGCATCGACAGACGGAAGATGATGATGAAATTCGGCCCGACCGCTTCCCGGACGCGACGCACGATTTCTACCGGCAGGCGCATACGGTTTTCGTAGCTGCCACCCCAACGGTCGGTCCGGTGGTTGGTGTGCGAGGCGAGAAACTGGTTAATGAAATACCCTTCCGAGCCCATGATCTCGACGCCGTCGTACTCGGCGGTTTGTGCCAGTACCGAGCAAGTGACGAAATCGCTGATCTGCTTCTCGATGCCCTCCTCGTCCAGCTCTTTGGGCTTGAACGGGTTGATCGGCGCCTGAATCGCGCTCGGCGCTACCTGTTTCGGACTGTAGGCATAACGGCCGGCGTGAAGGATCTGCATGCAGATCTTGCCGCCCGCCTCGTGCACCGCGCGAGTGACGATGCGGTGTTTGAGCGCTTCTTCCTCGGTGGTCAGCTTGGCCGCGCCGGAATACACACCGCCCTCGTCGTTCGGGCCGATCCCGCCGGTGACCATCAGGCCGACGCCACCTCGGGCACGTTCGGCGAAGTACGCCGCCATGCGCTCGAAGCCGCCCGGTTTCTCTTCCAGGCCAGTGTGCATCGAACCCATCAGGGTACGGTTGCGCAGCGTGGTGAATCCCAGGTCCAGCGGGGCCAGCAGGTGCGGGTAATGAGCGGCGGTCATCGGTAACTCCACAACGAGCAATCACGGAAAATTGCGGGAGCTCTGTGTCCCCCGTCAGTCATGTTCGACAGACTAAGAGTCGCACCGCTGTCACTCAATGACCGTAACTGACAAGTTAATGATCAAAATGCGCAGCGCCCCTTGGCAAGCGCGGACAGGCGCCCTACCCTAGTCGCCACACCCTGTACCCGGTTGTTGTTGGTTTTCATGCGCAAACTTCTGTACCTGTTTTTCTCCATGGCCATCGTGGCCGCCCTGACCACCTACGCCATGTGGGCGGCGGATCGGCCCGCCGGGCATTATCTGTCGGACCTGCGCATCAAACTCGCGGTCGATGAGGGTACGCCCGGCGACCGTGGCAATCTGCTCGGCATTCAGCCCGAACTGTTTCCCACCGACTATCAAAGCTCAGAGCGCCTGCACCGCAAACTCGCCGCGTATTTGCAGCAAGCCCAGGATCAGGGCTTGTTGAATGACAAGACCGTGGTGGTGTTGCCGGAACATGTCGGCACCTGGCTGATGATCAGCGGCGAAAAAGACGAGCTGTACCAGGCCCCGACCCTCGCCGAGGCGATGAACTGGATGGCCGCCAGCAATCCATTATTGTTCGCTCGCGCCTGGCTTGGCGCCAAAGGTAGCGATCGGCTGAACGACGCCCATCTGCGCATGAAATCGCGCGCCATGGCCAAGGATTACCAGGCGCTGTTCGGCGGTCTGGCCAAGGAATTCCATGTGACGCTGGTGGCCGGCTCCATCGTGTTGCCCGAGCCGAGCATCCGCGACGGCCAGCTCAAACCCGGCAGCGGTGCGCTCTACAACAGCAGCGTTGTCTTCGGTCGCGACGGTGCGCCGCTCGGCCAGCCGCAGCGGCAAATGCACCCGATCTTCGATCAACGTGAGGTCATTCAGGCCAGTGAACAGACAATCAACGTCGTCGATACCCCGGCCGGACGCCTCGGCGTACTGATCGGCAGCGACAGCTGGTATCCGGACAACTATCGCAAACTCGACGAGCAAGGCGCGCAATTGATCGCGGTACCGGCGCAAGTGTTCGGACATGGCGCGTGGGATAAGCCGTGGCGTGGCTACAAGGGTTCGAGTACACCGAGCTCAGTCAGCCTCAAACCCGGTGAAGTCAGCGAAGGCCAAGCCTGGCATCGCCTGACCTTGACTGCGCAACCACCCAGCAGCCGCGCAATTGCCGGTATGAGCGTGTTCCTGCGCGGCCAGTTCTGGGACAAATCCAGTTCCGGGCAGAGCTTTTTGAGCAGCAACGGCCAGCAGTTCGCCGACGGCGACGCCCGTGGCGCACGCTTGCTGAATATCTGGTTGTAAGTGATGAAGCCACTTCCGATGCGCCTCGGGGATCTATCGGTGGGTTTCGTCCATAGCCTTGCCGATGCCGTGCGCAGCCATGGCGCCGATCCCCAGCCGTTACTGGAGCAGTACGGTCTGGATGCTGCGCGTTTGGCCGAGGCCGGGGCGCGGTTGTCGATTCCGCGTTATATGCGTTTGGGGCACAGTGCGATTCAACTCACGGAGGACCCGGCACTGGGCCTGCGCATGGGTCAGCTCAGTCGTTTGAGCCAGGCCGGATTGGCCGGCGTCACCGCATCGCAGGCACCGACTGTGCGTGAAGCGGCACGTTGTTTGATTCGCTTCGAGCCGCTGTACGGCTCCAACTATCGCGGCCAGTCGAGCTTTCACGAAGACGCCAATGGCGCCTGGCTGCGCTTCTATTCGATCAGCCCGTACAACGCCTATAACCGCTTTGTGGTGGATTCGATCATCGCTGGATGGCTGCAGCAATTATCCAGCGTCAACCGCGAACCGCTGCGCGCCGAACGCATCGAAATCGAGTTCGAAGAGCCGGATTATCGTGAAGCCTACAACGCATTGGGAGATGGCCCGATCCAGTTCGGTGCCGAGCGCAACCAGTTGCGTTTGAGCCTGAATAGCCTCGCCCAGCGCAATCCGGAGCATTGCCCAAGCACGTGGAAGCATTTGATCGGGTTGTGTGAGCGGGAACTGGAACAACTGACCCGCACCCGCAGCCTGCGCGAACGCATCACGCAATTGCTTGGGCCGTTGCTTAATGGCGGCCGGGAACCCGACCTGGAAGAAGTGGCGGCGCGCCTGAAGCTGCCGACGTGGACCTTGCGGCGCAAACTGGCCGAGGAAGGCACGCAGTTTCGCGCGATCCTCAATGACACTCGGCGCGATCTGGCGATGACCTACATTCGCGACACCGAACTGGCGTTCGGCGAAATCGCCTACCTGCTGGGCTTTGCCTCAGCCGAAGCATTCCAGCGCGCATTCAAACGCTGGAGCGGTCAGACACCCGGCGAGTTCCGCCGTAGTCATCGCAAAACTGCTTGAGGTTTTAAAGCTCGGTGGCGTCTTCCGCCGGCTCAGGCGAGTCGAGTTCATAAGCCTGGAATTCGAGCAGTTCTTCTTGATAGTCATCCATTGTGTAATCCCCCTACTGCTCTCTTCGATAATGTCCCGAGCATAACGTGCCCGTGTGAAGGAAAAATGAAACACGGCCTTCATGAATAAAACGTAGCAGGCGGTCAGGAATTTATCGCGGGGATTTTGTCAGGGGAATGTAACGACATTTCACCTGTAGGAGCTGCCGAAGGCTGCGATCTTTTGATTTTTTTAAGATCAAGATCAAAAGATCGCAGCCTGCGGCAGCTCCTACAGGGAGCAGCGGTTTACTGGCCGGAGGCTGGCATCGCCGGAATCGGCTCGGACGGCGGCGGGATGTCCGTCGGATTGGCCGGTGGCGTGATGGTTTCTGTGGCCGGCGCAGGTTCTGCACTCGGCGCCGGTGTGATCGGCGTGGAATCCGCTGGCGGCGCAACCGGCTCTGAACTGACCGGTGCGGTCTCAACAGGTGCAGGTGCGGTCACCGCTGGTGCGGGTGCCGGAGCGGGCTCCGCCGCTGGAACCAAAGGCGCTGGAGCCGCTTTCGGCTCAGGCACGCCGAGATCGGTCTTCGGCTTCTCTTCGATATGCGCCGCTTTCTTCGTTTCTGCCGGCAGGAACTGCTCGACCAGCGTAAAGAAGCGCTCATAGAACTTTTGCGCCGTCACCGTCTCGCTGGCAACCTTGACCATCGAATCGTCCGAGGAACCGATCGGCATCGACACCGAACCCAGCACACCGACACCCAGGCTGGCCGAGTTGTTGGTCTTCTTCAGAGCGTAACGATCCTGCAGGGCGTTGGCGAACATCGTGGCATGGTGCCCGGCAGTGCCGTCATCTGCGCAGACCACGTTGAAGCTGATCTCCATGTGGGTATCGCCGGTTTGCTGGAAGCTCTTGTGGCCGCTGACCAGTTTCGGATCGCTGCTGGTGATGATGTAACCCTGGCTGAGCAAAGCACGACGGGCCGCTTCACAGCTGACCGAGTCGGTCACAGGATAATTGCGCGAAAACGTACCGGAGTCATCGAAGTTCTCATGCTCATACATCGGCTTGTCTTTCGAACAGCCGGCAACAGCAGTCAACAACAGCGCCAACCCGACAACACGCAGGGGAGTGAAAATCAACATTGAACATCCTGAGAGAAAACAGTCCGGGGCGTATTGTGCAACAGATCGCGGCCCCGCGGCGTATGGATTAGTGTCTTAAAACGGTTACAACTCTAACGACTCTCGATTGCGGGAAAAAGTCGCGCCGATAAATGATCAATGAACACCCGCAATTTCGCAGTCGCGTGGCGGCTCGACGGCCACAGAATCCAGAACTGCCCGGTGTGTTCCAGATACCGATCCAGCACCCTTCGCAGGTGCCCTGCGGCGACTGCCTCATGGGTCATGAAGTCCGGCAGGCAAGCGATTCCCATCCCGGCCAACGCCGCGTGGTTAACGGCCTCAATGGATGTGCTGACCAGTCGCACCGGCAATATGGGCTCAGCCGCAGACACCTCTCGACGCAGGGGCCACGGCTCCATTTTGCCGGTGGCATGGAAGGTGTGGCGCAGACACGCGTGAGCCGCCAGATCGGCGGGTTCTTGTGGCACACCGCGTTGCTGCAAATAAGCAGGACTGGCCACCAGCACCATGTGAAACTCGCCCAATGGCCGCGCCATGAGTCGGGAATCCCGCGGTTTACCGGTACGAATGACCGCATCGAAGCCTTCCTCGACCACATCAACCATGCGATCTGTCAGATCCAGATCCATTTCGATCTGCGGATAAAGCGCCATGAACTCGGTCATGACCGGCATCACCAGCCCATGCACCTGCGGCAGGCTGATCCGCAACTTGCCGTGCGGCTGCGAAGCCGCGTTACACAACTCGAACTCCGCCGCCTCGACTTCCGCGAGGATTCTGCGGCAACGCTCAAGAAACAGCGCGCCTTCGCTGGTCAGCGTGATGCTGCGAGTGGTGCGATGAAACAACCGCACGCCGAGCCTCGCCTCCATCCGCGCAATGCTTTTACCCACCGCCGAGGATGACACCCCTTGCAGCCGGCCAGCCTCGGTGAAACTGCGGGTCTCGGCGACCTGAACGAACACCGAAATACTGCCCAGGCTATCCATACCACGCCTCCATTGACGACATCCGTGTCCGATATGTTCGGAACCATAACCTGTTTTTCGCCAATGCGCAGCGCCCTACCCTGTGCTCTCTTCACCCCCTGCACATGGACGCTGGCTCATGAACGACGCACAACTCACCTGCAACTCACTGGAAAACCCGATCGACACCCGTGACCCTTTCCCCCTCGCCGCCCTGCTGGCACTGGCGACTGCCGGTTTCATCACGGTGATGACCGAAGCCCTGCCGGCCGGTCTGCTGCCGCAGATGAGCAGCGGCCTGAATGTCTCCCAGGCACTGATCGGGCAACTGGTCACGCTCTATGCCATTGGCTCGATCGTGGCAGCCATTCCGCTCACGATCGCCACTCGCGGCTGGCGTCGACGACCGCTGTTGTTATCCGCCATCGGCGGCTTCGCCATCGCCAACAGCATTACCGCCGTGTCGGAGTGGTACTGGCTGACGCTGATTGCACGCTTCATTGCCGGCGTGTTCGCCGGCCTGCTCTGGGCGCTACTGGCGGGCTACGCGAGCCGGATGGTTGCGCCGCACCTGCAAGGTCGTGCCATCACCGTGGCCATGCTTGGCGCACCGATTGCGCTATCGCTGGGGATTCCGGCTGGTACCTTGCTTGGCACCCTGATCGGCTGGCGCCTGAGCTTCGCCATCATGACCGCTTTGACCGTGCTGCTGGTTATCTGGGTACGCTTGCAGGTGCCGGATTTCCCGGGAGAACGCACCAGCAATCGCCTGCCGCTGCGTCAGGTATTTACCCTGCCAGGCGTAAGATCGGTGTTGTTCGTCACCCTGTCCTACGTGGTTGCGCACAACCTTCTGTACACCTATATCGCGCCTTTCCTGCAACCCTCGGGGCTTGGCGGCCGTATCGATCAAGTACTGCTGGTATTCGGCGTGGCCTCGGTGCTGAGCCTGTGGATCGTCGGCAGCCTGATTGATCGCTGGCTGCGCGAACTGGTGCTGATCAGCGCACTGCTGTTCATGCTCTCGGCCATTGCACTCGGCCTGTGGCGCGAATTGCCGAGCGTGGTCTACCTCGCCACCGCCGTGTGGGGATTGGCATTTGGTGCCATGCCATCGTTGCTGCAAACAGCCTCGGCGAAAACTGCAAAAAACGCCGCCGATACCGCGCAGTCGATGTTGGTTACTTTGTGGAATGTCGGCATTGCAGGGGGTGGGTTGGCAGGAGGTCTGATGTTGGGCAGCGTGGGCGTTGAGCACTTTCCGTGGATCGTCGCGGCGTTGCTGGTTTCGACCTTATATGCGGCCATCAATGCGAAAGCACATGGATTTCCGCGCGCGGGATAGTACCGATTGATGGGCGACGCTGTAACGACTGGCGCCTTCCCGCTGTGGATCAAGTGCTTCTGATAGAGATTGGTCGGCAGACAGGCCGCCATCGCTGGCAAGTAAGCTCCCACAAAAAAGCCCCGGCTGATCGGCCGGGGCTCTTGTTTCGCAACTCAATCAAACATCAAAAACGCTTGATCTCTGCCTGAGCTTCCAACTGCTTGCGATACGCCGCAAAGTCCTGCTGACCTTCACGCGACGCGAGGAAGCGACGGTACTGCGCCTTCTCTTCATCAGTCGGCGCAGCCGCTTCGTTGACGCCGTTCAGACGCACGATCATCAGGCTGCCATCGGGCAGAGTAACGCTGCTGAACGTTGGCTTGTCCTTGGCAGCCGGCTTCGGCATGCGGAACAACGCTTGCAGTACCGCAGGATCAACACCTTCCTGACCACGGGTGGCCGCTTCGGTGGTTTTCCAGTTCTGACCGTCAACCGCCTTGTCCAATGGAGCCTTGCCATCGCGCAGATCAGCGATCAGCTTATCGGCCTTGGTCTTGGCAGCAGCGCTCGCGTGCTCTTTGGTCAGTTGGGTGCGGATAGCCGCACTCACACTTTCCAGAGGCAATTGCGCAGGCTTCAAGTGTTCCTTGGCGCGCAGGACGATCACCGTTTCCGGATCCAGCTCGATGGCGGTGCTGTTGGCGCCCTCATCGATCACTTCAGTGCTGAACGCAGCAGTAACCACGGCACGGTTGGCCGCAACACCTTCGCCACCTTCACGGCCAAACGGCTTGGAAGTGTGCACTGTCAGTTTCAGATCCGCCGCTGGCTGTGCCAGGTCGGACGCCTCGAACGCAGAGTCTTCCAGTTGCTTGGTCGCCTCGACGAAACGCTGCTCGACCTGCGCGGCTTTCAGCTCGCGGGTCAGCTTGTCTTTCAGGCTGGCCAGGGTCGGTACTTCAGGTGCTTCAACACCCAGCAGTTTGATCAAGTGGTAACCGAAATCGGTGCGAACCGGCTCGGAAACCTGATCTTTAGCCAACGAGTACAGGGCTTTTTCGAAGGCCGGATCGTAGACGCCAGGACCTGCATAACCAAGGTCACCGCCAGTGTTGGCCGAACCCGGATCCTGCGAGAACTCTTTGGCCAGCGCTTCGAATTTCTCGCCCTTGGCCAAACGCGCCTGGACTTCTTCGATCTTCGCCTTGGCCTGAGCGTCGGTGGTCTTGTCGTTCACTTCGATCAGAATGTGCGCCGCGCGACGCTGCTCCGACAGGTTGGCGATCTCTTTCTGATACGCCGCTTGCAGGTCTTCGTCCTTGACGGCGACCTGATCAAAGAACGAAGCCTTCTTCAGCTCGATGTAATCGATGACCACTTGATCCGGGGTCATGAATTCTTTGGCGTGCTCGTCGTAGTAAGCCTTGACCTCATCGTCGGTCAGCTTGACCGCGGCCGGATCAGCCTTGACGTTAAGGGTCGCGAAATCGCGGGTCTGCTTTTCCAGACGGGCGAATGCCAGCACTTCGGCGTCGGTGACGAAACCGCTGCCCGCCACACCGGCACGGACTTGGCCGATCAGCATTTCCTGAGCCAGCATCTGGCGGAATTGCATACGGCTGTAACCCAGTTGTCGGATGACCTGGTCGAAACGCTCGGAGCTGAACTTGCCATCAACCTGGAATTCAGGCGTCTGCAGGATCACTTGATCCAGCGCACCTTCGGAGAAAGCGAATTTCGCTTGTTCGGCACCTTGCAGCAACAACTTGCGATCGATCAGACCCTTGAGGGCAGATTCGCGGAGCATTTTTTCATCGAGCAACGAAGCGTCGAAATCCTTGCCCAGCTGTTGCATCAGCTGACGTCGTTGCATATCAACGGCCTGGCTGAGCTCGTTCTGACTGATGTCTTCACCGTTGACCGTGGCCGCATTCTGGCTGTTGGTCGTAGCCTGGAAAATGGCCTCGATACCCGTGAACGCCATCAATACAACGATGATCCCGATAATGGTCTTGGCAATCCAGCCTTGTGAATTGTCCCTGATATTCTGCAGCATGCGTCCCCCAGAAACGGTTGAACTTCAAAATTAGGCAACCGTGGAGCGTGGGTAGAATCCGGATAGAAGAAAGGCGCATCCGAGGATGCGCCTTCTCGTAACTGGCGGAGCGGACAGGGCTCGAACCCTCGATCCCGGCGTTACAGATGTCTATTCAAGCCACCTGCTCTACCGCTCCGCTGCCAAGTCAGGCATTACCCCGACCCGGATGGGTAAAAACTGAAACTTAGTTAACCGCTTCTTTCAGTGCTTTACCGGCTTTGAAACCTGGCTTTTTGGCAGCCGGGATTTCCAGAGTCTTGCCGGTCTGAGGGTTACGACCGGTACGAGCCGGACGATCAGTCACGGAGAAAGTACCGAAACCAACCAGAACAACGGAGTCGCCAGCCTTGAGAGCGCCAGTGACGGATTCGATTACAGCGTCCAGCGCACGGCCAGCAGCAGCTTTCGGGATATCAGCGGATGCAGCGATAGCATCAATCAGTTCCGACTTGTTCACTCTAAGTCCCCTTATATCTATTTTGAGATGATTCTAAGTTTTTTGGTGAAAGCAAAAACGAGTGCTGAATGGCCTACAGACACTTAAGAGCCGCTTTATAACAAGGGCTCTAAAAAGCTGTCAAGGAAGCCACCCAGTCAAAAACGTATTAATGCGTGCTAATTCTTTCCTTAGAGTCAGACTCACGTTTTTCGTCCTTGGCAACTATCTCCGGAGCCACATCCGGCAAGGGCTCCGGCGCGTATTGCAGCGCAATTTGCAGGACCTCGTCAATCCATTTAACCGGTTTAATCTGCAGATCCTGCTTGATATTGTCAGGAATCTCCTTCAGATCGCGCACGTTCTCTTCCGGAATAATCACAATCTTGATTCCGCCGCGGTGTGCCGCCAACAGTTTTTCCTTCAGACCGCCAATGGCCAGCACCTGACCACGCAGGGTGATTTCGCCAGTCATGGCGACATCGGCGCGCACCGGAATCCCGGTCAAAGCCGACACCAATGCCGTGCACATGCCTACACCGGCGCTAGGACCGTCTTTCGGGGTAGCCCCTTCCGGCATGTGGATATGCGTGTCGCGCTTCTCGTGGAAGTCCAGAGGAATGCCCAAACTCTTCGCGCGGCTGCGCACCACGGTCAGAGCAGCAGTAATCGATTCGACCATGACATCGCCCAGCGAGCCAGTCTTGATCAACTGACCTTTACCCGGAACAACTGCCGCTTCAATGGTCAGCAATTCGCCGCCAACCTGAGTCCAGGCAAGGCCGGTGACCTGACCGATCTGATCCTGTTGCTCAGCCAGGCCGTAGCGAAACTTCCGCACGCCGAGGAAGTGCTCCAGCAATTCAGCTGTCACTTTCACCGAGAAGCGTTTTTCCAGCGCATGCTCTTTCACTGCCTTACGGCAGACCTTGGCAATCTGACGCTCGAGGCCACGCACACCGGCTTCGCGGGTGTAGTAACGAATGATGTCGCGGATCGCTTCCGCGTCGAATTCCAGCTCGCCTTTCTTCAGACCATTGGCTGCGATCTGTTTTGGCGACAGGTATTTGACCGCGATGTTGATCTTCTCGTCTTCGGTGTAGCCCGGCAGACGGATCACTTCCATCCGGTCGAGCAGCGCCGGCGGGATATTCATCGAGTTCGAAGTGCACAGGAACATCACATCCGACAGGTCGTAATCGACTTCCAGATAGTGGTCGTTGAAGTTGTGGTTCTGCTCGGGATCGAGCACTTCCAGCAATGCCGACGCCGGATCGCCACGCATATCGCTGCCCATTTTGTCGATTTCATCGAGCAGGAACAGCGGGTTGCGTACACCCACTTTTGTCATCTTTTGAATCAATCTTCCCGGCATCGAACCGATGTAAGTCCGGCGATGACCGCGAATTTCCGCTTCATCACGCACACCACCAAGGGCCATGCGCACGAATTTGCGGTTAGTGGCGTGGGCAATCGACTCCGCCAGCGAGGTTTTACCCACACCTGGAGGACCGACCAGGCACAACACCGGGCCACGGATTTTCTTCACGCGTTTTTGCACGGCGAGGTATTCAAGGATGCGCTCCTTGACCTCTTCGAGACCGTAGTGATCGGCATCGAGAATGTCTTCTGCGCGCGCCAGATCCAGACGCACCTTGCTCTGGGCCTTCCACGGCACCTGCACCAGCCAGTCGATGTACGAGCGCACCACGGTGGCCTCGGCGGACATCGGCGACATTTGCTTGAGCTTGTTCAACTCGGCAGTGGCCTTGGCCAGCGCATCTTTCGGCAGACCGGCAGCGTCGATACGCTTTTTCAGATCTTCGATTTCATTGTGGCCTTCGTCGCTGTCGCCGAGCTCTTTCTGAATGGCCTTCATCTGCTCGTTCAGGTAGTACTCGCGCTGACTGCGCTCCATCTGCTTTTTGACGCGACCACGAATACGCTTTTCGACTTGCAGCAGATCAATTTCGGCGTCGAGCAACGCCAAAACGTGCTCGACCCGGGCCGACAAATCGATAATTTCGAGGATTTCCTGCTTCTGCTCGATCTTTAGCGCCATGTGTGCGGCCATGGTATCGACCAGGCGACCCGGCTCATCGATGCTGTTGAGCGACGACAGGACTTCAGCCGGGACTTTCTTGCCCAACTGCACATATTGTTCGAATTGCGACAGCAGCGTGCGCACGAACACTTCGGATTCGCGCTCGGCAGCGTCGACTTCTTCGATCAGCGACACTTCGGCGCGGCAGTGGCCGTCGACTTCGCTGAAGCGCTCAACGGTACCGCGCTGCTCACCCTCGACCAACACCTTGACGGTGCCGTCAGGCAGCTTGAGCAGCTGTAGAACAGTGGCGATGGTACCTACGCGATAGAGAGCGTCTTCACCGGGATCATCATCAGCCGGGTTTCTCTGGGCCAACAGCAGGATCTGCTTGTCGCCCGTCATCGCTGCCTCGAGGGCTTCGATGGATTTCTCGCGCCCCACGAACAGCGGGATAACCATGTGCGGATAAACCACGACATCACGCAATGGCAGGAGAGGCAATTCGATGGTTGTCTTCATGATTTCGCCTCTACGGCGGCCATATGGCCGTAATCAGATGGAGTTAAGCTTGAAACCAAGATGGGGGCTGCCTTGAAAAAAAACAAGCGCAAAGCAGATGTAAAAAACGACATAAAAAAAAAGAGGCCCGAAGGCCCCTTCTTTATTCCGGCAGAGTGGACGCTTAAGCGTCCGGCGCTGCCTTGGCTGTCGGCTCACTGTTCTCGTAGATATACAGTGGCTTGGACTTGCCTTCGATCACGCTTTCATCGATCACGACTTTGCTCACCTCGGACTGCGAGGGGATTTCATACATCGTGTCGAGCAGTACACCTTCGAGAATCGAGCGCAGACCACGGGCACCGGTTTTACGTTCCAGGGCACGTTTGGCGACCGATTTCAGCGCGTCGGAACGGAATTCCAGATCCACGCCTTCCATCTCGAACAGCTTCGCATACTGTTTGGTCAGAGCATTTTTCGGCTCGGTGAGAATCTGCATCAGCGCAGCCTCATCCAGCTCGTCCAGCGTCGCGAGGACCGGCAGACGACCGACGAACTCCGGGATCAGACCGAACTTGACCAGATCGTCAGGCTCGACTTCACGCAGGGATTCACCGACTTTCTTGCCCTCTTCCTTGCTACGTACTTCTGCGTTGAAACCGATGCCACCCTTGGTGGAACGGTTCTGGATGACCTTCTCGAGACCCGAGAACGCACCACCGCAGATGAACAGGATGTTACGGGTGTCGACCTGCAGGAATTCCTGCTGCGGATGCTTACGGCCACCTTGCGGCGGTACGGAAGCGACCGTGCCTTCGATCAACTTGAGCAAGGCCTGCTGCACGCCTTCACCGGATACATCGCGGGTGATCGACGGGTTGTCGGACTTGCGGGAAATCTTGTCGATTTCGTCGATGTAGACAATACCCATCTGGGCTTTCTCTACGTCGTAATCGCACTTCTGCAGCAGTTTCTGAATGATGTTCTCGACATCTTCACCCACGTAACCGGCCTCGGTGAGGGTGGTTGCGTCGGCGATGGTGAACGGAACGTTCAGCAAGCGGGCCAGTGTTTCGGCCAGCAGGGTTTTACCGGAGCCTGTCGGGCCGATCAGCAGGATGTTGCTCTTGCCGAGTTCGACGTCGTCAGCCTTTTTATCACGCTGGTTCAGGCGCTTGTAGTGGTTGTAAACCGCTACGGCCAAAACCTTTTTCGCACGCTCCTGACCAATTACATACTGGTCAAGGATGCCGCTGATTTCTTTAGGCGAAGGCAATTTATGCGCGCTGCTTTCGGCCTGGGCTTCCTGCACCTCCTCGCGGATGATGTCATTGCACAGGTCGACGCACTCGTCGCAGATAAAGACCGAGGGGCCGGCAATCAATTTGCGCACTTCATGCTGGCTTTTGCCACAGAAGGAGCAATAGAGCAGCTTGCCGTTGTCCTCGCCGTTGCGGGTGTCAGTCATTCGTTCGATCCAAATCCGATAGGCTTGCAACACAAGATGAAGGCTATTGCGGGCTTTTTCAAGCCCGCCGCTGATCAGACGCGCCGACCAAGCCTATTTTGAGCTGCTTATTTTAAGCTGGGCGCTGGTTGATGACTTCGTCGATCAAGCCATATTCCTTCGCAGCTTCTGCACTCATGAAGTTATCGCGGTTGGTATCGCGCTCGATTTCTTCCAGAGTGCGACCGCTGTGCTTGGCCATCAGCGTATTCAGGCGCTCGCGAATGAAGAGGATTTCCTTGGCATGGATTTCGATATCCGACGCCTGGCCCTGGAACCCGCCCAGTGGCTGGTGAATCATCACACGCGAGTTCGGCAGGCAGAAACGCTTGCCTGGAGCACCTGCTGTCAACAGAAATGCGCCCATGCTGCAGGCCTGGCCGATGCAAGTGGTCGATACGTTGGGTTTGATGAACTGCATGGTGTCGTAGATCGACATACCCGCTGTCACCGAACCGCCCGGGGAGTTGATATAGAGATGGATGTCCTTGTCCGGGTTTTCCGCTTCAAGGAACAGCAGTTGCGCGCAGATCAGGTTGGCCATGTAGTCCTCTACCGGACCAACCAGAAAGATCACTCGCTCCTTGAGCAGGCGCGAGTAGATGTCATAGGCGCGTTCGCCACGAGCAGATTGCTCGACAACCATCGGAACCAGGCCGCCTGCGGCCTGGATATCAGAGTTCTGCTGAATATACGAATTACGGAACATGCTCTGCAGTCACTCCCAAATAGTTATGTCTTGAATACGCATAAGCCAGCTCGAGAGCTGGCTTATGTGAGCACTTCTTAACGCAAAAACAATCAGTCGGCTTGTGGAGCTTCTACCGGCTTGACCGCTTCTTCGTAAGAGACCGATTTGTCGGTCACGCTAGCTTTCTGCAGAACAGTATCCACAACTTGTTCTTCCAGCACAACCGAACGAACTTCGTTCAGTTGCTGGTCGTTCTTGTAGTACCAGGACACAACCTGCTCAGGCTCTTGGTAAGCGGAAGCCATTTCCTGAATCATTTCACGAACGCGGGCTTCGTCCGGCTTGAGGTCGAACTGCTTGACCACTTCAGCCACGATCAGACCCAGCACTACGCGGCGCTTGGCTTGCTCTTCGAACAGCTCGGCCGGCAGTTGGTCAGGCTTGATATTGCCACCGAACTGCTGAACAGCCTGCACGCGCAGACGATCAACTTCGTTGGACAGCAGAGCCTTAGGCACTTCGATCGGGTTGGTGGCCAGCAGACCGTCCATTACCTGATTCTTGACCTTGGATTTGATCGCCTGACGCAGTTCACGCTCCATGTTCTTGCGAACTTCGGTGCGGAAACCGTCGATGCCGCTTTCCTTGATGCCGAATTGAGCGAAGAACTCTTCGTTCAGCTCTGGCAGTTTTGGCTCGGAAACGGTGTTTACAGTCACGGTGAACTCGGCGGTTTTGCCAGCCAGGTCCAGGTTCTGATAGTCCTCAGGGAAGGTCAGGTTCAGAACGCGCTCTTCGCCAGCTTTAGCGCCAACCAGGCCTTCTTCGAAGCCTGGGATCATGCGGCCGGAACCCAGGACCAGCTGAGTACCCTTGGCGGAACCGCCAGCGAACACTTCGCCGTCAACCTTGCCAACGAAATCGATGTTCAGCTGGTCTTCGTTCTGGGCAGCGCGATCGGCCACTTCGAAACGGGTGTTCTGCTTGCGCAGGATGTCCAGCATTTTGTCCAGGTCAGCGTCAGCCACTTCAGCGCTCAGGCGCTCAACGGTGATGCCGTCGAAGCCGGCAACGGTGAACTCAGGGAACACTTCGAATACGGCAACGTATTCCAGATCCTTGCCAGCTTCCAGCGACTTAGGCTCGATCGAAGGCGAACCCGCCGGGTTCAGCTTCTGCTCAACCACAGCTTCGTAGAAGGAGGACTGGATGACATCACCAACAGCTTCCTGACGAGCATCAGCACCGAAACGGCGCTTGATTTCGCTCATTGGCACTTTGCCTGGACGGAAGCCAGCAATCTTGGCCTTTTGGGCAGTCTGCTGCAGACGCTTGTTGACCTGAGTCTCGATGCGCTCTGCCGGCACGGTGACGCTCATGCGGCGCTCGAGAGCAGTAGTATTTTCAACAGAAACTTGCATGGATATTCCTCGTTGCACAGACGTTAGCCGGCCGTTTCCGACCCCAGAATCAAGGGCATGCATTCTAGTGGGTCAAACTCAAGAAGTCACCCTACTGAAAACGGGTAAAAAAACAGCAGGCAATTTGAAGGCGGGGACAAACGGTTATGACCCGCCCTGTTCGCAAATACAGCTAATCTCGCCAAGGCTCTGCGCCGACCTCTTCTATATATAGAAGCGCCGCTGCATCACCCTTCCTGCGACCCGAGCCGGCGGTCGCCGAAAATTCGAATCCGTAAAACAAAAAAGGCGCCAGACTGTTAAATCTGGCGCCTTTCGAAATATGGGGTGGACGATGGGGATCGAACCCACGACAACGGGAGTCACAATCCCGTGCTCTACCAACTGAGCTACGCCCACCATATTGCGTAACAAAAAAGCCAAACAACTTCTTTGTTGAACCTCACCAGCCCGAAGACATGAATGAAGCTTTAATTGGTGCGGATGAAGAGACTCGAACTCTTACGCCTCGCGGCGCTGGAACCTAAATCCAGTGTGTCTACCAATTCCACCACATCCGCGGATGAAGCTTTTAAAGCAAAGGCGCCAGACCGTTAAATCTGGCGCCTTTCGAAATATGGGGTGGACGATGGGGATCGAACCCACGACAACGGGAGTCACAATCCCGTGCTCTACCAACTGAGCTACGCCCACCATATCGCGCTACTTGTGCCAAAGCTGCCTAATGGCGCACCCGGCAGGACTCGAACCTGCGACCATCCGCTTAGAAGGCGGATGCTCTATCCAGCTGAGCTACGGGCGCCTTATTAATCTGTACTCTTAAAGGACTACAAACTAAGTGCTTTCCAGCGTCGCAGAACCTTGATTCCGCTTCACCTTCTTAACCAGTGCTAGGCTGTGCCCGACAAGTGCGACGAATAGTATAGAGCGCTCCCAAGGTCGTCAAATCCTTTTTGAAAAAAATTCATTTAATTAAAGGAGTTAGGGGAATTTGCTGACCAAGCGCCTTTGCCCTCACCGCACGACATGCGAGAATGCGTTCTCATTTTTTCCCCTCTCGATGGTTAATCACGCGCAATGACTGCACAACTAATCGACGGCAAATCGATCGCCGCCAGCCTGCGCCAGCAGATCGCCCAACGAGTTGCCGAGCGTCGCCAGCAAGGCCTGCGCACTCCCGGCCTCGCGGTGATCCTGGTCGGCAGCGATCCTGCCTCTCAGGTTTATGTCTCGCACAAGCGTAAAGACTGTGAAGAGGTCGGCTTCCTCTCTCAAGCCTACGACCTGCCCTCTGAAACCACTCAGCAGGCGCTGACCGATCTGATCGATCGTCTCAATGACGATCCGGCAATCGACGGCATCCTGCTTCAACTGCCATTGCCCGAGCACCTGGACGCCTCCAAGCTGCTGGAACGCATCCGCCCGGACAAAGACGTTGACGGTTTCCATCCTTATAACGTCGGCCGTCTGGCCCAGCGGATTCCACTGCTGCGTCCGTGCACTCCAAAAGGCATCATGACCTTGCTGGAAAGCACGGGCGCTGATCTTTATGGCATGGATGCAGTGGTCGTCGGCGCGTCCAACATCGTCGGTCGCCCAATGGCGATGGAGCTGTTGCTGGCCGGCTGCACCGTGACTGTGACCCACCGCTTCACCAAGGGTCTGGCTGGCCATGTCGGTCGCGCCGACCTGGTGGTCGTGGCCGCCGGCAAGCCCGGCCTGGTCAAGGGCGAGTGGATCAAGGAAGGCGCGATCGTGATCGACGTCGGCATCAACCGTCAGGAAGACGGCAAACTGGTCGGTGACGTCGTGTACGAAACCGCCCTGCCCCGCGCCGGCTGGATCACTCCGGTACCGGGCGGCGTCGGCCCGATGACCCGTGCCTGCCTGCTGGAAAACACCCTTTACGCAGCAGAAACCCTGCACGTCTGATCGGTATTTACGGCAGTACAAGGACCCCGCCTTGCGCGGGGTTTTTCATGCCTGAGAAAAAACACTAACCGTTCGCCGGAAACCCCTCTTTTTACAGGCCTTTTCACGAGATTTTCAGCTCGTTCAAACAACCATCGACAGATCTTCAGCCATACTTCTAGAATGCGACGCTTTGAAGAAATAACCCGTTACAAACTAACGGAATATCCAACCTTTATGAGTTCGCCCGCGTGAAAATTCGTCTTTCGATACTGAGCCTGTTTTTTGCATTTACAGGCACATTCATCACGCCAACGATCAACGCTGCGGAAACCACCGCTGCCCCTCGTGACGCTTCGCAACTGAAGATCGCCTCCGGCAGCGCCCTGCTAATGGATATGCAGACCAATAAAGTCATCTACTCCAGTAACCCTGACGTGATCGTGCCGATCGCTTCCGTCAGTAAGCTGATGACTGGCCTGGTCGTGGTTGAAGCGCGACAGAACATGGACGAATGGATCGATGTCGATATCAGTCAAACGCCGGAAATGAAGGGCGTGTTCTCCCGAGTCAAACTGAAGAGTGAACTGCCGCGTCGCGAGATGCTGCTGATCGCACTGATGTCCTCGGAAAACCGCGCGGCCGCCAGCCTCGCGCATCACTATCCAGGTGGCTACGCAGCGTTTATCGCAGCAATGAATGCCAAGGCGAAAGCGCTGGGCATGACCAGCACTCATTTTGTCGAGCCCACCGGCCTGTCACCGCGCAACGTGTCCACTGCCCGCGACTTGAGCAAGTTGCTGGTAGCCGCGCACAAACAACCGCTGCTCACCCAACTGAGCACTACCAAGGAAAAAACCGTGGCGTTTCGCAAACCCAACTACACATTGGGTTTCCGTAACACCGACCATCTGGTGAACAAGGACAATTGGGACATCAAGATCACCAAGACCGGCTTCACCAATCAGGCCGGGCATTGCCTGGTGCTGGTAACGAGCATGGGCAACCGTCAGGTTGCCCTGGTGATTCTTGATGCATTCGGTAAATACACGCACTTTGCCGATGCCAGCCGTATCCGCAGTTGGGTCGAGACCGGCAAGAGCGCCGCCGTTCCAGCGGTGGCTCAACAGTACAAGGCCGAGAAAAACCTGAAGTCGCGCCAGAGCGGCGTAGTTGAAGCCTCAAAGTAAATAGCATGTCTAGTCCTGAAATAGGTTTACACCTATTTCACCCTAACGCTCGATGCACCGCATCGGGCGTTTTGTATTTTAAAGACAGGTGCGGCCGCTCCTGGTTGTAGATCGTGACCGCCTCTTGCACCAT
>NZ_JACSZV010000042.1 GCF_014472415.1 Pseudomonas sp. N40(2020)
ATCTTCGCGAGCAGGCTCGCTCCCACATTGAAAATTTTGTTATGTGCAACTAATGCCCGCCGACGACCATGTAGGTGAACGGTGCGACATACGCCTGCAGCGTCACCAACCCGCCCACCAGAATCGCCAGCACAATCGAATGGAAGAACACATAGCGCAGAATCTCGCCCTCATGCCCGTACCATCGGGTGGCGGTGGAGGCGACCACAATCGACTGCGCATCGACCATTTTGCCCATCACCCCACCGGAGCTATTGGCGGCGGCCATCAGCACCGGGCTGATCCCGAGCTGTTCCGCCGTCACCCGCTGCAAGCCGCCAAACAGCACGTTCGACGCGGTATCCGAGCCCGTCAGCGCCACGCCAAGCCAGCCGAGCAAGGTGCCGAACATCGGGTAGAAAATCCCCGTCGCCGCAAACGCCAGGCCCATGGTTGCGTCCAGCCCCGAGTAGCGCGTGAGGAACCCCAGCGCCAGCATCGCCGCAATGGTGATCAGCGAAAACCGCACCACCCACAGCGTGCGCAGGTATTGCTTGATCAGTTGCGGGATTGAATAGCCCATCAGCAAGCCGCCGACAATCGCCGCCAGCAGGATGCCGCTGCCGGTGGAGGTGAGCCAGGTGAACTTGTAGACGGCTTCTTCAGCTTTCGGTGCCGCCACTACCGGCGGGACTTTTTCGATTTGCAGGTGCAGATTGGTGAAGGTGATGGCCGGAGCGAAAATCGGGTTGGCCTCGCGCAGCGGTTTGCCCTGCGGATCAAGCTTGGCCGATTGCGTGACCGGATCGATCGCAGGGCGGGTGTCGAACATATTCTTGAAGCCCTGAGTGCCCCAGGCGAACACGAACACGGTGAGGATGATCCACGGCATCCACGCGCGCATCACCGCCGGGCGCGCCTGATCGCTGAACGCTGCGCTGGCGGTGACTTTCTCTTCGTCGACTTTGGAATTGTCGACCCGCCCGGACAGCGCCGCCGAGGTATGGATCGTCGCCGGTTTCCAGACCTTCAAAAACAGCGTCAGACTGGCCATGGAAATCAGCGCAGCAATCACATCCACCAGCATCGGCCCGTGGTAGTTCGACACCAGGAATTGCGGCACGGCGAAACTGACACCGGCCACCAGAATCGCCGGCCAGATCTCGAGCATCTTGCGCCAGCCGGCAAAGGCCCAGATCAGCCAGAACGGCACCAGCACCGAGAAGAACGGCAACTGCCGACCGACCATCATCGACAGCTCCATCTCATCCAGCCCGGTGACTTTGGCCAGGGTGATGATCGGCGTGCCGAGGGCGCCGAAAGCCACCGGCGCGGTGTTGGCAATCAGTGCCAGACCGGAGGCCGCCAGCGGTGAGAAGCCCAAACCAATCAGAATGGCCCCGGTCACTGCCACCGGTGTACCGAAACCGGCCGCCCCTTCGAAAAACGCACCGAAGCAGAAGGCGATCAGCAGCAACTGCAAGCGTCGGTCATCGGTAATCCGCGCCAGTGAATCCTGCAGCACTTTGAAGGAGCCGTTCTCGGTGGTCAGGCGATGCAGAAAGATGATGTTGAGGACGATCCAGCCAATCGGCAGCAGACCGTTGGCCGCGCCGAACAACGCCGCCGAACCGGCCATGCTCGCCGGCATGCCGAAGGCGAAGATCGAGATCAACAAGGCCGAAGCCAGCGCCAACAGGGCGGCCAGATGCGCCTTGACGTGGAAGAACGCCAGCGCCGCCAGCATCACGACCACCGGCACAGCGGCCATGAGCGTGGAGATCATCGGGTTGCCGAACGGGTCGTAAATCTGCTGCCAAACCATGGTGCACCTCTACTTTTTGTTATTGAGGGCGCAGTTCCATTGCGTGGTGATGGGTTGGGAGCAGTATAGGTGGCATTACGCCGCCGTTTGGCCGATCAGGACGAGGCGATAAACGGTCGTGGGCGGGCACTGAATCAAAGCCGATTTGCCCGGTCGTATTTGCGGCAGCGCGCACCGAGTCCCGGAGGCGAGGGCAGCGCTGGCCGATTCCGTCGTCAAAACCTTGGTTTTAGGGAAGTATTGAATGAAGCGCGCTACAACGATGCTGTTGACCGTGACTGCCGCCGTACTGCTGAGTGGCTGTATTGCGGACTTTGATGATGATCACCGCCACGGCCGGCATTACGACCGCGACCATGGGCGCAATTACGACCATGATCGTCGGGATAACCGTTGGGATGACCGCGATGACCGCCGCGATGGCCGTCGCTATCACCGCGATCGGGATGACGACTGATTGAACAAGAGAGGGCGTTCCCGCAAAGGAACGCCCTCGGTTCTCAAGAAAAATGAGCGCTCGCCTGGACGCGGGATCTCGCAGGCACTGAGGCCTCGATGTCCAGCAAATGAGTGGCGAGAATGTCGCTCAGAAAACGGAACTGATCGTTGATGCCGACCACTTCATTGCTGAAATGGTTAGTGGCGGCGGGCATCAGCAGATCTTCGAATTCTTCGTTGAACACCAATGTCTGCGCCTTGCGGTTTACGACGTGTTGTTCGTAGTAGTTGCTGCCGAACACCGGAAAACTCACGGAGAGTGCGATGGTGTGAATCATGATGTGTACTCCTCGTTGTGGTTCGGATGACGCAATCGTGCCTTCGCCGGCCGGTGGGCGGAAGGCAATCGTCGCGATGGTGAATATCGACGGTATTGATGGTCGGGATTTGTGGTGGTTTGGCTGGCCTCATCGCTGGCTTGCCAGCGATGAGGCCGGTACATCCAACATCACCTCTGACTGACCCACCTATACTCAAATCTGTCTCTCCCGTTTCAAGGACATCCCACCGTGAACCTGCGCGCGCTGGTCGTCGCCGCACTGTGTCTGTTGGCCGGCTGTGCCTCTACGGCGCGGGCCCCGGTAACGGCGCCTGCCGTGGTGGTGTCGCCCGCGACCTGGCAGCGGATCGACCGCGAGATCGTCAGCGCTTCGCAACAATCCACCGAGCAGGTCAAGCTGTTCGCCCGTGGTTCGATGGAACATTGGCGCACTCGCGTCTATCAGCAAACTGAAGAAAATTTCATCCCGTGGTTCAGCAGCTACTGGACCCAGGAATGGCTGTCGATGAAGGTCAGTTGGTACACGATCAGTGCCGGCGGTGAGCAGGACGCTTCGGCCAAAAAGCTGGCGGCGTATCTGCTTGATCAATATCAGGAAAAGGTGCTCGCGCCGGTCGCCGTGGAAATCGATCCGGACGCGATCCTCAGTCAGGCCACGGCGTTCTATGCGCAACTGATGGCCCAGCAAATGCCGCTCATCGCCCAGCGTCACGGCGTGCCGGTTGCCCAGCTCAACGGTCGCTTGCAGAAAGTCCCGGCCATCGCCCTCGGCCCGCCAGCGGCGCGGGATGCCTCGCTGTACAAGGTGATCAGCACAGAGCCGTTGAACACGCTGCCGGCCTACGCCGCGTTGATCGACAAGATTCACACCGACGGCGGCGCCAAAGGCATCGCCTCGACCGATGCCGGCATGGCGCCCGTGGCCAAACGCGCGAGCCAACGCATCGAAGCGGAAATGGCCCCGCGCGGCGCGGCCAGTGCGGTGGCCGCAGCGGCGGGCAAACTGGCCGGGGCGATGATTTCCGTGGGGGTGATGGGCATCCGCGCCATTATCCAGGCCAACGACCGCCCCGACAGTGAAGCGCTGATCCGCAGCAGCCTGGGCAACACTTTCGACAAGGCCTGGCTGAAACTGGTGCAAAACCCGACCACCGGCGTGATGGCCGGCACGCTGCACATGGCCGGGCAGGTCGAGCGCAATCTGGGCGGGGGAGAAGAGCCGTCGGTCGGGCTGGGGGCGAATCGTGTCGAATGGCAGCCGCCGCAATCGACTACCCAGCAGATCGAACCCACCGTACAAGGAGAATGAACATGGCTTACATCGATATTTTTGTAGCGCCGGTTCCGACTGCCAATCGTGAACAGTACAAAAAACACGCCGAAATCGCGGCAAAAATCTTCAAGGAGTACGGCGTCCTGAGTGTGGCGGAATGCTGGGGTGATGATGTCCCCGACGGCAAAGTCACCTCATTCCCGATGGCGGTCAAACTCAAGGACGGTGAAACCGTGGCGTCGGGCTGGCTGATCTGGCCGGACAAGGCCACCCGCGATGCGGGCATGGCGAAAATGATGGAGGACCCCCGCATGCAACCGGACGTCAACCCGATGCCGTTCGATGGGCAGCGGATGATCTTCGCCGGGTTCAAATACCTCATTGAACCTTGATTCCCTTGTAGGAGCTGTCGAGTGAAACGAGGCTGCGATCTTTTGATTTTGTTATGAAAGATCAAGATCAAAAGATCGCAGCGTGCCGCAGCTCCTACGGGTAACCGGGGTCACTCGGAGGAGGGCGTGATCCGGCAGCCCTTGCGGTTGCGTATCTGCTCGTCCGTTGGCCGTTCGCGGACGAACTCAAAACGCGGTTCGCCTTCGCTGTAATGCACCAGCCAGCCCCATTCCAGTTCGGCTTCATCCTGCCCGGGGCTCGGTGGTCTGGCCCACCACGGTTCTTTACTGAGGATCTCGCGCATGGCGTCCTCCGGTTGATGGCAATCCTTGCACTATAGACTTGTGTGGCGAGTCGTCAGAAAGGGACGGGTAGAATCGGCGATCACGAACCTTAAAGGAGCCAGGCCATGACGGATGAAAAGCGGCTGTTCTTTGCCCTCGACTGCCCACCGGCGCAGCGCAAGGCGATTGCTCAGTGGCGCAGCGAGTTGAGCCTGCGAGCCGGCAAGTCAGTGCCTGCGGACAACTTTCATCTGACGTTACTGTTTCTCGGCGCAGTGCCGTTGGCGCAGATTGGCGAGGTCTGCGAGGCCGCCAGCAAGGTACGCACGCCGGGGGAGGCGTTGAAAATTTCGCTGGATCGCGTGCAGGTCTGGCACCGTGCCGGGGTGTTGTCATTGGCGCCCGAGCAGGCACCACAGGCGTTGCTGCGCCTGGTCTATGCGCTGGAACAGGCCATGCTGCCATTTGGTTTTGAAGAGCCGTCGCACGAGTTTCGCCCGCACCTGACGCTTGCCCGGGACTATCGCGCGCCAGAGCCGGAGTCCGCCACGCCGCCTGAGTTCTTGCTGCGTGCCGAGCGCTTTGCCTTGTTCGAATCGCACAAGGGCCGTTACCGGATTGTGCAGGAATGGCCGCTGACCTGAGTGACAAAAAAAGGCGCCCGAGGGCGCCTGAAATTCACCTGAGCCGAGGGAGCCAGGTGAGGCCGTTCATTTGCAGGGTGCAGCGGTGGTAAGGCGCTGCGTGAACGGGAAATTTTTCCACTGATCGTTCCCATGCTCTGCGTGGGAATGATCATCTGAATCACTTGCCGAGCTTCACCCGGGTCCAGCCGCGAGTCATGATGCGCTGGGTCGCTATCGGCTGATCGGGCACCGCATACAGCGTGGCCATCACCGCTTGCGACGGGTAAGAACCGGGGTCGTTGCGGATCGCTTCGTCCACCAGCGGCGTGGCCGCCGAGTTGGCGTTGCTGTAGCCGTTGCTGTTGGTGATCTCGGCGATGATGTCCGGACGCATCAGGAAGTCCATGAACAGGTACGCGTTGTCGACGTTCGCTGCATCGCGTGGGATCGCGACCATGTCGTAGAAACTGCCGGCGCCTTCCTTCGGAATGCTGTAGTCGATCTTCACCTTGTTGCCCGATTCCACCGCGCGGGCCTTGGCCTGCAGCACGTCACCGGAATACCCCACCGCCACGCAAATGTTGCCGTTGGCCAGGTCCGAGATGTACTTCGAGGAATGGAAGTACGCCACGGATGGGCGGATTTTCATGAACAGCGCTTCGGCTTCGAGGATGTGCGCCTTGTCCTTGTCGTTCACCGGATAACCCAGGTAGTGCAGGGCGGCCGGGAGCATTTCGGTCGGCGAATCGAGGAAGCTGATACCGCAGGCTTTCAGCTTTTCAGCGTTCTCGGGCTTGAACAACAAGTCCCAGGAATTGGTCGGGGCGTTGGTGCCGAGCACTTCCTTGACCTTGTCCGGGTTGAAACCGATGCCGATCGAGCCCCACATGTACGGGAACGCGTGAGCGTTGTCCGGATCACTGGCGGCGGCGTTCTTCAGCAGCACCGGGTTGAGATTCTTCCAGTTCGGCAGCTTCGATTTGTCCAGCGGCTGATAGACGCCAGCCTTGATCTGCTTGGCCAGGAAACTGTTGGATGGCACGACGATGTCGTAGCCGGATTTGCCCGCCAGCAAGCGCGCCTCAAGGGTTTCGTTGCTGTCGAAGACGTCATAGGTCACACGGATGCCGGTCTCGTCTTCGAACTTCTTGACGGTGTCCGGCGCGATGTAATCGGACCAGTTGTAAACACGCAGCACCTTGTCGTTGGCTTGGGCGCCCATGACCATTGCGCCCATTAAGGACAGTGTCAGCAGAGTCCTGCCAAACATTTTCATCGGTACAACTCCATTCTTTTTATTCACATTACGCAAAGCCCCTCACCCTAACCCTCTCCCAGAGGGAGAGGGGACTGACCGAGGGGCTGATTCCAGTTCCTGCAGGGTTATGCGGTGGCGGAGCGTGGCGGTTGCTGCCACGACTCGTTCGCGGTCTGATCCATCGCGTCCTGAATCGCACGTTTGCGGTTGGCTTCTGCCTTGCGGCCGAAGTACCAGACGAGGAAGGTCACCAGCGACACCGCCAGCAAAATCAGGCTGGCCACGGCGTTGATCTCAGGCTTCACGCCCAGACGCACCGCCGAGAACACTTCCATCGGCAACGTGGTGGAACCCGGGCCGGACACGAAGCTCGCCAACACCAGGTCATCCAGCGACAAGGCGAACGACATCATCCCGCCCGCCGCCAGCGATGGCGCGATCATCGGAATGGTGATCAGGAAAAACACCTTGAACGGTTTGGCCCCGAGATCCATCGCCGCTTCTTCGATCGACAGGTCCAGTTCACGCAGGCGGGCGGAGACTACCACCGCCACATAGGCTGCACAAAACGTGGTGTGGGCGATCCAGATCGTGACGATGCCACGCTCCTGCGGCCAGCCGATCAACTGCGCCATTGCCACGAACAGCAGCAACAGCGACAGACCGGTGATCACCTCAGGCATCACCAACGGCGCGGTGACCAGACCACCAAACAGCGTGCGGCCCTTGAAGCGAGTCACGCGAGTCAGCACAAACGCCGCCAGCGTGCCCAAGGCAACAGCGGCAATCGCGGTGTAGCAGGCGATTTCCAGCGAGCGCAGCACCGAGCCCATCAGTTGCGTGTTGTCGAGCAGGCCGACGTACCACTTCACCGACCAGCCGCCCCATACCGTCACCAGTTTCGAGGCGTTGAACGAGTAGATCACCAGGATCAGCATCGGCAGGTAGATAAACGCCAGGCCGAAGATCAGCATGAATTTTGCAAAACCGAAGCGTTTCATCCCCGTGCCTCCATCTCTTTGGCCTGGCTGCGGTTGAACAGCAGAATCGGCACAATCAGGATCAACAGCATCACCACCGCCAGGGCAGACGCCACCGGCCAGTCGCGGTTATTGAAGAACTCTTGCCACAGCACGCGACCGATCATCAGCGTCTCCGGGCCACCCAGCAGTTCCGGAATCACAAACTCACCGACCACCGGAATGAACACCAGCATGCAACCGGCAATAATGCCGTTCTTGGCCAGCGGCACGGTGATTTTCCAGAAGTTGTTGAAGTTGCTCGAACCCAGATCCGACGCGGCTTCCAGCAGGCTACCGTCGTGCTTCACAAGGTTGGCGTACAGCGGCAACACCATGAACGGCAGGTAGGCGTAGACCACGCCGATGTACACCGCCGTGTTGGTGTTGAGGATCTCGATCGGGTGATCGGTGAGCCCGGTCCACATCAGAAATCCGTTGAGCAAACCGTTGTTGCTGAGAATGCCCATCCACGCGTAAACGCGGATCAGGATCGCCGTCCAGGTCGGCATCATGATCAATAGCAGCAGGACGTTTTGCGTTTCCTTGCCGGTCTTGGTGATCGCGTAGGCCATCGGGAAACCGATTACCAGACACATCAACGTGCTGAGTGCAGCGACCTTCAGTGAGCCGAGGTAGGCCGAGAGATACAGCTCGTCTTCGCCGAGCATGGTGTAGTTGCCGATGTTCAGCAGCAGCTGGAATTTCTGTTCGGCATAGGTGTAGATCTCCGAGTACGGCGGGATCGACAACGCGGCTTCCGAGAAACTGATCTTCATCACCAGGAAAAACGGCAACATGAAGAACAGGAACAGCCAGATGAACGGAATGCCGATTACCAGTTTTCGTCCGCTGGGCACCAGGCGCAGGAATTGCTGATTGAAGGTTCTCATGAGCGCAGTACCACGCCGCTGTCGTCTTCCCACCAGACGTAGACCGTGTCGTCCCAGGTCGGCCGCGCGCCACGGCGTTCGGCGTTGGCCATGAACGACTGGACGATTTTGCCACCAGGCAATTGGACGTAGAACACCGAGTGACCGCCGAGGTAAGCGATGTCATGCACTTTGCCTTCGGACCAGTTGTAGCGAGTCTCTGGCTTGATCGTGCTGACGAGCATTTTTTCCGGACGAATCGCGTAGGTGATCGACTTGTCCTGCACCGAGGTGCTGACGCCGTGGCCGACGTAAATCTTCTGCTGCAAGTCCGGGCTGTGGATGATCGCGTGACCTTCAAGGTCTTCCACCACGGTGCCGTCGAAAGCGTTCACGTTACCGATGAACTCGCAGACCATGCGGCTGACCGGCGCTTCATAGATGTCGACCGGGCTGCCGATCTGGGCGATCCAGCCCAGGTGCATGATCGCGATGCGCTCGGCCATGGTCATGGCTTCTTCCTGGTCATGGGTCACCATCACGCAGGTCACGCCGACGCGTTCGATGATCTCGACCAGTTCCAGCTGCATTTGCGAACGCAGCTTTTTATCCAGCGCACCCATCGGCTCATCGAGCAGCAGCAGCTTCGGACGCTTGGCCAAAGAGCGGGCGAGGGCGACGCGCTGGCGCTGACCGCCGGACAACTGATGCGGTTTGCGTTTGGCGTATTGGGTCATGTGCACCAGACGCAGCATTTCTTCGACGCGGGCGTCGATTTCGCTGGCCGGCAAACGGTCCTGCTTGAGGCCAAAGGCGATGTTCTGCGCGACGGTCATATGTGGGAACAACGCGTAGGACTGGAACATCATGTTGATCGGCCGCTCATAGGGCGGCATGTCGGTGATGTCCACGCCGTCGAGCAGAATTCGCCCTTCAGTCGGGCGCTCGAAACCGGCGAGCATGCGCAGCAGGGTCGATTTGCCCGAACCGGAGCCGCCGAGCAGGGCAAAGATTTCACCCTGATGGATCTCCAGGGACACATCGTCCACGGCGGTGGTTTCGTCGAACTTCTTGGTCACGCGATCGACTTTCACCAGAACCTTTTTCGGTTGCTGATGACCTTCAAGAGCCTTCCTGTAAGTGCTGGAGGCGTTTGCCATGTGAAACTCCCAACAGATTTCAGTCGCCGGGCCAATGTGGCCTGGCTTAAAAGTGGATTGCAGAGCTTTACGGGATGTCTGTCAGTTGTGGCGCAGAACCTGTGGGAGCGAGCCTGCTCGCGAATACGGAGTGTCAGTCGACATCATTGTTTGCTGATACACCGATTTCGCGAGCAGGCTCGCTCCCGCAGGGGAAGTGCGTTTACCTGGCTGGCATTACCCGTACCGATCCGGCTTGTTCGGCGCCGCCATCCTGGCTGCCTGGGTCGTACTTGTTGTTATTACGGTTTGTTGTTTTCACGGATGACGGATGCGCACACGCACAGCCGCCGACCCCGTGGGGGCAGTCAACAGTTATTGAATCCTGGGTTGTGTCAGCGCTTGTTGCGTCGCGCGGCCCGTTGCCGGCAAGCCTCACCGAATGCCTGGAAAATCTTCAGGTAGTTCGGGTTGTCCAGCACCTGCCATTCCGGGTGCCATTGCACGCCGAGGGCGAAGGTCGGGCTGTGCTCCACCGAGATCGCCTCGATCAGACCATCCGGCGCCACCGCTTCGGCGCGCAGGCCGGGAGCGAGGCGGTCGATGCCCTGACTGTGAATCGAGTTCACCTGGAACTCGCCTGGCAACTCCAGCGCTTCGAACACGCCGCCGCCAAGCACCGTGACGGCGTGAGCCGGTGCGTATTGCACAGCCACGTCCGGGCTGTCGGCTTCGCGGTGATCGAGCATGCCCGGCAGCTCATGCACCTTCTGATGCAGGCTGCCGCCGAAGGCCACGTTCATTTCCTGGAAGCCACGGCAAATGCCCAGCACCGGAACGCCCGCCGCAATGGCTGCACGCAATAAAGGAAGGGTGGTGGCATCCCGCGCCGGATCGTGATCCGTACCGGGAGCGCTGGCCGGGCCTTGATAGTGGAAAGGTTCCACATTCGAAGGAGAGCCGGTCAGCATCAGACCGTCGAGTTGACCGAGCAGGTCTTCGATTTCAGTCAGGTTGCCAAGGGAAGGAATGACCACCGGCAACCCCAGCGCCGCAACGCTGACAGCGCGAACGTACTTGTCGCCGCTGATGTGATAGGGGTGCAGGCCAATCTGTTTGACGCACGCTGTAACGCCGATCAATGGCTTGAATGCCATTTTTATTCACCTCGAAGTTTGACACTTGAACGAGCTTTTCCGGAGCTTAGCCTCGTTGATTTTAATTAACAACCGCCATGTAAAAAATTCTAAACGCCGTTCATCAAATCGTCAGGGTTTCTGGGCGTCTTGCGCCTGTATTGGCACGCAAGTGTTAAAAAAAGCCCTAAAAATAAAGGCTGAGCGGCAAGCTGTTCGCTATTGACTTCACTTTGCCGTTCGGGTTGACTGGCTCGGCGAAACAGCAGTGAACATAATAATTAACAGCTAAATAGGTGCATCATGTCGGTCCCTCTGCGTACCGTTCAACTCAACGAAGCAAACGCATTCCTTAAGAAATATCCTGAGGTTTTGTACGTCGACCTTCTGATTGCGGATATGAACGGTGTGGTGCGCGGCAAGCGCATCGAACGCACCAGTCTTCATAAGGTTTACGAGAAAGGCATCAACCTGCCGGCCTCGCTATTCGCCCTCGACATCAATGGCTCCACAGTGGAAAGCACCGGCCTAGGCCTGGACATCGGCGACTCTGACCGTATCTGCTACCCGATCCCCGGCACCCTGAGCATCGAGCCGTGGCAGAAGCGCCCAACCGCGCAATTGTTGATGACCATGCACGAACTTGAAGGTCAGCCGTTCTTTGCTGACCCGCGTGAAGTGTTGGCCAACGTCGTGCGCAAGTTCGATGAGATGGGCCTGACCATCTGCGCCGCGTTCGAACTGGAGTTCTACCTGATCGACCAGGACAACGTGAACGGCCGTCCGCAGTCGCCGCGTTCGCCGGTTTCGGGCAAGCGCCCGGTGTCGACTCAGGTCTACCTGATCGATGACCTCGACGAGTACGTCGACTGCCTGCAAGACATCCTCGAAGGCGCGAAAGAGCAGGGCATCCCCGCTGACGCCATCGTCAAGGAAAGCGCCCCGGCGCAGTTCGAAGTCAACCTGCATCACGTCTCCGATCCGATCAAGGCGTGCGACTACGCCGTCCTGCTCAAGCGTCTGGTGAAAAACATCGCCTACGACCACGAGATGGACACCACCTTCATGGCCAAGCCGTATCCGGGCCAGGCGGGCAACGGTCTGCACGTGCACATTTCGATTCTGGACAAAGAAGGCAACAACATCTTCGCCAGCGAGGATCCCGAGCAGAACGCCGCGCTGCGACACGCGATCGGCGGTGTGCTGGAGACCCTGCCTGCGCAAATGGCGTTCCTCTGCCCGAACGTCAACTCGTACCGTCGCTTCGGCGCACAGTTCTACGTGCCTAACTCGCCGAGCTGGGGCATCGACAACCGCACGGTTGCGGTACGTGTGCCAACCGGTTCCGCCGACGCCGTGCGTATCGAGCATCGCGTAGCCGGTGCTGACGCCAACCCGTACCTGCTGATGGCCTCGGTGCTGGCTGGTATTCACCATGGCCTGACCAACCAGATCGAACCGGGCGCGCCTGTCGAAGGCAACAGCTACGAGCAGAACGAGCAGAGCCTGCCGAACAACCTGCGCGACGCCCTGCGCGAGCTGGACGACAGCGAAGTCATGGCCCGCTACATCGACCCGCTGTACATCGACGTCTTCGTCGCGTGCAAGGAAAGCGAGCTGGCCGAGTTTGAGAACTCGATCTCTGACCTTGAGTACAACTGGTATCTGCATACGGTGTGATTGTTTGAGGGCCCCAAAAGCCCCTCACCCTAACCCTCTCCCAAAGGGAGAGGGGACTGACGGAGTTGTCTTGAGATATTCAGCGACCTGAACGATCCAGTCGATTATGGATTCGGCAAAAATTTTTCAGGTCGGCGGAGATTCTGAGCATCCCCCAATCGGTCCCCTCTCCCACCGGGAGAGGGCTAGGGTGAGGGCAGCCATCTCAAGCCAGACATCACCCCCAATTCCCCCTTGTCGAGCCACAACAATGACTACAACCCGCAACGACTGGGAACAACGCTTCCAGTCCCTGAGCATCGAATCCCGCGCCTTCATCAACGGCGAATACCGCCCTGCGATCAGCGGCGACACCTTCGAATGCCTGAGCCCCGTTGACGGCCGTTTCCTCGCCTCCGTGGCCAGCACCGATGAAGCCGACGCCAACCTCGCCGTTGAGGTCGCGCGCCAGTCTTTCGAATCCGGCGTGTGGGCGAAAAAAGCCCCGGCCGAGCGCAAGCGCATTCTGATCCGCTTCGCCGATCTGATCCTGCAACACCAGGAAGAGCTGGCGCTGCTCGAAACCCTGGACATGGGTAAACCGATCAGCGACTCGATGAGCATCGACATCCCGGCGACCGCCAACGCGATCCGCTGGAGCGCCGAAGCCATCGACAAGATCTACGACGAAGTTGCCGCCACGCCGCACGACCAACTGGGTCTGGTTACTCGCGAACCGTCCGGTGTTGTCGCCGCGATCGTGCCGTGGAACTTCCCGCTGATCATGGCCAGCTGGAAATTCGCTCCGGCGCTGGCGGCGGGCAACTCGTTCATCCTCAAACCTTCGGAAAAGTCGCCGCTGACTGCCATCCGCATCGCTCAGTTGGCGTTGGATGCAGGCATTCCAAAAGGCGTGTTCAACGTTTTGCCAGGCTTCGGTCACACCGTCGGCAAAGCATTGGCGCTGCACATGGACGTCGACGTGCTGGCCTTCACCGGCTCCACGGCGATTGCCAAGCAACTGATGATTTATGCCGGCCAAAGCAACATGAAGCGCGTCTGGCTCGAAGCAGGGGGCAAGAGCCCTAACGTCGTATTCGCCGACGCACCGGACTTGCGCGCGGCAGCACAAGCGGCGGCCGGCGCCATTGCCTTCAACCAGGGCGAAGTCTGCACTGCCGGTTCGCGCCTGCTGGTCGAGCGCTCGATCCGCGAGCAGTTCATCCCGATGCTGGTGGAAGCGCTGCAAGCGTGGAAACCCGGTCACGCCCTCGACCCGGCCACCACTGTCGGCGCCGTGGTCGATCAGCGCCAACTCGACAACGTGCTGCGCTACATCAGCATCGGTCGCGAGCAGGGCGCTGAACTGATCGCCGGCGGCCAACGCACCCTCGAAGAAACCGGTGGCTTGTACGTCGAGCCGGCGCTGTTCGACGGCGTGACCAACGCCATGACTATCGCTCAGGAAGAAATCTTCGGCCCGGTCCTGTCGCTGATCACCTTCGACACCGCTGAAGAAGCACTGCAAATCGCCAACGACAGCATCTTCGGCCTCGCCGCCGGGGTCTGGACCAGCAACCTGAGCAAGGCGCACACCTTCGCCCGAGGCCTGCGCGCCGGCAGCGTGTGGGTCAACCAATACGACGGCGGCGACATGACGGCGCCGTTCGGTGGCTTCAAACAATCAGGTAACGGTCGCGACAAATCGCTGCACGCGTTCGACAAGTACACCGAGCTGAAAGCAACCTGGATCAAGCTCTGATTTTTCTAAAGCGGTGGTCGCCTTCAATGGGCGACCCTCGGAGAACAATAAAATGAAACAACAACACGTCAACAGCTACTACGCCGCCACCCGCAACGAAGTCATCGACTTCCCGGTTCTGGAAGAAGCGGTGGATTGCGATGTCTGCATCATCGGCGCCGGCTACACCGGCCTGTCCTCGGCACTGTTTCTCAGCGAGGCCGGCTATAAAGTGACCGTGCTTGAAGCGGCGAAAGTCGGCTACGGCGCCAGCGGTCGCAATGGCGGTCAACTGGTCAACTCCTACAGCCGCGACGTCGATGTGATCGAAGAGCGCTACGGCGACAAGACCGCAGAAATCCTCGGCAGCATGATCTTCGAAGGCGCCGACATCATTCGTTCGCGCATCAAGGACTACGACATCAAATGCGACTACCGCCCGGGCGGCATCTTCGCAGCGATGAACAAGAAGCAGCTCAACGGCCTGGCCGAACAGAAGCGCAACTGGGAACGCTACGGCAACCACAACCTGAAGATGCTCGATGCGGCGGACATTCGTCGCGAAGTCGGCTCCGACGCCTACGTCGGCGGCCTGCTCGACCTGCAGGGCGGTCACGTTCACCCACTGAACCTGGCCCTCGGTGAAGCCGCTGCCATCGTGCGTCTGGGCGGCAAGATTTATGAACAATCCGCCGCCGTGGAAATCACCTACGGCGAGCCAAACGTTGTGCGTACCGCCAAAGGCCTGGTGCGCGCCAAGTACCTGCTGATCGCCGGCAACGCCTACCTGCCGCAAGGCCTCGACAACCGCGTGACCGCGAAAAGCATGCCGTGCGGCTCACAGATCGTCGTCACCGAACCGTTGACCGTAAAACAGGCGCGCAGCCTGATTACCAACAACTACTGCGTCGAAGACTGCAACTATCTGCTCGATTACTACCGCCTCACCGCCGACAACCGTCTGCTCTACGGCGGCGGCGTGGTCTACGGCGCCCGTGAACCGGACGACATCGAACAACTGATCCGCCCGAAGATCCTCAAGACGTTCCCGCAGCTCAAAGACGTGAAAATCGATTACCGCTGGACCGGCAACTTCCTGCTGACCATGTCACGCATGCCGCAATTCGGCCGCATCGAGAAAAACGCCTACTACATGCAGGGCTACAGCGGCCACGGCGTCACCTGCTCGCACCTGGCCGGCAAACTGATCTCGGAAATGATCCGCGGCGACGCCGAACGCTTCAACGCCTTCGCCTCGCTCCCACACATGCCAATGCTCGGCGGCCGCACCTTCTCCGCACCGCTGACAGCCCTCGGCGCGGTCTACTACTCGCTACGCGACCGCTTCGGCCTCTAAGTTACCTCCCCGGCGGCGGCCCCCAAGACCCCGCCGGTTTTTTACCTGACACAACGCTCTACTGTAGGAGTGAGCCTGCTCGCGATGAGGCCAGCCCAGCCATCACCACTCTTCCAGAAACACCACAAATCCTGTGGGAGCGAGCTTGCTCGCGAATGCGATCAATCAGTCAAAAGTGATGTTGAATGTGCCACCGAATCGCGAGCAGGCGAAGGCCTACAGATCCGCATTGCCAAGGCAGGAAAGACTTTTCCCCCACCATCCATCGAACCTGCTGAGCTACACCATCAAACGTGATTTAATAGCCGCCTTTCACGGTTCCGGGACACGGGAGCAACGTGATCCGCGCCCCGGCGCGTCACCCGCCACCCACCCCCATTACCCTTAAGTACCTCAACATAAGGCAGTCATGGATACGGGTTCTCGACTCAAACTAGTACGCGAAAGCTACAAACTCTCCCAGCGCGAGCTGGCCCGGCGTAGCGGCGTGACCAATGCCACCATCTCCCTGATCGAACAGAATCGCGTCAGCCCCTCCGTCAGCTCCCTGAAAAAGCTGCTCGAAGGCATCCCGATGTCCCTGGCCGACTTCTTCACCTTCGACCAGCCGCCGCGCGAACATCAATACGTCTTCCGCGCCAACGAACAACCCGACCTCGGCCGCCATGGCTTGCGCCTGCTGCTGATCGGCGCCTCCGTGCCGAGCCGGCAGATGCGCTTGCTGCGCGAGCAATACGCACCGGGCGCGAGCTCCGGGGAAGAGCCGATTGTGCATTCGGAAGGTGAGGAGTGTGGGTTGGTGACGCGCGGGACTGTTGAGTTGACCGTGGATGGGTCGGTGAGTGTTTTGAATGCGGGGGATGGGTATTACTTTCCGACAACGCTGCCGCATAAGTTCCGGAATATCGGGGCGGATGAGGCTGAGATTATTAGTGCGAATACGCCGGCGAATTTTTGATAATGCCCCGTGGCCGATATTGGCGACTGGTTACTGCCGGGGTTGTCGAGTTTAGGCAATAAACCAGTGTGGTGGCGGAAATACACTGTGGCGAGGGGATTTATCCCCGATCGGCGACGCAGTCGTCGTGATCCGTGGCGTGCGGCGTATCTGGAGAAATGAACTCGCCGGGTTGGGGCCGCTTCGCAGCCCATCGGTGATGAATCCCCGCGCCACAAGAGGTGTTTTCCTACGCGTTTTTCAGACTTCAAATTCGGTCGAATCTCAAATCATGGCTTTGCATCCCGTTTGGAACTTTCCTTAAAAGCGATGTCAATTTGATGGCGTGTCGCGACGCTCATTTTGAACGGATCAAGCAGTGCCAGGCTGTTTCCTGGTGAGCCTAAGGAAGTGTGAGATGAAGCTGATTCTTGCGATGTTGTTGATGTTCAGCGGTTACGCTTTTGCCGGTTGCGGAAATATTGATGACCATGACCAACGTGCCTATTGCTATGCGCGGGAGAGCGGTGGCAGTTGCGGCAACATTGATGATCATGATTTGCGTGAGCGCTGCAATGCGGAAAATGGCAATGGCTCCTGTGGCAACATTGCTGATCACGACCAGCGTACCTATTGCAATGCCAGGAAGAGCGGCGGCAGTTGCGGCAATATCGATAATCATGATTTGCGTGAGCGTTGCAATGCGGAAAATGGCAACGGCTCCTGCGGCAACATTGGTGATCATGACCAGCGTACTTATTGCGAGGTCATGAAGGGTAATGGGAGCTGCGGCAATATAAGCGACCATGACTTGCGTACTAGGTGTGATGCCAATAAGCGCTGATACCGATGGTGAAGACAGCCCGGCTATGAGCCGGGCTTTTTTATATCGTGAGCATCACGGCTTAGCCGTTCGTTGCTTTCATTTCACCTTCCAATCCCCACCCCCACTTTCGCAATCAATCTTCGCCTGCCCCAGATTCTCCGCACCGTAGTAATACGTGGTCACCTGCGCACCATCAGGAATATTCAACGCCTTGGCGTTTTTGTCCTTACTGGTGGAGTGCGGGTTGGCCAGTGATTCCTGGGTGAGGGTGGCGATGCAGGTGGCCTGGTAGTGGTCGTCGCACTGTTGGACCTTTTTCTTGACGGCGTTGACCATGTCTTTGCTTTCGTTGCTGCACGACCAGTCGATGGAATTGACGGGCACACCCTCATATTCGTAGCAACTGTGGCTGGAGACGGTGGGCACGGAGGCGCTGGAGGAGCGGGTTTCGACGTCGCAGCCTTCGGCCATGACGCAGGTGGGGATGACGCTGAAAGTGGCGATCAGAAGCAGGAATCGAATGTTCATCGGGCTTTCCTCTTCAATGGCGCCGGTTCTGATCAATGAGTGGGCGCTTATGGTTTCGAGATAGCGCAGGGGAAGGAGGTTCAATCAGGTTTTTGATTTGCGCTGTTCGCGTAGACTGAGAAACAATCGGACACATCTAGCGCCCCAAGGATTGGAATATTGCCCATGATTGAAATCGGCAGCCGCAACAACGCCCCCACGTCGCAGCACCCAACCCACGACGTCTACATTTTCAACATCGACCTGTCCCGACCGGCCACGCCTTTGTGTTTCGAACAATCGACGGCCGGAGGGCATGGTGGGCAGGGCGGTGCGCGCTGGTTGGCGCTGGATGAGCTGGACGCCTGGCCCGGTGAGTGGCGTGAGCATTTGAAAAAGGCTGATTGTGTCTGGGTCGCGGAGTTGATCGATGCGCATCCGGGGGCGGATCAAGTGACGATGGTGTCGATGATACTCAAGCGTCACTCCGAGCCAGCGAAGCCAGTCGGTCGCTTGAAGGCCATTGGCGCTTGGCTCAAACGCAATATCCACGTTGGCGGCCGGTACGGCGTTTAACCCGAGGAAATTCCATGACGCAAACACTCGAACGCGCAATCGCCATCGCCGCCACTGCGCACGCGGGGCAGGTGGACAAGGGCGGGGCGCCGTACATTTTGCATCCGCTGAAAGTGATGTTGCGCATGACCACGCTGGAGGAACGCATCGTCGCGGTGCTGCACGATGTGGTCGAGGATTGCGATATCAGCCTGGATGACCTTCGCAAGGAAGGTTTCAGCGAAGAGGTGCTGAGCGCTATCGAATCAGTTACCAAGGTGCCCGGCGAGTCCTATGAGGATTTCGTCGAGCGCGCGGCGCAAAACCCCATCGGCCGGGTCGTGAAACTGGCGGATCTGGAAGAGAACAGCGACCTGTCGCGCATCGCCTCGCCAAGTTGGGAGGATCTGGAGCGGATCGAGAAGTATCGGCGCGCGATTGGACGGTTGCGCGCTTAAGCCATTTGAATAGCCAGGAAGGCGAATATGAAATCCATTCTATGTTTGTTGATCGCCGCCGGTTTTGGCGCTGTGTTGCAGTCCCTCGGTGTACCTCATGGGGTGCTGCTGGGGTCGATCCTTGTTACGGCATTGGTCGTCACTAAATCCGGTTTTGCACCCGCGACACCTTATGGTTTGGGCTACATCCAGGTCACGCTGGGCATCGCCACCGGGCTGATGTTCGAAGCGTGGGACAGTGCGACGGCGTCGACGATGTTGCCGAGCCTTGGCGTGTTGCTGCTGTGCTTGACTGTGCAGATTGCCTTGGCCGGTTGGTGGCTGACGTGCGGGGCAGGGTGGAATCGCACGGATGCGCTGCTGGCGGTGTATCCGGGGGCGCTGGCGGCGGTGTTTGATTTGCTGGAGTCGGAGAAGGCCTCGAGCAAGGTAATCATCGTGCATCTGATGCGGTTGCTGTTGATCACGGTGTTGGTGAGCTTTTTGATTCCGGGGCAGGTGTCGGTTGCTGCTGTTGATAGCGATCCGTTGACCACCGGCATGGCGTTGACGGTTTTCTCGGTAATCGGCTTGAGCGTCGTGCTCGGTCGATTGCTGCTGGTAATCGGCGTGCCGGCGCCATTTATGCTCACGGCGATTATCATCACCGCAGTCTTTGTAAAAGCAGGCTGGCTGCAGGGTTTTCACATGCCGGACTGGAGTTTGAATCTGGCAGCCCTGGTGCTCGGCGTACGCATCGGCTCGCGGTTTAAGGGTTTGGGCCTCAAGGAATTGGGGCTGCATGGTCGTGCGGCGCTGGTGTCGGTCGGGTTGATGATCGTGGTGGCGGCGGCATTTGCCGAAGGGGCGGCGCGATGGTTGGGCAGCGATCCGCTGTCTCTGTGGCTGGCGTACATGCCGGGGGCGATTGAGACGATTGCGATTGTCGCGTTTGGGGGTGGGCTGAATGTGGTGTTTATCCTCACTCACCACCTGGCGCGGATGGTGCTGCTGCATTTTGCGCCGGCGTTGTTGGTGCAGGTGCGGCGGGTGCGGGAAGAGTCCTGATTACACATCATCCGTCGTGGTGAGGGAGTTTGCTCCTTCACCGCTTAAATGAGTTTGTCACTGGTGAACTACACTATTTGATTACCCCGCATCACAGCCAACCCCAGGCCCCGCCGGAGGTAATCATGAACCGTTTGTCGTCCACCGCTCTCTTGATCGCCGCTCTTTGCGCCACGCAAGCCCATGCGCAAACCATCATCCCGCTCAAGGGCCAGACTTCGCAACAAACCCAGATCGACATGAACGACTGCCATTCGGTCGCCGCCAGTTCCACCACTTCAACCCCGCAAACCGGTGGTCGCCTGAGGGGCGCTGCCGTCGGTGCTGCGGCCGGTGCAACAGCGGCTGAGGTGCGCGGCCGTCAGCACGACGAGTTTTATGATGCGGTCGACGATGATCGCAAGCAGGATTACCGGCAGAACCGCGCCGGGCAATCGGCTGCCGCCGGCGCGGTGGTGGGTGGTGCGCGACAGCGTCAGGATCGACGTGCGCAGAGCAAGACTGATGCAGCAGCCAGTTCCAGTGCTTACACCGGGTGTCTGCAAGGGCGCGGCTATCAGGTCACGCCTTGACGGCTTGGTTTGTGCGCTTCGAGCAGGCGCATCATCAACGCGCTGTAGAGCGTCACCAGAATGAACAGACCCATGCGCACGGCGAACGCGCTGTAGACGTCTTTGCCCGCGGCGCTGTCCTGCACCGATTGGCCGAGCAGGATGATCATCGTCACCAGGGTGTTGAGCCAGAAGCCGGGGCTGAAGGTTGTCGGGCTGAGGCGATTGAGTTTGCGCGCCAGCCACAGCCCGAACAGCAGCGTCCACAAAAAGAACATCCACACATGCACAAACAGGCTCAAGCCACACCAGAGCAGCACGGCCAGCAAGCCTCCGAGCAGGGTCGAGCCGAGCAGTTCGCGCCCGGCGTGATGGGTGTTGGGCGTGGAGGTTTGCTGGCCGAGGCTGACGGCTTTGAGGATGATCGGCAGGTAACTGGCCGGGTCGCTCAGGGCCAGCAAGAATGTCGGCATGACGATCAGGGTGGCGCGCAGTGCCACACGCGGGACTTCATCGGCGGGTAAGGTGGGCGGTTTCGGTGGGACAGGGCTGTCGGGCCGTTCTGGAAACAGTGTATGGCTGATGCCCACTACCGCGACCGCCAGCAACAAGCCTTTGACCAGCGCACCAATGACCGCCATCGCCAGATCGAATTCGGCAAACCCGGCGGCAGAAATCATGGTCATGCCGATCACCAGAAAGGTCACGATCAACGGGTTACCGCCGCGCAGGCCAAAGCGAAACACCACAAACAAACCGAGCCCAATCAACAACACACCACTCACCGGGTAATAGCGCAGCAACGGCACCAGCAGCAGGCCGATGCTCGTCGTGAGCGCAGCGACCAGTGCCAACACTATCGCGCCTTTCAGCGGTAATGGCCGGGGCAGACTGGCCAGCAACAACACCGCCAGCACGGGCGAAATAAACGCCAGCGGAAGCGCCAGCGCATAACTGACGGCGGTGCACAGCGCGGTGCCGAACGCCAGGCGCAAGGCCCGTTGCGCCGGGACGCTGCGCTCAGTAGGCATACGACAGCCAGCTCATCAGCCCGACAAACAAGCGCCCCAACGGGTTGAGCGGATTGCCTTCGCTGGGGAAGGCCATGACTTCCGCCTGACCGCCGGCACGGATGGCGCGGCTGTCGATCAGGCGTTTTTTCGCCTCTTCAGTGAATTCGATGATCACCGGAAAACGTTGCGCCGGACGCAGCCAGTCGCGGCTGTTCTGGATGCTCGGCAGGGTGCCGGGCGCCGGCGTCTGGCCGACACTGACGCCATAGCCGACGCTGCGCACCCGGCCGTCGAGGACTTCGCCGGGCAGTGCGTCAAGGACGATGGCCACCGGGGTTCCAGGTTGCACGCGGCCGAGGTTGTTTTCAGTGAGGTCGGCGCTGACCCATACGTCGTGGATCGCTATCAGGGTCATCAGCGGGCTGCCGGCGGCGGTGAACTGGCCGACGTCGGTGCGCAGGTCGGTGATCAACCCGGCCGAGCGTGCGCCGATGCGGGTGTTGGCCAGATCCAGCTCGGCTTTGGCCAGTGCCGAGGCGGCGCTGCGTAACTGCGCGTTGGTGTCGGTATTGCCACCTTCCTGTTCCTGCGCCCGTTGCACTTCGGCGCGGGCGGCGGCAACTTGGGCGACCGCTTGTTCACGGTTGGCTCGCGACACCTCAAGAAGGCGAACGGAGACCGTGCCGGGATCTTGTTTGTACAAACCCTCGAGGCGCTGATTGTCCTGTCGTGCCTTGAGTTCGTTGGCTTGCGCGGCCCTTAAGGAAGCCTGTGCCGAGGCGATTCCGGCGGTGCTCGCGCCGACCTGACGTCGGGTCGATTCCAGATCGGCTTTTGCTCGATCGACGGCGATTTGCAGCGGCTGTGGATCAAGTTCGAAGAGGGTGTCGCCCGCTTTCACATCCTGGTTGTTGCGCACGTTGACCCGAATCACCCGACCCGCGACTTCCGCCGCCACCGGAATCACGAACGCACCGACCCGCGCCTGCTGGGTGTAGGGCGTGTAGCGGTCGGCGAGCAGATACCAGGCCAGGCTCAGTACAATCAGCAGTAGCACCCAGCGGATGCCTTTTTTCGCTGCGTCGGGCTGGACAGGGGCAGGAGCGGGCGTCGTGTTTTCAGTCATGGCGGCTTTCCTGCGATGGAAGGGGATACGCCGGTTGGGCGGGTGGCGCGGTGAGCAAATCGCCCCAATCGGTGCGTTGTTGCATCTGTTGTCGGGTCGGCTCGTCTATCTGCGGCGCGTTGCTCTGCCAGCCGCCTCCGAGGGATTTGTACAGAGCTATCAGATTGCTCACGGCGTTGCTGCGGCTGACCAGATAGTTGTCCTGCAATTCCAGCAACGCACGCTGGGCGTCGAGCACCCTCTGGAAGTCCGAATAGCCTTCGCGGTATTGCGTGTTGGCCAGCACCAGCGAACGCCGCGCTGCGCCTTCGGCCTCACGCAAAATGCGTTCGCGTTCCAGCGCCTTGCTCAAGCCACTGGCGGCGTCGTCAGCCTCGCGCGCGGCTTGCCGAACCTTGTCGCGATAGGCTTCGATCAGTTGCTGCAAGCGTGCGTCCTGCACCCGCACGTTATTGCGGATGCGGCCGTAATCGAAGATGTTCCAGCGCAGGCTCGGGCCACCGATCAAGTCGAGGCTGCGTGGGGTAGCACCGAGGGAATCTGTCGACCAGACGATGCTGCCGAGCAAGGTCAGCGACGGGTACAGATCAGTCTCGGCAACACCGACCAGCGCCGATTGCGCGGCGACATTCAGTTCCGCCGCGCGCACGTCCGGGCGGCGCATCAGCAGGTTGGCCGGGACGTCTTGCAAGACGGCGCGATCCAGCAATGGAATCAGCCCGGTTTGTTCGGCCAGCAGCGCCGCGGCGCCACCGGGCGGCTGGCCGACCAGCACCGCCAGGGCATTGCGCGTGCGCAGCAATTGGTCTTCGAATGCCGGAATGCTGCTCAGCGTGCCGAGGTATTGGGTTTTCGCCTGTTGCAGGTCGAGTTCGGCGCTCTGGCCGCTGGTGAAAAGCTTTTCGGTGATCTCGAAATTGCGTTTTTGCTGGACGGCGTTTTCCCGGGCGACGCGCAGTCGTGCTTCAGTGGTGCGCAGGGAAAAATAGGTGTCGGCGACTTGCGCGCGCAGCAGTACAAGGGCGTCTTCGTAGTTGGCCTGAGCGGCGAAGTAGCTGGCATCGGACGATTCGATGGCGCGACTGAAGCGCCCCCAGAAATCCAGCTCCCAACCGATATCGAAAGCGGCGCTGTGTTGCCAGAAGTGCAGATCCTGCGGGTTGCTGCCGCCGGACTGGTGGCGGTCGATGTAGAGGCTGTCGACCCCGACCTGTTGCAGTTGCGGGTAGCGGCCGCTTTCGGCGATGCCCAGTTGGGCGCGGGCTTCGAGCACCCGCAGGCCGGCGATTTTCAGGCTGCTGTTATGTGCATCCGCATCGGCAATCAGGCGATCCAGCACCGGGTCGGCGAACACCTGCCACCACTGGCGCAGATCTGGCTGGGCCGCACGTTCGCTGGCCTGCTCCAGCGCTGCGCTGTTCCACTGCTTGCTCCATGCTTCGGCCGGCGGCTGGAAATCCGGCCCCAGACGCACACAGCCGCTGAAGCTCAGCGCGCCGAGCAACAACAGGTGACCGGGCCGCGTCAGCAGGGCTGTCGGTGCAGGCATTGCGTGTGTCCCCAATCGCCAATATCACTGGAGCATAGACCGCGAATTGCAGGTTGTTCGGGCGAATCTGCTGCTACGCTTTTCAGGCACGGCATCCCGCCAAAACAGGTACGAAACCATGGACACTGCCCAAGATCCGGTAACGCCGACCACCACCGCCAACTGGCGCTTCAAGGTCGGTGTGGCGATCATCTGCCTGATGCTCGGTTCGTGGCTGATGGTGCCACTGGCCGCCGCCCTCGATGTGCCCGGCTCGAAAGTGGCGGCGCTGACCGGTGTGCTGTTTATCAGTAACAAAGTGCTGTTGCTGCTGGTGATCGCGGTAATGGGCAAGGCCGGATTCGCCGAGCTCAAGCGCAAGATCGGCGGTTATGTCTCGGGAATGATTCCGACACCGGTCGACGAGGTCGGGCCGCTGCGGCACAGGATCGGCGTGGTGATGTTTTGCCTGCCGTTGCTTGTCTCGTTTCTGGAACCGTATTTCGATAACTTCTGGCCGGGGTTGCGGCCCAATCTGTGGCAGCTGCAATTGCTTGGGGATTTGATGTTTGTTGGCAGTTTCTTTGTGCTGGGCGGCAACTTCTGGGAGAAGGCCCATGCGTTGTTTGTGCGTAAGGCGCGGGTGGTATCGCCTTGAGATACGGTGAAGGAGCTTGCTCCTTCACCTTTCTCCGCTAAATGAGGTGTGCGGCAAAGCCCTGCTTACCGGGCGCAACATCATCCTTCAACGTCAACCCCGGAATCTCGTAATCCCCCGCATTCTGCTGCCTGAACGCAATCGGCCGGGCACTCCACAACTCATCCAGTCGGCGCCCCAGTTCATCCGTTGTCTCGGTAAACCGGGCGTCGTCCATGCGGCTGGTGCGATAGACAAGGAAGGGGGGCAGCACGTCAAAACCGGGGTAATGCAGAACTCCGTGCTGAATCGGGAACAACAGGTCATCCATCGGCCCATTGATCCCGCGCGGGCTGTAATGCGATTCCCAGCCACCAGTGGTGACCATCAACATCGCCCGTTTGCCTTTCATTTTCCCTTCGCCATAACGCTCGCCCCAACGGCTGTCGGAGTGTTCGCCAACGCCATAGGCAAACCCGTAGGCGTAGACGCGTTCGATCCAGCCCTTGAGGATCGCCGGCATCGTGAACCACCAAAGCGGGAATTGCAGAATCAGCGCGTCGGCCCACAGCAGTTTTTCCTGCTCGCGGGCGATGTCGGCGGCTTGCGTGCCTTGGGCGTAGGCGAGTTTCGAGTCGAGGGAGGCGTGGAACGGTTTGCTGTTATCACGCTGTGGGGCGTCGTCGGCATCGAGGATGGCTTTCCAGTTCATCGCGTAAAGGTCGGAGACTTGCACGTTGTGGCCGGCGGCTTCGAGGCGCTGAACGGTGAAGTCCTTGAGCGCGCCGTTGAGGGAGGTGGGTTCGGGGTGGGCGTAGACCAGTAGTACATTCATTTTTAAAGCTCCGTGGCTGAGTGGGAGCAGGATCAGCGCTCCACAGGTATATTGGAAATGAATGTCTGATATGTCTGGTATAGCCATGAATAATTTGAGACGACTGGATATTAATCTGCTGTTGACCCTCGATGTGCTGCTGTCCGAGCACAACGTAACCCGCGCGGCGCAACGGCTGAACCTGTCGCAGCCCTCGGTGAGCGTCCATTTGGCCAAGCTTCGCGACATCTTCGGCGATCCGCTGTTGCTCCCTGGCCCGCGGGGTATGCGCCCGACGGCGCGAGCCGATGAGTTGCGTGAGCCTTTGCGCGAGGCTCTGGACGCACTGGAACGGGCGGTGGCCCCGGCCACTGTGTTCGACCCCGCACTGGCGACCCAGACCTGGAGAGTCGCGGCAACCGACTACGGTGAATCGACCATTCTTCTGCCGGCGCTGAGCAGTTTACGTGCGCAGGCACCGGGCACTCGGCTGGCGGTTATCGACCTGATGCCAGCGCAATTGGTCAAGCAAGCGGAGCAGGGCGTGTTCGATCTGGCGCTGCACATCACCGAAGACGCGCCGCTGGACCTGCATCAACGGGTGCTGTTTAGCGAGCGTTACGTGTTGGCCGGGCGTCTCGGGCATCCCGGTTTGACGGGTAAACCGAGCTGCGATGAGTTCTGCGCACTGGAACATGTGCTGGTGTCGCGAGAGGGCGGGGGCTTTTTCGGGGTGACTGACAAGGTGCTGGCCGACGTGGGGCTGTCGCGCAAAGTGGTGCTGTCGGTGCCGCACTTTCTGATGGTGATGTCGGTGCTGGCGAGCACCGATCTGGTGGCAATGCTGCCGTCACGGCTGGTGCGCGGCAACTCGGCATTGCAAGTGGTCGAGGCACCGCTGCAGGTGCCGGGCTACGAAATGGCGATGTTCTGGGACGAGCGACTTCACCGTGATCCCGCGCACAAGTGGTTTCGCGAGCATCTGGCGGCGTCGGTTTAATGCCTCAGGCGTGGCCCAAAGCGATCGCGAACGACACGACGATCATGCAAGCAAACGCGAAATTGAGATTCATTAGGTGGTCATCCTGAGCCTGTTGAGAGTGGGGCCATTCTGAACAGGCTGAATGCAAAGGAAAAATTCGGCTTTGTGATTCCAATGATCGAAACAATTGATATCCGCCGATTTGTGTTTACCCGAGGCTTTCGCTAGTCTCGGCGAAAACCTGCAACTACAAGCATAAACAGGCAGAACCATGCACGATCATTCAGTCACCGAACTTCCCTCCCTGCGCCGGCAGAAAATCCTCCTGATTCTTGAACGTGACGGCAAGGTCATGGCCTCCGAGTTGAGCCAGCATTTCGCTGTGTCCGAGGACACCATCCGCCGCGACCTCGCCGAGCTGGATAACGCCGGCCTGGTGCAGCGGGTACATGGCGGCGCGTTGCCGAGGCCGAAAGACACCGGCAAGGATTACTTCACCCGCATCAGTGAGACCGACGAGGTGAAAACCCGCCTGGCGCAACTCGCCGCCGGACGGGTGAAGGATGGCCAGATCGTGCTGTTCGATTCCGGCACTACCACGTTGCAGATCGCGCGTTCGTTGCTGGCGGATATCAAGATCACAGCGGTGACCACGTCTCCGATGACCGCCATCACCCTCGCCGAATACAAAGGCATCAAGGTGATTCTGGCGGGCGGGCAGTTGAACCTGGCAACGATGTCGGTCAGCGGCCACGAGACCGTGCGCCTGCTGCAAAGCATCAAGGCTGATCTGCTGTTTACCGGGGTGTGTGCGATTCATCCGGAGGTGGGGTTGAGCTCGCTGTATTTCGATGAGGTGCCGGTGAAGCAGGCATTGTTCGATAGCGCCGCGCAGGTGATCGCGGTGACCACGGCGGACAAGTTGGGCGCGGTGGAGCCGTTTGTGGTGGCGCCGTGCACGCGGGTGCATACGTTGATTACCGAGCGGCACCTGGCGTCGGGGAGTGTCGAGGATTATCAACGGTTGGGGATTGAGGTGGAGCAGTTGCCTGACTGAGATTTGTATAGCGGCGTAGGGCCTCATCGCGAGCAGGCTCACTCCTACAGTTGGAATGCATTCCCCTTGTAGGAGTGAGCCTGCTCGCGATGGGGTCAGTCCAGTCAACGCAACTTTTCAAGCATCTGGTAGTACCACATCCCCGCCGCCAGTAACGGATTGCCCAGCAAATTCCCCATCGGCACGCGAATGTGCTGACACGCCGCAAACGTATCGAACTGCTCCATCTGCCCGGTGATCGCCCGACTCATGATTTCGCCCATGATGTGGGTAGAGGCGATGCCGTGCCCGGAGTAACCCTGGCAGTACCAGACATTGTCCGAAAGCTTGCCCAGTTGCGGGATGCGGTTGATCACGATGCCCATCGCGCAGCTCCACTGGTAGTCGATCTGCACGCCTTTGAGCGCCGGGAAAGTCTGCTCGATGCACGGGCGCAGTTCGGCGGCGATGTCGCGCGAGTCCTTGCCGCTGTAGTTGGCGCCGCCGCCGAACAACAAGCGGCCGTCAGCGGTGAGTCGGTAGTAATCGAGGACGAAACGGCAGTCGTACACCGCCAGATCTTCAGGGTTGATCTGCCGTGCCAGATCGCCGAGCGGGGCCGTGGTGACGATGCCGCCCATGGCCGGAAAAATCTTGCCCTTGAGCTGTCCTGGTTCGAGTTTGTGATAGACGTCGCCGGCGAGCATTACCTGATTGGCGTCGATCTGGCCGTGGGCGGTTCTGACCCCAGGCGTATCGCCGTGAATGATCTCTAGCACTTCGCTGTTTTCGAAGATCAGCGCACCCAGACTTTCCGCCGCTCGCGCTTCGCCGATGCACAGGTTGAGCGGGTGCAGGTGCATGTTGCGGGTATTCTTGATCGCGCCGTGGTAGAGGTCGCTTTGCAGCAGGTCGCGCACCTGGCTGCGGTCGAGCAGGCTGACTTCATCACCCAGTCCGCGTCGCACGGCTTCTTCGTAATCGCTGCGCAGATCGGTCATGTGGCTGGGTTTGTAGGCGGCGTGCAGATGACCGTGTTTGAGGTCACAAGCGATGGCGTATTTCTCGACGCGCTGTTTGATGATCTCGTGCCCGCGCCAGCGCAGATGCCAGATGAAATCGTCGACCTCATCACCCAGTTTCGGGCGCATCTGTTTGCGCATCGCGCCATCGCCAGAGAGGCTGCCGGTGACCTGGCCGCCATTGCGCCCGGTGGCACCCCAGCCGATTTTGTTGCTCTCGACGATGGCGACTTTCAGGCCTTTTTCGGCGAGTTCGACAGCGGTGGCAACGCCGGTGAAACCGCCGCCGATGATCACCACATCGACTTTGTGCCGGCCTTGCAGGGTCGGGTAGTCGGTGTCCTGGTTGAGGGTGGCGGTGTAGTAGGAATTGCAGCGATTGGTCATGTCAGTGTCCACACAAAATCAAAGTCGGTATGCGATCCCCTGTAGGAGTGAGCCTGCTCGCGATAGCGGTGTGTCAGTCAAATCAGCGTTAACTGACAGATCGTTATCGCGAGCAGGCTCACTCCTACAGGGGGAGCAGTGGTGATTTCTCAGGCTTCAGTCAGATACCAGCGCCAATCCTGCTCACCCACTTCAGCCATGAACTGCCGATACTCAGCGCGCTTCACCGCCAGATAAACCCCAAGAAATTCTTGCCCCAACGCATCCCGCGCCCAACTTGAATTTTCCAGCGCCTGCAACGACGTCAGCCAATCGGTCGGCAGTAATTCCTTCGCTTGCGCATAGCCGTTGCCCTCGACTGGTGCGCCCGGATCAAGGTTTTCGCGAATGCCGCGATGAATGCCGGCAAGGATCGCCGCTGCCGCCAGATACGGGTTGGCGTCGGCGCCGCAGATACGGTGTTCGATGTGTCGGGTGTTGGCCGGGCCGCCGGGCACGCGCAGGCTGACGGTGCGGTTGTCGACACCCCAGGTCGGCGCCAGTGGCGCATAGCTGTTGGCCTGAAAACGGCGATAAGAGTTGGCATTCGGGCAGAACAGCAGCAGCGAATCGAGCAAGGACGCGAGCATCCCGCCAATCGCCGTGCGCAGCAGCGGGGTACCGGCCGGGTCTTCGGAGGCGAACAGGTTACGGCCTTCGGCATCGGCGAGGCTGACGTGCATGTGCATGCCGGTGCCGGCCAGATCATCGAACGGCTTGGCCATGAATGTCGCTTGCATGCCGTGCTTGTGCGCCACGGCTTTGACCAGGCGCTTGTAGCGCACCGCTTGATCCATCGCCTCCAGCGCATCGCCATGTTCGAGGGTGATTTCCACTTGCCCCGGTGCGTATTCCGAGATCGCCGTGCGCGCCGGAATGCCATGCAGTTTGCAGGCGCCGTAAAGGTCGGCGAGGAACGGTTCGATCTGCTCCAGTTCACGCAAACCGTAGACCTGGGTGTGTCGCGGTCGACCGCCGTCAGCATCCAGCGCCGGTTGCGGGCGGCCGTTGTGATCGCGTTTGGCATCGAGCAGATAGAACTCCAGTTCGCAGGCCATCACCGGGTAATAACCCTCGGCTTTGAGCGCGTCGACCACCTTGATCAACAGGTGGCGCGGGTCGGCGATGCTCGCCGGCATGCCCTCGGTGGGGTGCATGCTGACCTGCACCGCAGCGGTGGGGATCTGCCGCCACGGCAGGCGTACCAGGCTGCCCTCCAATGGATAGGCGCGGCAGTCGATATCGCCGACATCCCAGACCAGACCAGAGTTTTCGACGTCCTCACCCTGTACGGTCAGACCGAGAATAGTGCTGGGCAGCGGGCGGCCGCTTTCATACACGGCGAGCAGTTCTTCACGGTGCAACAGCTTGCCGCGTGGTACGCCGTTGGCATCGAGAATGAACAGTTCGATCATGTCGATATCGGGGTTCTGTTCAAGGAACAGGCGTGCGTCTTCAATGGCTGCGAATTTCATAATCAATCACTCACGGTGGCGCCGCAAAGGCGCGCAGATTCGGCCAGAGGACATTAGTGGGCAAAAGCCCAGGCGTCCTGGCAGGGATATCGAAAGAGAAAAGTCCTACGCGTTTTTCAGATGCGATCAGGCAGAGAGGGCGATATCCGGCGGGCGTGCGGAGTGACGCAGCTTGGAACGGCGCAGGGCCATGGGGAGATTGACGATGCGATTCATGCGCGGCCTCTTTGACAGAGGGCGCACACAGCGGAGACGTTCAACGATTTTGGTTGTTGTAGTGACGTACTCATGACGCGTGTTTCCGTTGGCGGAAAACGTCGGTGGCGGGACTGACCCGCCGACCGGTGTGCCCGGATAGTAAGGGGCATTCCTCGGGCGTGTAAACGATTGATTGCGCATCGGCGATGCGACGGTTGTTTAGCGCAACAGGTGAAAGCCCAGCCCGACAAGGGCGCAAACGATCAACACTTCAATCACACCACGTTTGAAAACGAACAGCGCCAGTGCCGCCAGGACTGCCAGCGCTATCGAAAAAACATCCGGTTGCCCGGCGAAACCGCTCGGCCAGAACACGTGATACGCGAAAAAACACGCGAGGTTGAGAATCACCCCGACCACTGCCGCCGTGATCGCGGTCAGCGGCGCAGTGAACTTCAGTTCATTGTGAGTCGATTCCACCAACGGCCCGCCGGCGAGAATGAACAGAAACGAAGGCAGAAAGGTGAACCACGTCACCAGCGTCGCTGCCATTGCGCCAGCGGCGAACGCATGTTCCGCGCCGAATACCGGTTGCACATAACCGCCGATGAAGCCAACAAACGCCACCACCATGATCAACGGCCCCGGCGTAGTTTCGCCAAGCGCCAGGCCGTCGATCATCTGCGTCGGCGTCAACCAGCCGTAATGCCCCACCGCGCCCTGATAGACATAGGGCAACACCGCATAGGCCCCTCCAAAGGTCAGTAATGCGGCTTTGGTGAAGAACCAGCCCATCTGCGTGAAAGTGCCGTCCCAGCCGAACAATGCCGTCAGCAAGGCCATGGGCAGACACCACAGCGCCGCGCCGACCAATGCTAGCCGCGAGAGCTTCGACAGACTGAAACGAGCGTGTTCGGGCGTCGGGGTGTCGTCATCAATCAACGCCGGGCCAAAGGATTTTTCACTGCTGCGCTGGCCGCCGTTATCGAACCGCTGCGGCGCCAGACGCCCACCGAGATAACCGATCAACGCGGCGCCGAGCACGATCAGCGGGAACGGCACATTGAAGGCAAAAATCGCCACGAACGAGGCCCCGGCAATCGCCCAGAGCCAGCCATTCTTCAAGGCCCGTGAGCCGATGCGATGCGCCGCGTGCAGCACAATCGCAGTCACCGCCGGTTTGATCCCGTAAAACACCCCGGCCACCGCCGGCACGTCACCGTAGGCGATGTACAGCCATGACAGCGCAATCAGGATAAACAGCGACGGCAGCACAAACAGCACGCCCGCAATCACGCCGCCCCAGGTGCGATGCAACAACCAGCCGATGTAGGTCGCCAGTTGTTGAGCCTCGGGGCCGGGCAGCAACATGCAGTAGTTGAGGGCGTGGAGAAAACGTCGTTCGGAGATCCAGCGGCGGCGTTCGACCAACTCCTGATGCATGATCGCGATTTGCCCGGCGGGGCCGCCGAAGCCGATACAGCCGAGCTTGAGCCAGAAGCGCCAGGCCTGACGCAGGGTGACGGGATCGGGGCGGGGAAGATCCTGCGGCGGTGTACTCAAGTGCGGCTCCTGAGTCGAATTCTGGCGGAGCCGCTATCTAATCAGGCTTTTGTTAAATCCAATAGTGCTCAGACAAGGCTGTGACTGGCGGCTCAACTCAGGACGTAATCGACGGGCGTCAACGCCGGTGGCAGTTGCGCAACACCCAGTTCAGCCAGAATGTCGCGCTCGATCGTGCGGACCAGAGCATCGGTTGGCAGGTCGTTTTCATCGCGGCCGAATGGGTCTTCCAACTCATCGGCAATCGCATCCAGACCGAAAAAGGTGTAACTGACAATCGCGGTGAACAGCGGCGTCAGCCAGCCCAGCGGCTCGGCCATGGCGAACGGTAACAGGATGCAGAACAGGTAAATCGTGCGATGCAGCAGCAAGGTATAGGGGAAGGGCAGCGGCGTGTTCTTGATCCGCTCGCACACGGCTTGAGCTTGCGTGAGGCTGGTCAGGTGATTGGCCAGCAGCATGTAGCGCCATTCGCTCAGTGCGCCGGCCTGTTGCAGATCGGAGCATTGTTCGCCAATCCGGTGCAGGATCTGTGCGCTGTAGTCGGGCACCTGAGCGTCGGGTTTCGGGTCGACCCACGCGCCGCTGGCCGCCGCCTCGTCTTCACGCCGCAGTCGCGCGTTGAGGGAGTGGGCGAAGCCGCACAGATTGAGCAGCAGCGGCCGGCGTTGCTCCGATTCGCGGATGATGTGGGTTTCGCGAATGATCGAGCGCACATGGACGATCACTTCGCCCCAGGCCTTGCGCGCTTCGTACCAGCGGTCATAGCAGGCGTTGTTACGAAAACTCATGAAGATCGACAGCGACAAGCCCAGCAGCGTGAAGGGCGTGGCGTTGACCTTGGTGAAGCTGCTGGGATGGAGGATTTCCACCAGCACAATCGCCGACGCCAGCAGGGTGACCATCAGGGTGCGCAAGGCGATTCGCTTGGCAATCGAACCCTTGAGGGTAAAAAGGATGGCGAACTGACTGACCTTGGGTCTGATGATCATGCTGGGTGATCCCGATTACGCGTGGACGTGACGCATCAACCGCCGGTCATGTTCATGAATCGCACGATTTGTACGTCATCGTTCACTTCAAAGTTGTGCCTGTAGGGCTTGAGCTTCATCGCTTCGATGATCGCTTTCTCCAGACGTTCCGGTTGCCCGGGATGGGCGCGCAGCACGGCTTTCAAGTCCAGCGAATGCTCGTTACCTAGACACAGTAGCAAACGCCCCTCCACCGTCAGCCTCACCCGGTTACAGGTAGCGCAGAAGTTGTGGCTGTGCGGAGAAATAAAACCCAGGCGAATCTGCGGGGCTTCGGCCAGCCGCCAGTAGCGCGACGGGCCTTGGGTCGATTCGGCGGAGTCGATCAGGGTGTAGCGTTCGGCGATCCGTTCGCGCACTTGTGCGCTAGAGAAAAACGATTCGGCGCGGCTGTGTTCGTCAATGACGCCCAGCGGCATTTCTTCAATGAAAGAAATGTCCAGCTCACGGTCGATGGCGAAGCTCACCAGATCATTGATCTCTTGATCATTTCGGCCCTGCATCACCACGCAGTTGAGTTTGGTGCGAGTGAAACCGGCCTTGCGCGCGGCATCGATACCCTTGATGACCTGCGCCAGATCGCCGGTGCGGGTCATCTGTTTGAAGCGCTCAGGGCAGAGGCTGTCGAGGCTGACGTTAAGGCGTTTAACGCCTGCGTCGAACAGTGGTGCGGCGAGTTTGCCCAGTTGTGAGCCGTTGGTGGTCAGGCACAATTCGCGCAGGCCGGGCAGGGCGGCGATCTGCTCGCACAGTTGCACCACGCCGGGACGGATCAGCGGTTCGCCGCCAGTGAGACGGATCTTGCGCGTGCCCAGTGCGACGAAGCTTTGTGCCAGTTGGTAGATTTCCTCCAGCGTCAGCACTTGCTGGCGCGGCAGAAACTGCATGTCTTCAGCCATGCAATACACACAGCGAAAGTCGCAACGGTCGGTCACCGACATGCGCAGGTAGTCGACGCGGCGGTTGAAGCCATCGATCAAGACGCGCTCTGACATGACAGCCTCGCTGTGGGGAAAACCGCTAAGCGCGGATCTGGACGGCGCAGGGTATGGGCAATGTCGAACAGCGTCCAATCACTCTTAATGACCGGGTGATTGATGCCGTCGATGATCAGCAGAACACCACAAAAAAACTGTGGGCTTGAGATTTACTGCGCCCCAAACATCGCCGTCCAGTAAATCCCTGCATCGCTCTTCGGGTCGGTCGCATAAGCGGCGCCGAGTTCCTTGTACTGCGGGTTCATCAGGTTGGCGCAGTGGCCGGGGCTGGCGAGCCAGCCGTCGACGACTTTGCCCACAGTGTCCTGGCCGGCGGCGATGTTTTCGCCGACCAGTTGACCGCTGTAGCCGGCCAGTTCGGCGCGGTCACCGGGGGTGCGGCCGTCGCGGTCCTTGTGGTCGAGGTAGTTTTTGTTGGCCATGTCGCGGCTGTGATCCTGGGAGACCGTGCCCAGCGTCGCGTTCCAGGCCAGCGGTGCGGCAGCGGCGAAGGCCTGGCCGCCGCACTGGCGTGGCTGGCTGCGTGCGGCGTTGAGCTGCTCAAGCAGTTTTTGCCCTTCACCCTGCGCATCGCCAAGTTTGGCCGACAACAATGGCCGCGCCAGCACAACGCGCCAATCACGATCAGCGCGGCTGACACCGACATCGACGAACTGCGGATCGAGCACCACCTGACAGAAACTTTCCTGAATCGCCTGCATCGCCGACGCCGCATCGCGCGGGCCGTTGAGGGTGATCGCCTGTACGTTGACCATCGGGTAACTGGCGCTGGCCATGGCTTGCTGCAAATTGACAGCCCCACTGGCCGGTAGCCGCAGTCGCGGATCGGCCGACAGCGGTGGCAGTTCGCTGGATGCCTGAGCACCGCAACGTTGCGGTTCGCTGCGGTACTTGTTGATCGATTCGATCAGTTGCGACTCGTCGCTGGCCATGGTCGAGGCGGCAAAGGCCAGGCCGGCAGACAACGCGGCAAAGCGCAAAACGGATGGCATGAAGCGCATGGAGATCTCCCTTGAGCTGAATGCGCCCATGATGCGCGAAACGCCCCCGGTGGGTGCAATGTCTTTTTCTTGATTTGGCGGATTTTTCAGCGGAACGTTGCCCGCGATTTTGCCGTCTACACTCAGCCAAGACCCCGGGATGCGGGCGTCTCCCCTACGTAACACCTTGCCCGACTCGGGCCCTGCCGGAAGAGCTGACATGGCATTGAAATGGTTGATTGGATGCGTTGCGTTAACCCTGTTGGCCGGCACTGCCATGGCCACCGATCAAACGCCGATCAAGGCAAAAGCCGAAGAGAAAGCCCAGGTGCTGGAAGAGAAAGCGGCGGACAAAGTCAGCACGGCACCGGCGCCCAAATCCGAAGCCATCACCCCGACCGAAGTGCAAGCGGTGGACCCGGCCGGCGCCGCACCGCTGGATGATCCAATCACCTGTCTGGCGCGCAGTATCTACTGGGAAGCCAAAGGCAGGGACACCCCGGAGATGGAAGCCGTGGCCAGCGTGGTGATGAATCGCCTCGGCCATGAAGGTTTTCCCGACACCGTTTGCGCCGTGGTCAAGCAAGGCTCGGAAACCAAAAGCTGCCAGTTTTCCTGGTGGTGTGACGGGCGTCCGGATCAGGTCAAGGAAGATGCCGAATACGCGCTGGCCAAGGAAATCGCCGGCAAGGCGTTGAACCGTCAGCTCAAGGATCGCACCAACGGCGCGTTGTATTTCCATGATCGCAACGTGCATCCGAGTTGGGCCAAGGAATACCGGAAAACCGCCGAGACGAAAAAATTCCTGTTCTACAAACCCGCTGGCGGTGACGCGCTTTAGGCACAGACTTCCCGCACGCAGTTGCGCAACCAGCGATGTGCCGGGTCGGCGTCCATGCGCGGATGCCAGAGCATGGACACGCTGATGGGCGGCATCTCGAAGGGCAGGGCGAAACTGTGCAGGCCGGTGCGCAGTTTGCTGGTGTGACGTTCCGGCACGGTGGCAATCAGGTCTGATTCACGGACCAAAGTCAGTGCCGCTGAAAATCCGCCGAATGAAGTGACAATGTCCCGCGTCAGGCCCAAGGCGAGTAACGCTTCATCGACCGGGCCGCTGCTGCGTCCGCGTCGTGAAATGAGAATGTGCTGGCCGCCGGCAAAGCGCTTGGCGCTGATCTTGCCCGAACCCAATGGGTGCTCCTCACGTACCACCCCGATCCAGTGATCCTCAAAGAGGATGCGGCTGTGCAGCGTCGGGTCGGTGCTGTCGTCGACCACACCCGTCTCCAGATCCACCCGGCCTTCGCGCAGCGGCGTGCTGTCCTTGTCGGCTTTCTGCACAAAGCGCAGGCGCACGCCGGGCGCTTCTTGCGCGATGCGGGCGAGCAGGGCGGCGGCGAAGGTTTCGACAAAACCGTCGGTGTTGCGCAGGGTGAACGTGCGCTGCAACTGGCCGGGATCAAGCACTTCGGCGGGACGCAAAACCGCCTCGGCGTCCTGCACCAGATGACTGACCCGTTCGCGTAACTCCAGCGCGCGCGGGGTCGGCACCAAGCCACGACCGGCGCGCACCAGCAACGGATCGCCGGTGGTTTCGCGCAGACGGGCCAGAGCACGGCTCATGGCCGACGGGCTCAGGCGCAGACATTTGGCGGCGCGGGCGACACTGCCTTCACGCAGCAGCACGTCGAGGGTGATCAGCAGGTTCAGATCCGGTGCAGTCATGATATGGCGTTCTGTGCAGGTATTAAGTGCAAAGCATGCGTCTTGCGCCTTGTATTGTCGAGGCTCAGGCTACGACGCATTAACTTTGCACAGTGAATGCGCCATGCCTCGACCACCCCTGAACACCACAGCCCGCTGGGCCCTGACCAGTCTGGCGCTGTCGATGTTGATGCCGTCGCTGGACACCAGCATTGCCAACGCCGGGTTGCCGATTCTGGCGGCGGCGTTTGAGGCGACGTTTCCACAGGTGCAGTGGATCGTTCTGGCCTACTTGCTGGCGATCACCACGTTGATTGTCAGTGTCGGGCGTTTAGGGGATGGCCTCGGGCGGCGGCGATTGCTGTTGATCGGCATCGGCATTTTTACTGCCGCGTCGTTGGCCTGCGCGCTGGCCCCGGGGCTGGGCTGGCTGATCGGCGCACGGGCGGTGCAAGGCCTTGGCGCGGCGATCATGTTCGCCTTGACTGTGGCGCTGGTGGCCGATGCGGTGCCCAAGTCCCGGGCGGGCAGTGCGATGGGATTGTTGGCGACCATGTCGGCCACCGGCACCAGCCTCGGCCCGTCGCTGGGCGGGTTGTTGATGACGCATGCCGGCTGGCATTCGATTTTTCTGCTCAACGTGCCGTTGGGCTTGCTCAATGCGTGGCTGGTGTATCGCTATCTGCCGGCGGATCGGCCAGTCCGGGTGCGTATTGCGTTTGATTATTTCGGCACCGGGTTATTGATGCTGACGCTGGCGGCCTATGCGCTGGCGATGACCCTTGACGGATTCACCCCGGCGTTGCTGCTGATCAGCCTGTGCGGCGCGGGATTGTTCATTGCGGTCGAGATGAAGACCAAGGCACCGCTGATTCGCTTGTCACTGTTCGCCGACCTGCGGCTGAGTGGCAGTCTGGCGCTGACGCTGCTGGTGACGACGGTCATGATGACCACGCTGGTGGTTGGGCCGTTTTACCTGAGCCGAGGGTTGGGCCTGACCAGCACGGTGGTCGGATTGGTGTTGTCGGTCGGGCCTTTGTTGGCGGCGTTCGGCGGCGTACCGGCCGGGCGCTTGGTGGATCGCTTCGGCGCGCGGAGAGTGGTGCCGGGTGCCTTGCTCGGGATGGTCGGCGGTTGTGGCTTGTTGGCGCTGTTGCCGATGAGTTTCGGCCTGCCTGCGTACCTGCTGCCGATGACGGTGATCGCCGCTGGTTATGCGTTGTTCCAGGCGGCCAACAATACCGGTTTGATGGCTGGGGTCAGCCAGGATCAGCGCGGCGTGGTGTCGGCACTGCTCGGGTTGGCGCGCAATCTGGGCTTGATCACCGGGGCGGCGGCGATGGGCGCGGTGTTTGCCGTGGCCACCGGCGATCCGACCCAAGCCCCTGATGCCGTTATCGCCACGGGGTTGCACATTACTTTTGGCGTTGCCACGGCCCTGATGGTCATGGCCCTGATCATCAGCCGAGCGCAGATCAACTGTAGGAGCGAGCCTGCTCGCGACAGCGGCGGCACAGTCAAAATCTCACCTGACTGACCCACCACCACTTTCTGTAGGAGCTGCGGCACGCTGCGATCTTTTGATTGCAAAGATCAGGATCAAAAGATCGCAGCCTCGTTTCACTCGACAGCTCCTACAGGGACTTGTGGTGGATGTCAGCCCCGGGATTCGCGAGCGGGGAAAAACAGTTCGAAGCACGTCTCGCCATCGACGCTGCTCACAGCATAGCGACCGTGATGCAACTGCATGATCGTCGCGACGATCGACAGGCCCAGCCCATTCGATTGCGCAGAGCGCTCGCGCGACGGGTCGACGCGGTAGAAACGTTCGAACAGTCGCGCCAGATGTTCCGGCGCAATCGTTACGCCCCGGTTGCGCACCCGCAGATAACTGCCGTCTGCCTCGGCAAACGCCTCGACCTGTACCGTCGAATCCGCCGCGCCGTACTTGATCGCATTGGCGCACAGATTGGCCAGCGCCCGGCGCAGCAACATCGGCTCGGCCCAGATCACGCCGCTGCCTCGCGCCTCGATGCACACGCCGACATCCGCCGCCAAGCCTTCAAAATAATCGGCGATGCGCTGCATCTCATCGGCCGCGTCCAGCTCCTGACGTTGATTCAAGGCACTGGCCGGATCGGTGCGCGCCAGAAACAGCATGTTGTCGAGCATGCGCGTCAGCCGCTCAAGCTCCTCGACATTGGAGGCGAGCAACTGCTGATACGCCTCGACGCTGCGGTTCTGATGCAGCGCGACCTGGGTCTCGCCGAGCAGGTTATTGATCGGTGTGCGCAGTTCATGGGCCATGTCGGTGGACACCTGGCTCAACTGCGCAAAGCCCTTGGCGAGGCGGTCGAGCATGGCGTTGAACGCCCCGATCATCGGCTGCAACTCTCGCGGGGCACCATGGCTGTCGAGGCGTTCACTGAGGTTGCCAACGCCGATGCCATGGGCGTGGTTGGCCAAGCGCCGCAACGGTAACAGTCCGCGATACATCAGCAGACAGCCAATCACTGCCAACATCAGCGCCGCCAGCGACGCGAAGCCATAAACACTCAAGCGATAATTGGCGAGCATCGCCGTGCGCTCGCTCATCAGACGCCCGGACTGTACTTGCAGATTGCCCAGATCGCCGGAATCGATGCTTGCCGCCACGGCCGAAAACGGCACACCGTTGACGTCGGGCAGATGCTGCACATCGTTCAGCGACAGCGGCCGGTCAATCGGCACCGCCGGTAAATTTGGCGTGGCCAGGTTGCCGGGATTGACCACCAACAGCGGCGGCTGGCCTGGCGCGCCGATGGTTAGCAGCGCTTCGTGGTTGCCGAGCATGTTCTGGAACAGCGCCGGTTTGTTCTTGATCAGCTCAAGGGTGTTGCTGTCGTTGAGGAAACTGCGCAACTGATCGACGCGACTGACCAGCGCCGTGTCGTCGCGCCGGATGAGTTGTTCTTCAAGCTCGCTGTACAGCGCCGCGCCGAGCCCGGCCAGTGAGGCAAAGGCGAGCAGGGCGAACACCAGTGCCAGGCGCAGGGTCAGGGAATACGGGCGATTCGTGCTCATGGCTGAGTATCGAAGCGGTAGCCGATCCCGCGCACGCTGTGGATCAGCTTGAGCTGGAACGGGTCGTCGATCTTCGCCCGCAAGCGGCGCACGGCGACGTCGACCACGTTGGTATCACTGTCGAAATTCATGTCCCACACCCGTGAAGCGATCAGGGAGCGCGCGAGCACTTGCCCGGTGTGGCTGGCGAACAGTTGCAGCAGGGCGAACTCCTTGTTGGTCAAGGTGATCCGCACCCCGGCGCGGGTCACGCGGCGCTTGAGCACGTCGATCTGCAGATCGGCCACTTGCAGTTGTTCGTCTTCATGAATCGGCCCGCGTCGGGTCAGGGTGCGCAGGCGCGCCACCAGTTCGGCGAAGGAAAACGGCTTGATCAGGTAATCGTCGGCGCCCAGTTCCAGGCCCTTGACCCGGTCGGCAATGTCATCGCGGGCGGTGAGGAAGAGCACCGGCGTGTCAGCTTCCTTGCGCAGCCGGCGCAGGACTTCCCAGCCATCCATTTTCGGCATCATCACATCCAGCACGATCACGTCGAAGCTGTGCTCCAGCGCCAGATGCAGACCGTCGGCGCCATCCCGGGCCAGGCTTACGCTGTAGCCCAGTTCCTGCAAACCGTTGAGCAGATAATTGCCGGCCTTGGGTTCGTCTTCGACAACCAGAATATTCATGGGCGATCAGTCTCAATGGTCGTTGGTGCAGCCGGTGCCTTGTACTTGATAGTCCAGCACATGCTCACGGCCCTGATGATCGAGGTAGTTCAGTTGCGCCGGAATCACGCCGCAGGCCTGTGAAATATCGGTGCTGGACAGGACTTTGTCGACATCCAGGTGCACGAAGAAGCCGGTTTTGTCATGAATCACGGCGGTGTCAGGCGTATCGGCGGCGAATACCGAGCCAGTGGCGAGGAGGGCGGAGAAGGCGAGGATCAGGGTTTTCATGATGAGTCACTCAGTGGCTGAAGTTGATCGGCATTGGCGCCGGGACAACGTCAGGCTACCGAGCGATCCGCACGGCAAACCGACAACTGAATGACAAAGTTGTAATGAAACGAATTGCACAACGTCACCCCTGTAGGAGCTGCCGAAGGCTGCGATCTTTTGATTTTTTCAAAAAAAACAGATCAATAGATCGCAGCCTTCGGCAGCTCCTACAGGGTTTTGCGGTGTTTAGCTGGCATGAGTACTCAAAATGCTCGCCACCTGCTGCGGCTGGCAATTGAGGTACGGCGACTTTTTCAGCCAGCGCTGATCCGGGTACCACGAAAACATGAACTGGCCGTCCTTGAGTTTATCGATCACTTGCTTGGCAATCTGTGGCCGAACCGCCGGGCAACCCTGACTGCGGCCGATGCGACCCTGACGTTTGCTCCACAACGGATTCACATAGTCGGCGGCGTGGATGACGATGGCGCGGTCGCGGGCCATGTCGTTGAAGCCCGGTTCCAGGCCGTCCATGCGCAGCGAATAACCGTGAGTGCCACTGTAGCTTTCCTGAGTGCGGAACAGGCCGAGGCTGGACTGATAACTGCCTTCGACATTGGAAAACTGCGTGGCGAAGTTTTCCCCGGAATTGGAGCCGTGGGCGACCAGATCGCGCAGCACCAGTTTTTTCCGGTTGAGGTCGAAAATCCACAGTCGGCGCTCAGTGGACGGTTGCGAATAATCGATGATTGCCAGGTGGCGGGAAGGTTTGGCGCCGTTGTTGACCGCACATTGCATGGCGCTCAAGGCACCTTTCAGCGCTTGGGCATTGAGTTCTGGCGCGGCGTGCGCGAGGCTGGTGAACAAAACCGGCGATGGTTTGCCGGCGGCGAAAGCTGGGCTGGTCACGGCGACAAGGGTCACGGTGCTCAGCAGAAGTCGGCGCAAAAACGTCAACATTTATAAAGTGTCCTCAGCTTGCTACTTATTTGGCACTTTGGCTCCTGACGTCCAGTCGTAACCTGCAGGCCGGAAGATTCGAGCCTGACTGTTCAGCGCACCTGATGTAAGGTTGGCCATCATCTGGATGGCCATGGATTGGAGTAAAGCAGTTGTTCAAAAAGTACGCATGCTACTTGAGCATTTGTTTGCTCGCTGCGCCGTTTGTCGCTTGTGCCGATGAGCCGCTGCCACCCTTGCAGACGCTGCCGACGCCACCTGCCGAAATGCCGGTCGAGCCGCAAAGCCCTTTGCAGGCCGTGATGATCGGTCTGCGACAGTCATGCCCGGCGATTGCAACACAGCTCAATGGCCCGGCGCTGGAACAGTTAAAAGGCTTCTACCAACAGCAGGACTGGATGCCGGTGTGGGCCAGTGAGTCCGGACGATTGCAGGCGTTGCAGGGCCAATTGCAGTTGTTGGCCGACGATGGCCTCAGCCCAAAACGCTATCCGGTCGCCACCACTGCACCGCAGGACGGCGAGTTGTGCGCTGACATCGACATCAGCCGCTATTACCTGCAAGCGCTGCAGGATCTGCATTACGGCCGTCTGCTGCAATCGCACTTCGAACCGCTGTGGCACGCCGACGAAGCGCCGCGTGACCGTCAGGCGGAATTGTTGTCGATTGCCGTACCGGGCATGCATGACATTCCGGCGGCGTTCGATCTAGCCCGGCCGCGTCTGGCGCAATATCAGAATCTGCGTCAGCTCTACGCCGCGCAAAGGATCAAAGCCTTGCCGCAATGGCAGTCGGTCGGCAACGGCCCGCTGCTGCGCCCGTCCATGGAAGACAAACGCGTGCCGGAACTGGCGCTGCGTCTGCACAGCGAAGGCTATCTGACCGATTACATCGCCACGCCCGGCAATGCCTACGAAGGCGTGTTGGTGGAGGCGGTGAAAAGCTTCCAGGCCAACCATTCGTTGCAGGCTGACGGTGTGGTCGGGCCGGGCACGATTGCCGAACTGAACATAAGCCCGCTGACCCGCCGCGACCAACTGCGGGTCAACCTCGAACGTTTCCGTTGGATGGCCCAGGACATGGAGCCTGATGGTTTGCTGGTCAACGTCGCTGCGGCCGAACTGATGCTGTATCAGGGCGGCCAGCCAGTGTGGCAGACCCGTACCCAGGTTGGCCGTGCCGAGCGCCAGACACCGTTGCTCAAATCCCGCGTCACGCGTCTGACCCTGAACCCGACCTGGACGGTGCCGCCGACCATCTGGAAGGAAGACAAACTGCCGGAGATTCGCAAGGACCAGACCTTCCTCAGCCGCCAGAACCTGCAAGTGCTCGATGCCAACGGCCAGCCGCTGGCCGCTGCGGACATCGACTGGGACAATCCCGGCAATATTCTCCTGCGTCAGGACGCCGGGCCGCGCAATCCGTTGGGGCAGATGGTCATTCGCTTCCCCAATCCGTTCTCGGTGTACCTGCATGACACGCCGAGCAAGGCGCTGTTCGACAAGGGGCCGCGGGCATTCAGCTCCGGTTGTGTGCGGGTCGAGCACCCGATGCAACTGCGCGATCTGCTGCTCACACCAGCGGAAAAGGCCCGCACCGAGACCTTGCTCGCCACCGGCACCACCCACGAGTTCCGCTTGTCGGCGCCGGTGCCGATCCTGATGACCTACTGGACCGCGCAAGTCGACAACGCCGGCCACGTGCGCTACGCGCCGGACATCTACAGCCGTGACAACGCGTTGCTGGTTGGGCTGGATCGCGCGCATTGAGTCTCAGCGGGTGCTTCGCTTCCAGAACACCCGCGCCAGCCAGGCATCGACACTCAACTTGCCGGCCCCGGCGAACACCAGCGGCACCAAAGCGGCCAGGTAAATCGCCGGCAGCTTGAAGTTGCCGAAGCCCTTGTTGGTGATCGCATAACCCTGCGCCAGCTCGCTCAACGACGACCAGTCGGCGGGCCAATGCACGGCGGCGGTGGCCACGACAGTCACCACGATCAGCGCGATGGCCGAAATTCGTGTGCCGAAGCCAATCAGAATCGCCAAGGCACAAATCAGCTCGGCCCACATCGACAGTTCCCAGTTCAGCGTCGCCGGCAGGTGGTCGAAGGGAAACGGGAAGCGCTCCTGAATGTCTTCGAACCAGTTCTGGCCGTTGAATTTCTCCAGCCCCGACTCGAAAAATTCCCAGGCGATAAACAGGCGCAAAGTCAGCGGCGCGAGCCAGGTGCCGGCACGGTCGAGGTTCAGGTGCAGGCCTTTGAGGGCGGAGGAAAGGGTCGAGGTCATGGGAGTTCTCCGGTGGATTTTGGAAGTTGAATCGACCGGTGCATTTGAGCCTTGGGGTGTATCGGTGATGTGTCGTCGGGGTGGGGAATTGTGCGGTGGGTGTGTCTGCGGTGGGGCGATATACAGTGCGATACAGTCTGCACGCTGGACGCGCATCACCTGTCCGGTCAGCATGGCCGAAAAAACGGATCAAACCCCATGCGACGACTCCCCTCACTGGCCGCCCTGCGTACCTTCGAATGCGCCGCCCGCCACGCGCATTTCGGTCGCGCCGCCGCAGAGTTATGTGTCACCGACAGCGCCGTCAGCCATCAGATCCGGCAACTGGAAGAACACCTCGGCGTCTCACTGTTCATCCGCGAAGGTCGGCAGATTCGCCCGACCATCGCCGCCGGGCGTCTGATGCAAAGCTTGCAACAGGCCTTTGAACTGATCGGCGATGCCTGCGATGAACTGCGCGACCCGTCTTCGCTGGCGGTACTGCGCCTGGCCGTGACCGCTGAGCTTTCGCAGAAGTGGTTGATGAGTCGCCTCAGCGATTTTTACGCGCGCTATCCGCACATCACTTTGCACCTCTACGAACAACCCATCGACGCCAGCGCGCCGGGCGAGGATATCGATCTGGCGATCACCTACGGCACCGGCCCGGTGGACAGCAGCGCCTATTTCGTTCGCCCTTTGCCCGCGTTGCAATTCTTCCCGGTGTGCAGCCCCGGACTGTTCAACCAAGGCACCCTGAAAACCCCTAAGGATCTCGCTCGCCACTGCCTTCTGCACGATGATCAGGACGGCAAGACCTGGACCGCGTGGCTGACCAGCCATGCCGGCGATCAGCGCCCGCAACGCCAGTTGTATTTCGCCCACGCCGGGTTGGCACTGGAGGCGGCGGCGCAAGGGCAGGGCGTGGCGATGGGCGACAATCTTACTGCCCAGGAAGACTTGCAGAATGGTCGGCTGGTGCGGCCATTTACTTCCAGCATGACGGCGCTGGGCCAATACGCACTGGTTTGCGAACGGGTGCGACTGGAGCGTCCGGCAGTGGCGCAGATGCTTGAATGGTTCAACGATCAACTGGCTGATTGATGAGTTGAATTCAACTGTTCCGCAATAATCATCGTTGGCGGGCGCGCTGCCGTCGACCTTAGCCTGTGGTCATTCCCATCCCGAAGACGAGGTTTGACCATGGCACGTTTGCTCGACTCCACCCCCAAACACGACGGCTTTCGTCTGCCCGGCGAATTCGAAGCCAAGTCTGGCTGCTGGCTCGGCTGGCCAGAACGCACCGATGTCTGGCGCAACGGCGCCAAGCCAGCGCAGAAAGTCTGGGTGCAGATCGTCACGGCCATTTCGCGAAGCGAACCGGTCACCGTGTGCGCTTCTGCCGCGCAATTCGCTACCGCCCGCTGGCAGTTGCCGCCGCAAGTGCGCGTAGTGGAAATGACCTGCAACGACACCTGGTTTCGCGACAGCGGCCCATGCTTTGTGGTCAACGATCAGAGCGGTGAAGTGCGCGGTGTCGACTTCGAATTCAACGCCTACGGCGGTCTCGACGGCGGCCTGTATTACCCGTGGGACAAGGACGATCAGATCGCCAGCAAGATCCTTGAGATCGAACGCTTCGACCGTTATCGCGCGCCGTTGATTGCCGAACTCGGCGGCATCCAGAGCGACGGCCAGGGCAGCATCCTCACCACCGAACAATGCCTGCTCAACCGCAATCGCAACCAGCATCTGGGCAAGGACGAAGTCACTCGGCGGTTGAACGATTACCTCGGTGCCGAACAGGTGATCTGGCTGCCACGGGGCTGCAAGTTCGATGAAACCGACGGCCATGTCGATGACCTTGCTTGCTTTGTTCGTCCCGGTGAAGTGGTGCTGCAATGGACCGACAACCGCGATGATCCGCAGTGGGAAATCTATCAGGAGGCCTACGACATCCTGCGCAGCACCCGCGACAGCCGTGGTCGCGAGTTGATCGTGCACAAACTGCCGCAGCCGGACGTGTTGGAGTGGACCGCCGAGGAAGCCGAAGGTCTCGATCAGCAAGACAGCACCCACACACGGCAGGCCGGTACGAAAATTTGCGCGTCATACATCAACTACTACGCTGGCAATAGTTCGATCGTCGTTCCCCTGTTTGGTGATCGCCAGGACAACATCGCTTTGGCGACCCTGGCCGAACTGTTCCCGCAGCACAAAATCGTCGGCATCGAAAACTCCCGGGAAATCCTCCTCGGCGGCGGCAACGTCGCGTGCATCACCATGCCGCAATACGCCGGCCTGAAGAAGGGAGCCTGAGCATGGGCCTGCACAAACTGACTCAAGCGTTAATGCTGGTGCTTGCACCCTTGTGTGTGCAGGCCGCCGACACCGCCAAACCGGTGGTCAATCTGTATATCTGGGGCGAGTACCTGGCGCCGGACACTCTGAAGAATTTCGAGGCAAAAACCGGTATTCATGTGGTCGCCGATCACTTTGATTCTCTGGAAACGGTGGAGACCAAACTGCTCACCGGGCGAAGTGGCTATGACTTGGTGCTGACCGCTGGCCAGCACCTGTCGCGAGCCATCGAGAGCGGTGCGATCCAGCCGCTGGACAAGGCGAAAGTGCCGCACTTCGCCGGGGTTGGTGAGGAGTTTCGTCAGCACATGGCGGTGTTCGATCCCGGCAACCGTTATGCCGGGATTTACGCATGGGGCACCACCGGTGTGGGTTATCAGGAGCAGGCGATCAAGCAGCGTTTGCCTGACGCGCCGACGGACAGTTGGGCGATGTTGTTCGACCCGGCGGTGGTCTCGAAATTCGCCGATTGTGGGGTGAGCCTGCTCAACGATCCCAATGAAGTGTTTGCTGCGGTCATGAAGTACATGGGCCTGGACATCAACCGGCAGAACCTCGATGACCTGAAACTTGCCGAGCAGCAACTGGCGAAAATCCGTCCGTACATTCGCTACTTCGACAACGACCTGAACATCAGCGATCTGGCCAACGGCAATACCTGCGTGGCGATGTCGTGGAATGGCAACGTCGCCATCGCCGCCGGGCAGGCGCAGGCGGCCGGCAAACCGTTCAAACTCAGTTATCGAATACCGAAGGAGGGCACGCTGATCTGGTTCGACGCCATGGTCATCCCCAAGGACGCACCGCATCCGCAGGCCGGGTTGGCATTGATGGACTATTTGATGACCCCGGAGGTGATTGCGCCGATCACCGACACCATTCACTACGCCAATGCGATCACGGCGGCGGACGGGTTGGTGGAGGCGGCGATTCGCAATGATCCGGGGACGTATCCGTCGGCCGAGGTGAGGGCTTCGTTGTACAGCAAGAATGACAACGGCAAGGCGTTCAATCGGGCGTTGATTCGGGCGTTCAGTCGCTTGAAGTCTGGCCTGTAAATGGGTGTTAAATCGACTGACGCCTTCGCGAGCAGGCTCGCTCCCACAGGGAACTGCATTTCAAATGTGGGAGCCTGCTCGCGAAGAACGATAACGCGGTCTACGGCTTGGCCACCCGCCACAAATACCAAGCCGCTACGGTCCGATAGGGACTCCACGCTACCCCAATCTCGACCATTTGCCTGCGCGTCGGCTGCACCTCCAGCCTCTTCAGCCGCCGATAGCCCTCGCGCACACCGAAATCATCCGCCGGCAACACATCCATCCGCTCCAGGCTGTAAATCAACAACATCTCCACCGTCCAGCGCCCGACGCCGCGCAAGCTGACCAGCCGCTCGATCAGCACTTCGTCGTCCATGGCCAGCGCCGTGGCGTAATCCGGCACCACGCCGTCCAGCGTGGCTTGGGCAATGCCCTGAATCGTCGCGATCTTGCCCGCCGAAAACCCGCAGCCGCGCATTCGATCAAAGTCGGTCGCAAGAATCCGCTCAGGCCGAGGAAACGACTGGCCGGGAAACAACCCGACCAGCCGCCCGACAATCGCATCCCCGGCCTTGGCATGCAGTTGCTGATAGGCAATCGCCCGCACCAGCGATTCGTAAGGATCACGCGCCGGATGCGGTTGATGCAGGCAAGGCCCGACAGCCGCGACATGCCGCTGCCAATCAGCATCGAGCGCGGCCAGAAATTCGCTTGCCGCCTGATAAGCATCCGCCATGCTATTTCAGCAATCCGTTGACTTCGCCGTAGGTGAACGCCTTCAGATCGTGGGTATCGAGTTTGCCGGTGTCGAGGAAGCTTTTCACCAGCCCGCCCATCGCGCCATACATGAACTCGGCAATGCCGGAGCCGGCGCTCAAGCGGTGTACGCCCAGTGCTTGCAGCTCGGCAGGCGAGGGCAGGCCGGCTAAGCCCAGCACGTTGACCGGCAACGCAGTGCCCTTGCAGATGGCTTCAATCTCGTAGGCAGCGGTGACGCCTGCAGCGAACAGACCATCGGCGCCGGCGGCCTGATACAGGGCGGCACGACGCAGGGTTTCGGCGACGCGGTCTTCGGCTGGCACCAGACCTTTGAGGTAAACATCGGTACGGGCATTGATGAACAGCTTCACATCGCGTTTATTGGCGACTTGCCGCGCCAGTTCGATCTTGCGCGCCAGCAATTCGGGATCAGCCGATCCGTCCTCGATATTGATCCCGACGGCGCCCGCTGCAATGACCGCGTCGAGCACTTCGGCCACGCGCCCGAGGTCATCGGAGTAACCGGCCTCGACGTCGACGGTCAACGGCACGCTGATCACCCGGGCAATCGACTCCACGGTGGAAACCAGGCGTTCGAGGGGCAGGGTGTTGCCGTCCGGATAACCGTGCGCCCAGGCCACGGCGGCGCTGCTGGTGGCCACGGCTTTACCGCCCAGATGTTCGACCAGTCGCGCACCGGTGGCGTCGCCTACGTTGGTCAGGATCAGCAGGCCTTGCTGGTGCAATTGGTGAAACTGCGTGTCGAGCGCGTTCATCGGAATCCCTTCTTGTCAGTAGTGTCGAATCGTCAGAAAGCCAGTTGTTGCGTGATTTGCATCGCGGCGTTTTCCAGCCTCAGCAGAAACGCCTTGCGCGGCTGTCCTCCACCATAGCCGGTGAGCGAGCCATCCGCGCCGATCACCCGATGACACGGCACCACAATCGCCAATCGGTTGTGCCCGTTGGCCAGGCCGACTGCGCGACTGGCGCCGGGTTTGCCCAAACCGGCGGCAATCGCGCCGTAGGTGGCAGTGTGGCCATAGGGGATTTGCAGCAGATGCGCCCAGACCTGACGGTCGAACGGGCTGCCGGGCAAGTGCAGGGCGACAGTAAATGCGGTCAGTCGGCCGGCGAAATACTCCGCCAGTTCGCCTTCGATCTGCTGCAAATGCGCATTGTGTCCCGGGGCGACTGCGTAGCCGTAACGGTTCTGCAGCGCTTCTACTTCGCGGGTCAGCGCCGGCCGATCAAGAAACTCCAGCAATACAAGTCCACGACGCTCGGCCATGGCAATCATCGGCCCCAGCGGCGTGGTCAGACGCGTGAACAACAGCGGCTCGCTGGCCACCGCACGGCCCGGGGTGATGTGGAACGACTTCTGGAACGCGTCGCGAAAGCCGCTGAGGGATTCGTAGCCGGAGTCGAACGCCGCGTGATCGATCGAGGTGCCTTGCCTGATCCCGCCCAGCGCCATGCCGAGCCGACGGGTGCGCAACCACGCATGGAAAGTCATGCCGAAATGCTGCTTGAACCAGCGCCGCAGTTTCAGCGGCTCAATGCCTTCGGCGAGCAGTTGCGCATCGCTCCAGCGCATCTCGGGATTGGCCTCTACCGCGTTGAGCAGGCGCTGCACCCAGTCCGGCGCAATGGCCGCCGCGTCCAGCGGCTTGCAGCGCAAACACGCGCGATAGCCGGCAGACATGCATTCATCGGCATGGGCGAAGAATTCGACGTTTTCCGGTTTCGGCTTGCGCGCCGTGCAACTGGGGCGGCAGAAAATCCCGGTGGTTTTCACGGCCGTGAAGAACACGCCTTCATAGGCGGTGTCACTTTCGAGCATGGCGCGAACCATTTCGGCGTGGGGCGGCAGGGCAGCGGTTTGTATGTTCATGGCGTCAGAGTAAAACCGGTTTGTCGATGGCTCCACCGAAAAATCGACAGTGAATTTTCCATGCCCCTGAACTACCGTGTAGGAGCTGCCGCAGGCTGCGATCTTTTGATCTTTTTTTTTGAGAATCAACGTCAAAAGATCGCAGCCTGCGGCAGCTCCTACAGGGTTTGTGAGGCACTGAATCCATGCAACCGTTCGTCATTCAACACATCGATCACATCGTACTGCGCGTCGCGGACCTGCAACGCAGCATCGACTTCTACGGCCGTGTGTTCGGCGCCGAAGTGGTCAAATACAACGAGCCGCTGGGGCTGGTGCACCTGCGCGCCGGGACGTCGATGATCGATCTGGTCGATCTGCAAGGCGAACTCGGGCGAAAGGGAGGGGGAGCGGCGGGGGACAAGCGGCGCAACGTCGATCACTTCTGCCTGCGCATCGAGCCTTTCGATGAGGCGGCGCTGACAGAGCACTTGCTGGAACATGGTCTGACCGTGGAAAAAGCCGCCACCCGCTTCGGTGCCGAGGGCGACGGCCTGTCTCTGTATTGTTTCGACCCGGACGGCAATCAAGTCGAACTCAAAGGGCCGTCCGAGCTTTTTTTACGTTAACTGTAATCCTTGAAGGTTTTATCTTGCACTTTGCCGGTGATTGGATTGGATACCTTATCCGGTGATTGTACAGATCCCGCCGCCCCCGATCCGGTATGGCCTCCTTCAATTGAACTGATTTCATTGATGTTGACGTCATAAGTCGTTCCGGAATATGTCGTGCTTTCAAGCACGGCAACGCCAGCCGTCAGATCCACACTTTTCAATTTTCCCTGCAAACACTGCGGGTTGATTGAGCCTGGGAATTTGCCCCAAATTCGAAGATATGTGCCTTCAGGGGTAGCAACGAGGTCATCGGCAAAAGTACTCATTTCTGGTTCCTTCAGAATAATTATTGGCATACAACTGGCCTCAATATAGTTCTTGAATCAAATGCGCTTATATCGTTTTGAATTTTTCAATATCGCGTTTAAGTCGCACGCATAAAAAACGCATGGACGCAGCTCAGAGGGATTGGGTGCAGTCATGCTGCTGTGTCGCGATACGGACGCCGCTGGCGTTGATCAATAGGGTCGAACTTTCTGTGCGCAAGGCAACTCTGAAAGAGTCGGAGGGTGCTGGCTTCGTCAGAAAAACTATCCATCCGGTCAGAAACGGCATTTGCCGTGTAAGATTTCGCTCCACGTAACGCCAACCACGAATGGCCCCAGGCGGCCCCACCAAGAGCGATATACATGCCAGCAAAGGCCCGTGAAATTTATGTGCCACCCGTGCTGCAAGATCTGCGAGCCGGCACTGCCGAACTGCACATCGCACTGGAAAAACGCCTTCCTTTTTTCTCCGATACCCTCGATGCGCAAGCTTTTGGGCGCCTGATGCAGGCCTATTACGGTTTCTACGCACCTCTGGAAAACGCTTTGCAGCGCAGCGGTTCAGTCCCCGACGATTTTGATCTGACGCCACGTCTCAAGACCCACACGCTGCGCGGCGACCTGCGTGCACTGGGTATGGCAGACGCCGCGCTGGCAAGCCTGCCGATTTGCCAGCAGTTGCCGCTGATCGACTCCAGCGCTGCCTGCCTTGGCGTGTTGTACGTGCTTGAAGGCGCAACCTTGGGCGGGCAGATCCTGCGCCGGGAAATCGCCGCGCGTCTGGCTGTGGATGCCGACAACGGCGCGGCGTTTCTGGATATTTACGGTGCCGCGACCGGTCGGCGCTGGCGTGATTTCATCGAATACCTGGGCAGTCGACCGATGGACGCCGCCGAGCGTGAGGCCGTCGTGTGTGCCGCCCAATCTACATTCAGCTGTTTCGAGCGCTGGCTCGAAAGCCAGGAGGTACTGGCGTGACCGAGCAAGAAAAAGAGACTTTTGAACAACTGCTGAGCAATTGTGCCGACGAGCCGATTCGTTTCCCCGGCGCGATCCAGCCCCACGGCTTGTTGTTGACCCTGAGCGAGCCTGCGCTGGACATCATTCAAGTCAGTGCCAACGTCGAAACCCTGCTGGCCCGCGCGCCAGAAGAGCTCATTGGTCAGCCGCTGGAGCGCCTGATCGGCGACGTGGATGCCCAGGCCGTGCGCGTGGCGTTGCAGCAACCGGCACTCTTCGATGTGCCACCGCTGCGTTTTCAGCTCAATGGCACGGCGTTCGAAGGCTTGCTGCATCGCCATCAAGGCGTGTTGATTCTGGAGCTGGAAATCCACGCGGAGAACTTCCAGCCACGCAACGTTGCCGGTAATCAAACCCACTTGGGGCGGATGCTCCAGCGGTTGCACGCGGCGACCACGTTGCAGGCGCTGTACGACATCAGCGTCCAGGAAATCCAGGCCCTGACCGGTTACGACCGGGTGCTGATCTACCGTTTCGAGGAGGAGGGCCACGGTCAGGTCATCGCCGAAGCCTCCTCCCCGTCGATGGAAGTGTTCAATGGCCTGTTCTTCCCGGCCTCGGACATTCCCGAGCAGGCCCGCGAGTTGTACCGCACCAACTGGCTGCGGATCATCCCCAATGCCGACTATCAACCGGTGCCGTTGGTGCCGAAGCTGCGTCCTGACACGCAGACGCCGCTGGATTTGAGTTTCGCCACGCTGCGCAGCGTGTCGCCGATTCACTGCCAATACATGAAGAACATGGGCGTGCTGTCGTCGATGAGCATTTCCCTGCTCAAGGGCGACAAGCTGTGGGGCCTGATCAGTTGCGGCAACCGTCAGCCGTTGCATGTGCCGCATGAATTGCGCAGCGCATGCCAGACCATCGGCCAGGTGCTGTCGTTGCAGATCAGCGCGATGGAATCTCTGGAAATCAGTCGTCAGCGAGAAGAGAAGCTCGATGCGCTGGCGCTGCTCAACCAAGCGATGATCGATTCGCCGCAAAACGTTTTCGATGGCCTGGCAAACCTGCCGCAAACTCTCATGGCGCTGACCAATGCGGGCGGTGTCGCGATCATTGAAGACAAGCAGATGCACCATTACGGTATCTGCCCGGAACCCGATGAGATCCGCGCCCTGCACAAATGGTTGCAAGAGAGCGGCCAGTCGGTGTTCGCCAGTCATCACCTGGCCAGCGTTTATCCGCCGGCCGCGCAATATCAGCAGGTAACCAGCGGCGTGCTTGCCATGAGTCTGCCCAAACCGGTGGCAAACGGCGTGCTGTGGTTTCGTCCCGAGGTGAAAGAAAACATCAACTGGAGCGGCGATCCGCGCAAACCGCTGGCGCTGGAAAATTCCGACGCCGGTTTGCATCTGCGTCCGCGCACGTCGTTCGAAATCTGGAAAGTCGAGATGGCCGGGATCTCCACCAAGTGGAGCCACGGCGACCTGTTCGCCGCCAACGACCTGCGCCGTTCGGCGCTGGAAAACGATCTGGCCCGCCAGGTGCGCCGCGAGCAGGATGCGGTGCACGCCCGTGATGAATTGGTGGCGGTGGTCTCGCACGACCTGCGTAACCCGATGACGGTCATTTCGATGCTCTGCGGTCTGCTGCAAAAGGACTTCAGCTCCGAAGGTCACCATCCCTCGCGGCGCATCTCCACGGCCATCGACACCATGCAACAGGCCGCCGCACGCATGAATACGCTGCTGGAAGACTTGCTCGATACTTCGAAAATCGATGCCGGACGCTACACCATTACGCCGCAGCGGCTCGACGTGGGGCAGATGTTTGACGAAGCTCAAGCCTTGCTCGGGCCGCTGGCGCAGGACAAGGACATCCGCATTTCCTTCGAGGCCGATCCCGGCCTGCGTATCCATGCCGACCCCGAGCGCTTGTTTCAGGTGCTGTCGAATCTGGTCGGCAACGCGATCAAGTTCACCCCGCGCCTGGGCGCAGTCGATGTGCTGGCCAAATCCGTGGGCAGCGATATTGTTTTCACCGTGCGCGACAGTGGTGAAGGCATTCCCAAGGAAAACCTGGCCCGCGTCTTCGACCGTTACTGGACTGTGAAAGAGGGCAACCCGACCGGCACCGGCCTGGGTTTGTACATCAGCCAAGGCATTGTCGAAGCCCATGGCGGGCGGATTTTCGCTGAAAGCGAGGTGGGGCAGGGCAGCGAGTTCCGCTTCACCGTGCCGCGTCTGGACTGATCGCCGAAACACCTGAACCCCGTGTAGGAGCAGCCTGCGGCAGCTCCTGTACAGAGTGTGTTGTTGGCAGGGTGATTTTCTTCAATACCGGGGGCGGGGCGCTGGTTACCGTGAGCGCCTTGTTCCCCGATTTGAAGCAGGTGTGCGATGAGTCTGATTATCTCGATGGCGGCGTTTGCCCTAGCCGCGTCCATTACCCCCGGCCCGGTCAACATCGTCGCGTTGAGTTCCGGCGCGCAGTTCGGCTTTCGCGCCAGCCAGCGGCATGTCCTCGGTGCGACGCTGGGGTTTGTGCTGCTACTGGTGCTGATGGGGCTGGGCCTGCATGAAGTCCTCAAGCTCTGGCCGTTCATGACCCGCGTGGTGCAACTGGCCGGGGTGGCGTTTCTGCTGTTCATGGCCTGGAAGCTGGCGACCGACAACGGGCAGTTGAATGCCGGCGACTCGGGCCGCGCGCCATCGATGCTCTATGGCGCGGTCATGCAGTGGCTCAACCCGAAAGCCTGGCTGGCCTGCGTGGCCGGGATGGGCGCGTTTGTAGCCGATGGCGAGGCGCGGTTGGTTTGGCAGTTTGCGGCGGTGTATCTGGTGATCTGCTATCTGTCGGTGGGCTGCTGGGCGTATGCCGGGACGTTTTTGCGCGGGTATCTGGGCAATCCGGCGGGGATGCGCCTGTTCAATCGAGTGATGGCGGGGTTGTTGGCGTTGAGTGCGGTTTATCTGCTGTTGCCTTGAAATCCCCGCAGGGGGTCGATGTCAGCCGCGATATTGGCCGGGGGTCGCCGCCAGATGTTGTTTGAACGCCCGTTGAAAATGCGCCTGATCGGCAAACCCCGCCTCAAGCGCCACATCGGCAATCAACTGTCCTCTGCGCAACCGTTCGCGGGCGAACTGGATGCGCTGGTTGACCACAAACGCGTGCGGCGTCATGCCGTAATGCTGTTTGAAAGCGCGTATCAGGTAGGACGGTGACAGCTGCGCCGCGCTGCAAATGTCGTCGAGGCTCAGCAGCTCGGTGCAGTGTTCGCGGATGAAATCGGCGGCGCGTTCAAGCTTGAAATTCGGTTCTCGCACGGGCGCTTGCGCCGGGTTCAAGCGCAGTTGCAGATCGGTGAAAAACTCCACCGCGGCGCTGTGTTTGCGCAAGACATCCTGTTGGTCATTGACCAGCAACTCATACAACCCGTTGAGATCATTGAACAGCCTGGCGTCGTCGAGATGCGTGGTCGCGAAGCGACGAAATTCCACGTCGGCGGCAAACCCCAGTTGATGCTGCAAGTCGGTCAGCCACGGAGTCTCAACGTACAGCATCACGTACGACCACGGTTGATCATCGATCGGATTGCACGCATGCACATCACCGGGATTCATCAGCACCACGGTGCCCGCCGCCACTTCGAACTGCGCCTGTTCGTGCACATACGTGCTGCGCCCGGCGGTGATCGCACCGATAGAAAAATGCGCGTGGGAATGCCGCGCATAGCAGACTTCTCGGCCATCGGCGATGGCCCGCGCCTCGATAAAGGGCAGGGCGTCGTCGCGCCAGAAGCGTGGGGCTTTTTCAGGGTTTTTCGCGGCAGCGTGTTTCATCGACGTCATCCCGGCAGGCCAGCGCCCGAGTGTATTAGCTCTGGCCGGCAAAGACTCTGAAACTAGCACCGCTCAGCCACTAGCAGCAAAGACTGCGGCACAGGGCTTTGCGGATGCTGTGGCTCTTGCAGTCCGGCCAGTTCAAACCCGGCCATGTCCAGCGCGTTTATCCAGCTCGACAGCGTGCGGAAGTACCAGGGCATCGGTTGCCACTGGCCCTTGAACCCGGCGAACGTCTCTTCCCGCCAGCCGTCCTGATAATCACCCGCCGCGACGGCCCACGGGTGCAGCGTCTGAATCACCAGTGCGCCGCCAGGCACCAGCAACGCGTTCATCGCGGCGAGCAACGGGATGATGTCCTGTTGCAGCAAAGAGAAATTCGCACAGATCAGGTCATAGTCGCGACCGATGTCCACCGTAGCCTCAACCAACGCTTCATAACTGGCGACATGCGCCTGCGATGCACCGGCCAGACGCGCCGCTTCCACCAGCGTCGCATCGCCATCCACGCCCGTCGCCTCAATGCCCCGATCCACCAGTGCCCGCAACAGCCAGCCTTCGCCGCAACCGAGGTCGAGCACCCGCTGCGGTTGACGGCCCATGATCGCCAACACAATCGCCTGATCGGTGACCTGTTGACGGCTTTCGATGGCGCCGCTGCGGATCACTTCGATCCAGGCGTGGGCGTTGTTGTGCCAGCTCTGCAACAGGGTGGATTCGAGGGAGGGCATGTCGGTGTCCGGACAGTTGAGTAGAGGATGCCGTTTGCAAAAAATCAGTATGGACGCCGGACTCAAGATCGCCATGCAGGATGCACTGGCCCTGCATGGCGATCCGTCAGCTACCTACTGCGGCAGGCGCAGCTTGTCCAGCAATCGGTTGACCAACAGCTCGTTCAACATGATCACCCGTTGCAGCGCCAGCAGCGGTTTACGCTCCGGGCCACCCACCGAGTCAGCGATATTACCGGCCATGGCGTGGGCGTATGACAGCGATTCACAGGCTTCGACCAGCAGGGTTTCGTCATCCAGCGTGGGGTCGACGAGAAAGACGGGGCGAAACTTGGGCGATGCTGGCGGAGCTGCCAGGTCTTCGGGCTTGAGGTAGTAGTCGAGGGCGCGATCGGTCGCCTCTTTTACCTTTTGCAGGTCGAGCGCGGGGTCGTGGGGGATGGGATCGGTGTGCGGTGGGTTGGGCGTGATTTTGAACATAGATAAAGCTCCAATTTAAAAAATGGGAGCCATCACCCTCGCTACCAAACGGCGGGTGGCGGCCATGCGCGGGTTGGTAGACCGGTTAAATTGGGAAACCCGGCGCTCACAGAGGAGCCCCACGCATGCCCACCATACAAAGCTATACCTTAAAAAAGAGACAGCATCGAGGGTGTCGCAACAACGACAATTTAAAGCGGGCTACCAAACCCGATCACTGTTTTTCAGTGACAGGGAAACGATACAACCCGCCCCACAGCCGCGTAAGCCGGCGGATTCTGGCGTACGCGTAGGTAACGGCGCAAGGTGTTGTAGGGAGGATGGCGTAACGGTTTGTGTGCTTTAAACGTTCGCTCGAAGTTGTGTTTAAGCATGGAAGATGCCGAGCGGCGAACCTGAGCCCAGATCGCTCACGGACTACAATTTTGGGCGTCATGACCTACAAGCTCGCGAGAACCCGCCGACTTGTCGGTCTTGGAGCAAGGTCCTATCGTTTGCCGGTCAAAACTTAATCACTTAAGCTGGTCAGCATGAATACACATCCTTCGGAGGCTCCGATGGCCACCACCAGAAAGACCGACAAACCTAACAAAAAGGAAGTTCGTAATGAGCTGACATTCCTTGATGTTCGGCAAGCCGCGCGTGATGGGCAGAAAGTGTTCGATAAATTTGTGATCACTGGCAGGCTACCTATTACAAAGTAGGCCTGAATGCCAGCCATCAAGATTTCTGCGCTTTTTGAACAAATCACTAACTGGCAAAACTTCGCTGCACATTTTTATAACTACAAGGTGTGCGGTGAGTTACCCGGGATTTTCGGGCGTGACGAACGACTCGATCTGACCGATATGCCGGTCACCGGCCCGGATGCGCATAACCGAAGCGAGTGGGGCTCATTTCTGCGCAATGTACATTGCCAGATTGTTGAGCCTTGGACGCTGGGCAGGATTGCCTTTCCCGATTTGGACGATCTGTAAATTGAGGTCGAGCAGAGGAGGTGTGACATGGATCGATTGACTGGCGGTTGCCTATGCGGCGATGTCCGTTTCGAAGTGACAGGTCAGCCCTACCGCGTCGGCATCTGCCACTGCCTCGACTGCCGCAAGCGCCACGGCGCGCTGTTCGGTACCTCGGCCATATTTCCCGAGGATGCGTTGAAGGTCATCGGCGAAACCCGTGACTATAACGGGCGCTTTTTCTGCCCGCGCTGCGGCTCACCGGTGTTCACGCGTTCGGCAGATGAAGTGGAAGTCAACGTCGGGTCGCTCGATGAACCGAACCAGTGCAAGCCCACCTATGAGCTCTGGACCATTCGCCGTGAGGCGTGGCTACCGGCGCTGCCACTGGCTCACCATTACGAACGCGACCGTGAAGGCACAGAGCGCACAGAGCAATAGTGGACCCATTGTGGGAGCGAGCCTGCTCGCGAAAGCGGTGGGTCATTCAGCTCGAGTGCAACTGACAGATTGCTTTCGCGAGCAGGCT
>NZ_JACSZV010000043.1 GCF_014472415.1 Pseudomonas sp. N40(2020)
GAGCACGAGGCCTGCGGCCTCGCGTTTGAATTCAGTGGAAAAAGAACGACGTTGTTTGGTCATCAGACACCTCTATCTGGCGAGCATTCTCGCCTAAATGGGTGTCCGGTTTCATTAGACCACTACACCCACTTCTTACGCCAAGCGAAAGACAATCCGCAGACCGCACACGCTTTCACCGGTAGTTCACTCTTCTTCAAATCGACTCCCCTGCATCCAGTTTCGCGAACAGTTTATGACCACGCTCCCAGGGCGCTCGCTGCTTTGGTGCAACGATTTTTTTTGCGTTAACCGAGTCGCGCTATCAGTTGCAGGAACTCGTGACGCATAGCGGACGAATCACAAAAGGCGCTCAGCATCAACGAGCTTTGCTTCTCCGCGCCTCGCATCATCATGCACATGTGCTTTTGCCCCAATAGCCACAGCCACACCGGCCGCATAGGCGATTTGCTGAAGGGCGTCGGGAATTTGTGTTGTGAGACTACTTCTGTAAGCGATGGACACAGGTACTGCATCGCCCTGGCCGCGCGCCTGGGGGGGAGCAGGTAGTCCTTCATGCTTAGGGTTCTCGCCAACACCGACGATAACTTCAAGGTAATGCTCGGCTAGGTGAGCAACTGAGCTAACACAGGTTGAGATGTGACGGCGAACAGGGCGCCCAACGCAGTCTTTTACCATAGGAGGGCGGTAGGGCAATCGAGCGATGTATGAGTGTCAGCCACTCGCAGTTTTCTGTCGGTCGCTCAGGTCAGCAGTTAATCCCCGGCGGACATTAGATAATGTCCGCCGGGTTTTCAGCTATTACTTAGGCATCAGCACTGTGTCGACCACATGGATGACGCCGTTGGACTGCATGACGTCAGCAATGCTGATTGCGCTTTTGCCACCTTTGGCGTCCATCACCGATAGTTTTCCATCGTGCGCCATGACGGTGAATGACTCCCCCTGCACGGTTTTCAACATGACCTTGCCGCCATTCATCTTGGCGTCCGCCATCAACTGCTTGGCGGTGTGAGTACCAGCAACCACGTGATACGTCAGTATCTTCGTCAAGTCTGCCTTGTTTTCCGGTTTGACCAGTGTATCTACGGTTCCGGCGGGCAATTTGGCAAAGGCTTCGTTGGTTGGTGCGAACACGGTAAATGGACCTTTACTATTGAGCGTGTCCACGAGGCCGGCGGCCTTGACCGCCGCCACTAGGGTCGTGTGGTCTTTCGAGTTGACGGCATTCTCGACAATGGTCTTGTTCGGATACATGGGGGCACCACCTACCATGACGGGTTCGGCGGCAAAGCTTGGTGACGCAGCAAAAAAGAGGGTAGCGAAGCAGACCGCGGCGATGCGTTGAGCAAGGGTAAGCATGGTACTTCTCCTAGATTCTTCGGTCCTTCGGATGAAGGTGATAAATGTACGGAGCAAGTCCCTGAACGGATGCATCAGGGCGACAATATTTTCCCTTGGGCGATGACCGGTCTGGTCGGCACCCTGATAGGTCCACGTCCAAGATATCCTTGCGAATAAACATGTTTCACTGATTCTTGGAGACCTAGACTCAGTCATAAAGCCACTTGCAAGCGTATTCACACGTCATTTGTGCGGGTGTTAGAGGTGAGCGACGGATTGATTACTAGCCTACGAATGTTGAAGGGTAGCTTTGCCGTATCCTGAGCTGCGCGAGGCTAGTGAATAGTGCCTGTGATCCGGCATATGTAAATGTCGGAGATGTTACATTCCGCGCCTCACTCTCCCCGGCGCTTCACCGTATATCTCCTTGAATTTTTTGCTGAAAGCCGCCTGGGATTGGTACCCGACCTGGGAGGCAATATCACTCAAACCTAAATGTGAGTGGCTAAGCAGGTTGAAAGCCAATTCCATTCGGACTTGGGTCAATAACACCCAAGGCGACACACCGGATACCCGTACGAATGCCCGCATGAATGTTGCACGAGACATGCTCGCGGTTTCGGCAAGAGCATCTACGGTCCACTCGTATGCGGGATCGGCCAACATTGCTTGCCACGCGCGGCCCAGTCGCTTATCGGACAGCAAGGCCAGCGTGCCGGTGTCTTGACCGTGGCTCGCGATGTGCGCGCGTAGGATCAATGTGAACAGCGCTTGGGACAAAGCGTCTAGTAAATAGTGCGCACCGACCTGATCGCTATCTGCTTCACCTCGCAACATTTCGACAAGCGCCGGCAGTGGGGTACTTGTAGGGAGGGCAGCGCTTGGAATTACGAGATGTTCGGGGAGGGCGGCGAATAACATTGATGTGCGATTGTAGTGAAAGCCTCCGCAAAGCATATCCAGGTCAGTACTCACACCTCCAATGCGGTAAAGCGGCAATGTCCCACCGGAAATCAGCCTCGGCGTACTGGGTTCAACCGTTTTCCCAATGCTATGCATAATGTGCGGTGCGCCACGAGGCAAAAGTAAAATGTCTCCTGCTCGCATGGGCAGGCGCTGTCCGTCCGGAAACTCAACTCGACACTCTCCCTCCAGCACAATGTGGTAAGGCGCTTTCCCTAAGATTTCTTGCTCGTGACCTCGAGCCCAATCTCCCTGAAACTGACATCGGAGATCCAAGCTGCCTCGGACGTTAGCCAAGCTGATGAGTTTATCGATCGAATTCATTTGAGAGCTTCGCTTAAAAAATTGAGCGGATCGGACAAACTGACATCTCGCCGCAGGGGAAAACTGAGTCTGTCGAATTACTACACCAACATGCTCAGGAGTCATGCGATGTTCAACAACTGGTCCGAACTACTACCCACCATCCAGAAAGCCTTCGGCTCGCTCGGAAAGAGTAATCCTAAAATGGTAAAGGCTTACATGGCTCTTGGTGAGGCCGCCGCCGAAAACGATGTGCTGGATGCCAAAACTCGTGAGTTGATTGCAATTGCTGTTGCTGTCACCACCCGCTGTGACGGCTGCATCGCCGCCCATGCGGATGCAGCGATCAAAGCTGGAGCAAGCCGCGAAGAAGTGGCGGCCGCATTGGCGACCGCAATCTCTCTCAACGCCGGCGCTGCTTACATCTATTCGTTGCGTACGTTGGAGGCGTATGACTCGCTGAAGAAATAGATCACTGACCCGCACGCGATTGGCCTCGGTACCGCAAGGTATCGAGGCTTTTTTACACCTGCAAGATCTTCAGCAGCATGTTGAGACGATCAAGCAATAAATTGAGCAAGATGCACAAAAATAGCTTTCGGACCCACATCAGACTACCTCCACATTCAAACATTTGGAGAAGCCTCATGCTCACATCTTTTACTGCCTGGCTCCGATTTATCAGCAAAGTCGATACTGTCGGAACGTCACTCATGCGATTGGCTATCGCTATCGTTTTTTTATGGATCGGAGCGCTGAAATTCGTTCCATACGAAGCTGACAGCATCACCCCTTTTGTTGCCAATAGCCCATTCATGTCTTTCTTCTATGAGCACCCCGAAGAATACAAAGCGCACCTCACGCATGAAGGTGAGTTGAACGCAGAGAAGCGTGCTTGGCAGACTGCTAACAACACCTACGGTTTTTCAACCGGCCTCGGAATCGTAGAAATCCTGATCGGTCTGCTTGTCCTTTCAAATTCAATTTCGCGACGTACTGGTCTGTTGGGAGGAGCGCTCGCTTTCGGTACACCGCTGGTAACGCTTAGCTTTTTGATTACCACACCTGAAGCCTGGGTGGGGGCTCTCGGTGATGCGCAACATGGCTTTCCCTATCTGTCGGGGGCAGGTCGTCTGGTGCTCAAAGACGTACTGATGCTAGCCGGCTCTTTACCCGTGATGGCTGACTCCGCGCGTCAATTGCTCCGCGAACGCTCCGCGTAATCACTTCGACCACAACTCGGGAAAACATGATGAAAACCTTAATTGCTTTGTTCTTAACTGTCGTTGCCGGCTCCGTGTTCGCTGCCGAGGGCGCCCAGACTGCACGTACAGGCGTTCCATTGGACGTTGCTAAAACTATCAGCATCACTGATACCTCCTTCGCGTGCGGTATCGTCCCAGTTGAGATGGTTTATGAAGACTCAAAAGGTGAGCGGCATACCGCAACCTACTTGGTGCAGGGCGGGGGATGCATGGGGGGCTAAATACGCTGTGCGTTGCTTTGACAGCACAGCTCTGCATGCTGATTTCACAATCTGCGGGGCGGCGCGAAATACTTTCGGACACTGATTCATATCGGGCGTATTACCTGATAGGTCGTTCGCCGAATTCCGAGGCAAAGAACTCAACATAAAGGACGCCTGGCGATTACTTCCAATATTTTGTGAAGATGAAGTCATCCTGAGGAGGCAATTTTGTATGGCAAGCGAAACAGGTGTTCATGAGCGGCTCACTAGGGTTGGCTTTTCCATTTTCAAACTGGCCGTAACCCCAACCTCCAGTACTTGCGTAGCGCTTTGAGTCTTTAACTTCTATCTGCACATTCGTCGGCTCTCCGGCTATGTATGATTGACAACACTCCTACTCCGGCTCCGCGAATCTGTCGATTGCATCGTCTAGGGCTTCAAGTAAGCATCCGTAGTACGACCGGATGCTCGTTTAATGATGAAGCGGCTCAACTCTAAGCCGCGACTTGTCGTCATTTGGCGTTAGCTGCCTTTTCGATCAAGCTGGCAACGACTTTCGGGTTGGATACCATCACCACATGAGAGGCGCCCTTGACTGCGACGGTTTGCTTGGCGTGTGCCCGCTCGGCCATGAACACCTGGGCTTGTGCAGGGATGTTCTTGTCGGCGGTCCCATAAACGAACCAAGAAGGAATGGTTTTCCAGGCCGGCTCGGTCGATGCTTCGTTTAAGGCGGCGACAGTGACGGGACGTTGAGTCGCCGCCATGACGCGTGCGTCAGCGTTTGAGACGTCCGCCGCAAACTGGTCGTGAAATTTGTCTTGTTGGATATACAGATCCTTACCGCCGTCAGCCAAGGCTACTGGAGGGGCGAGGGTAGGGCCCAGCGTACCGCCTGGGAAACGTCCAGATAATTCTGCGGTGGATTCACCTGCTTCGGGTGCAATGGCTGCGACGAATACCAGCGCTTTAACATTGGTGTTGCCATAAGCCGCTTCGCTGATGACCGGACCACCATACGAATGCCCGACCAGCACAACGGGCGTTTTGATGCTGGCGAGCACGTCGGCGACCGACTGCGCATCACCTTTGAGTGAGCGCAACGGGGTCGACGCTGCGATCACTGGGTAGCCATCTTTTTCCAGAATCTTGACGACGCCATTCCAACTGCTGGAATCGGCGAAAGCGCCATGAACCAATACGACAGTCGGTTTGACCGGCGCAGCCATCGCTGCGGTGGCTGTAACCATTGCGGCCGCTAAGGCCAGGCCTGAGAATAACTTGTTCATCTAGAGTTCCTGTGTGTGACGAAGGTTGACGCAATTCCATCAATTTGTGCCGGGTACAGAATCAGCCCTCCCTTTCGGGTGGGCACGTAGTAAGTCTGTGCAACGATTCAGAACCTTCTTTGCATCATCAAAAAAACGAATTTCATCAAGTTGATGCCTCTGCGGCCGGTTGCAAATCAATGCACTGCGCGGCCCATGGTCTGCCCTAAACAAACCCGGGAGAACGACCAAAAAAGACAATCTACTGTTCCGGTTTTTGAAATGGCCGCGATTATTTCGGTCGGGAGAGGCGTTGCGCTTGAGGGGTTATTGAATTCAAAGCTGATGAAATTCGACGGAATGCGTCCCTGCACAACCTCTAGAGAAGATCCTTTGATTTTCATCGGTTCGCGCAAAACCAATTTAGAGTCCTCGATGCCCTGTAGGCCAGATGCCGATACTCGTTAGCCCGCTCACTCCCAAAGGTTTTTTCTCACTTCTGCCTTCAAGTACTTTTCGCGAACGTCGATACAGCAAAGACAAAAAGGGAGAATCTCATGCAAATCAATGCCGCTGCCCACGCTTCGATTAAAATCATAGAACCCTCAAATGCTGCGAAATCAGTGCCGAGTGACACGTCAGGCGACTCCGACGTACCAGCAGTTACCGAAGGTGTGAAAGTGACTTTGTCCCCCGAGGGGACTGCGAAAGCGTCAAGTGAGACCGACAAAAATGCGGATATCGACGCTAGCAATCTACCGGATGGCGTGAAAAAAATTCTCAAAGCGATAAGAGACATCCAAGAGAAAATTCAAAAGAAAATGGAAGAATTGGATGCCATCAAGAACAATCACTCTCTGAGCGAAAAAGAGCGTGAGGGGAAGGTACAGGGCATTCTCGGGGAGTTAGGTATTCTCACTAGCCAGCTCACTACTACCACGAATGATCTGCACCGCACAGAAAACGAGATGAAGCTCTCGTCTTCGATGAAAAAGCTTTCGAACTCCCTTTCAGCTCCTAGAGATTGACATACACCGCCGCACATGGAGCCTCCACTAACGCCACCGGAAAGCGGTGGGGGTGCAACCTTCTTTCAAGAGACCATCGTCATTAAGAATGGCGTATCACTCACAGCCTTCGACCACGTTGACCCGGTAACGCTCCTCCGCGAGTTCTGACCAGCCAAGCAGGTCGGCCCGCCTCAGGCTTGTCGGCACTCGATTCGGAAGAGACCTCCATCTGCGTATTGCTCTAAATCCTTCCCGAATAGATTGATTGCCTGTTCAGAAGGCTCTACCAACATTGTTTCATCCTGCACAATTAAGCCATGACATCTCTGCTCATTCTCTGAACCCCATTTGTTGGTGAAACTGTTCCCAGAAGCGATCAACTATTGGAGTTGTCGCAGCGTTCTCCATTAATGGGAGATTCCAATGTTCGGCACTCATCAATCCTGTCCTGGCGTCTCCCATCCGGATACCTCAATGGTGCTTCATCGTGAGCACGAAGCCGGCTTCTTGCTTCCCCAATTCATGGGAGGCTTGGCAAGTGAGACCAGCGGATTAGGCATGACTGATTTGTGCCAACCGCAATCAGGCGGAGGTTTGTTTTCGAGGCTTTGTACCTCACTGATGCATTCGCTGAAGCTCCGGTCGTTATCCCTCAAATGAAATTGGACAGCCGGGCGCTGTGCATTCCCTACAGAGAACTGAAATGAGCTACGACTTCGATCTATTTGTCATTGGTGCCGGCTCGGGTGGAGTGCGTGCTGCAAGGTTTGCAGCAGATTTTGGTGCAAAAGTAGCGGTTGCCGAAAGTCGATACTTAGGCGGCACGTGTGTGAATGTCGGCTGCGTTCCAAAAAAACTGTTGGTTTACAGTGCCCATTTTTCTGACGACTTCGAACAGGCCGAAAGCTTCGGCTGGACAGCGGGCAAGGCGAATTTCGACTGGTCATCGCTTATTGCGAACAAGAACCGTGAGATCGATCGTCTCAATGGCATCTACCGTAAGCTTTTGATTAATAGCGGCGTCACGTTGCTCGAAGGCCATGCGCGATTAGCAGATGCGAACCATGTTGATGTAAATGGCCAGCGTTTCAGCGCTGAGCGGATTTTGATTGCGACTGGCGGTTGGCCGCGGATCCCGGAGATTCCGGGACACGAGTATGCGATCACTTCGAATGAAGCATTCTTCCTGGAAGAGTTGCCTAAGCGAATCCTGGTGGTCGGCGGTGGTTACATTGCCGTCGAATTCGCCGGCATTTTCAACGGGCTAGGAGCTGATACTCGGCTGCTGTACCGAGGCGATATGTTTTTGCGAGGATTCGATCAGTCGGTTCGTACTCATCTGGCAGAGGAGTTGACTAAGCGCGGGTTGCGATTAGATTTCAACACTGACGTTGTCCGAATTGATAAGCAGCCAGACGGAAGTTTGCTAGCGACGCTTCAGGATGGAACGCAGCTCGAAACTGATAGCATCTTCTACGCTACTGGTCGAAGGCCTATGCTCGATAGTCTTGGGCTGGAAAACACGCGCGTCGAACTCACCGAGGCTGGCTATATTGACGTGAATGAGCACTTTGAAACTCGCGAGCCTTCCATATTGGCTCTGGGTGATGTCATTGGCGGTGTCCAGTTGACACCCGTTGCGACAGCAGAGGGCATGGCAGTTGCCCGTCGGTTGTTCAAACCTGAGCAATATCGTCCGGTCGATTATCGGCACATTCCGACCGCTGTGTTCAGTCAGCCGAACATAGGCACGGTGGGGCTTACCGAACAGCAAGCCGTTGATCTGGGCCACAAAGTAGTTGTGTTCGAGAGCAGGTTCCGCCCTATGAAATTGACTCTCACCGAGTCGTCAGAACAGACGCTGATGAAGCTGGTAGTGGACGCAGAATCTGATCGAGTGCTGGGATGCCACATGGTCGGTCCGGACGCGGGGGATATCATTCAGGGCTTAGCGATTGCTCTTAAGGCGGGTGCCACCAAACGACTTTTTGATGACACTATTGGCGTTCATCCGACCTCCGCAGAAGAGTTCGTTACCCTCCGTACGGCGGTGAGCAGCAGGTGACTGATCAGGTCAGGGTGCGCTTTTTTCATTTTTGCTTGATCAGGAATTTTCGAGTGAGGTTCGCGACGTCTTCCAGCCGGGTGTCCATAACGAAATGTCCCCCGTCGAGAATCGCAATCTCTGCATTGGGCAAGTCCCTGCGAAAAGCTTCAGCGCCCGCAACGGTAAAGGCCAAATCATGCTTGCCCCAGATAACCAGTGTGGGTAGCTGATGTTCACGCAGCCATTTCTGCCACGCCGGGTAGGCATCGATATTGGTGCGATAGTCGTAGATCAGTGCCATTTGAATCGCGCCTTCACCGGGGCGGTTGAGGAATGCCACTTCGTCCTGCCATAAATCGGGGTTGTACGCTGTGACGTCTGGATCGCTGCCGACATGCCGCTGTCGGGTTACGTCCAGGGACAAATGAGCAGCCTGAAACTTGGCCTCATAAGCACCACGATCCGCCCAGTAGGCTTTGCGGCTGTCCCACATCTTGCCCAAACCTTCTGCATAGACATTGCCATTTTGGAACACCATTGAAGTCACGGCTTCCGGCCTTGCCATCGCTAATCGCATACCAACGGGAGCGCCGTAGTCTTGCATAAACAAGCTGTACCGTTTGAGCCCGACTGCGTCTGTGAAGTGCTCCATCACCTTTGCAAGGTGATCAAATGTGTAGACGAACTTGTCTGGTGGGGGCGCATCGCTGTTACCGAAGCCTGGGTAGTCCGGAGCAATGAGGTGGAAACGGTTACCCAATTGCTTCATGAGATCGTCGTACATGCGAGACGAGCTGGGCACTCCATGAAGGAGTAATACGGAGGGGGCGCTCGGATCGCCAATTTCTCGATAGGCAATATTTACGCCATCGACCATCACTTGGCGATACTTCATTTTTGGCGTTTCTGCTTGGGCGTGTCCGAGGCCCAAAAGCATCGTCAAAACGAGAAAGGAGAGGTATTTAAGTAAGGGCATCACCGGTACTCCAGTGGTTGCAGAGCTAATCTGCGGAGAGGTTTGGTCTGCGCGTTGATGTTGTTTTGCGCTGTATCCAATACTCGATAAACCACTGAATCTGAGGAATGACTAATAATGACAATGCGGTATTTCACCTGGTGAAAGAATCATGAGGACGGGAGTACTCTAATGCCAAAACAGAGCTGGGCATCTGCGCGGCAGCGGTGCTCACGGAAGGTCCATTCCATTTTGGGAGACTCGGTTGAGAAAAATAAGCTGATACCTGCTCTGCCAATCGCTGCGCAACGGTCAGAGATACAATGCATTACGAACCCAATCTTGCGGTGATCCAATGCTTCTAAGACATTTGCGGTATCTGTTGGCAGTAGCTGACCACGGTGGTTTCACCCGAGCCGCAGAAGTCCTTCATGTGTCTCAGCCGACACTGTCGCAGCAGATACGGCAGCTGGAAGAAACGCTTGGCGTCAGCCTTTTTGACCGAACATCCCGGACTGTCAGACCCACAGATGCTGGGCTCGCCTACATCGAATGCGCCCGGCGCGTACTGGTAGAGCTGGCGGCGGGTAAACGGGCATTGCACGACGTGAAAGACTTGTCCCGTGGCACGTTACGGCTTGCCATGGCCCCAACCTTCATGGCGTACGTCTTAGGTCCACTAGTGCGTGATTACATCTCCCAATTCCCGAACATTCGCTTAGAGATTTTCGAGTTGTCGATGGGCGACATCGAAACGGGATTGGTCGATGACTCGCTGGATATAGCTGTTGCATTTGACCAAGTGAGAAACGCCGATATCGAATCAATCCCGGCCTTCGTCGAGACGCTCGGTCTGATGGTTGGGCGCGCTCACCCACTCTATGACTGCCAGGAAGCACTCACGACGGGCCAGTTAGCTCAACTGGATTTTGCTTTGCTGACCCCTGACTTCGCTACGCGCATTTGTATCGATGAGTACTTCACCAAAGCGAAGATCACGCCCAAGGTGACGATTTAGGTCAACTCCGTAAACACGTTGCTTGAAGTCATTCGAAACACCGCGGTCGCCACCATTCTTCCTGAACCCATCGCCACGCAGGATCGCGCTCTGCATAAGCTAGCCTTGATCGATAAGGCGCCTCAACGGGGAGTGTCGATTCTAAGGCGAAAAAATAACTACCACAGTGCCGCGTCGGTCGCATTCATGAATTTGATGCTTGGATCCGCGGCAGTGGACTGAGAATAGGGTGCTGACCATTACGCCCAGTGAAATGCTGGATTGTAAATAATGGTAATTCCTCTGTTTGGTAGGGGAGAGCAAGATGACTCCATCGACACGATCACCGGGTCGAATCCAGAACAGCCGGAGTACGTCATGTCCCAACAACCAATCAAGCTTTATCGTCATCCATTGTCTGGCCACGCGCATCGTGTCGAATTGATGCTCTCACTGCTCGGCCAGCCAACAGAATTGATATTTGTGGATCTGATGAAGGGCGCGCACAAAATGCCCGAATTCCTAGCGCTCAACAGCTTCGGCCAAGTACCGGTGATCGATGATAACGGCACCGTTCTAGCTGACTCGAACGCCATTCTGGTCTATCTCGCTGCTAAATACGGCAACGGTGAGTGGCTGCCCACTGATCCTGTAGCGCAAGCAAAAGTACAACGCTGGCTGTCCGTTGCCGCCGGGCAGATCAACTCAGGCCCCGCTACCGCTCGACTGATCACGGTGTTCGGTGCCGGTTACAATGCGGAGGATGCGATCAGCAAGTCCCACACCCTGTTGACGGTGATGGAGCAAGAGTTGGGTAAAAGCAAATTCCTGGCTGGCGACAAACCGACCGTTGCAGATGTCGCAGCCTACACCTACGTCTCCCATGCTCCAGAAGGCAATGTTGCACTGACTGACTATCCTAACGTTCGGGCCTGGTTGAGCAGTATCGAGGCATTGCCAAATTTCGTAGGTATGCAGCGTACTGCCAAGGGTTTGCAACAAGCTTGATCCAGCGGCCGGAGCTACCCGGGAAAAATTCCGGGTAGTCTTCGCTCATTCAACTACGATCTCTTCGAATTTTCGCCTGTCGCACTAGTCATCTGGATAGGGTTTGCACTAGTCGCTCTAGGCGACACTTTTTTGCATCTACGTCTGCTCGCTCTCGCGATCAGATCTTGCTGTCCCTACACCACGGCTGAGTCGCCTATGGATCGCTTTCAGGAAATGCAGATATTCATGACGGTGGCCGAAGAAGAAGGTTTTGCGGCCGCCGCCCGTCGTTTGAATATTTCTCCCCCCAGCGTTACCCGTGCCATTGCTGCTATGGAGGAACGCATCGGCACTCAGTTGCTTTCACGCACAACTCGTAGCTTGCACTTGACTGAGGCAGGGCAACGGTATCTTGATGATTGTCGGCGAATACTCGGTGAGGTCAATGAAGCGGAGGAAGCTGCTGCCGGCAGCTACTCAATTCCGTGTGGGCACCTGACGGTGACAGCTCCCGTGCTTTTTGGTGAGTTGTACATTGCGCCTTTGCTGGCTGAGTATCTGGATCAATTTCCTTCTGTACATCTCAACGCGTTACTGGTTGACCGCGTGACAAGCATGGTTGATGAAGGTATCGATGTGGCGATCCGTATTGGCCATCTGCACGAGAATAATCAGCACGGTATCAAAGTTGGCGAGGTGCGCCAGGTAATTTGTGGCGCCCCCAAGTATTTCGAGGAATTCGGCAGACCCCGCCATCCTGGAGAATTAGGTTCTGCCAAAATCGTTATGTCTTCCGCGAGCCATTTGTTGAGCGATTGGCAATTTGAGAATGAAGGAAATGCACTCAGCTTTCGTTTCGATCCGCGGCTAGTCGTTACCGCAAATCAAGCTGCCATCAATATTGCTTGTCTGGGCTGGGGTGTGACACGCGTGTTGTCCTACCAGGTGGCTAGTCAAGTAGCCGCCGGTGAACTGGAGGTGGTACTCCAAGATTTTGAACCGCCCGCTTTGCCCATCCAGGTCGTTTACCTCAAGAGTAACCGCGTACCAGCGAAGATACGTACGTTCGTGGATTTCCTCACGGAGCGTCTGGGACGTGATACGGCGCTTCGACCTACTATGAAAAGCGCGCTCTAATGGACCGCTTTCATGAAATGCTTATGTTTGAAGCGCTCTCAGAGCGGCCAAGCCTGGCGGCAGCTGCGCGCCGCCTGAACGTTTCTGGCCCGACAGTCGTTCGCGCGATTGCCCGATTGGAGGCGCGCCTAGGGGTGCAGCTATTGCAACGAAGCACTCGTGGAGTTTCGTTGACTGAGTCGGGTGCTGCTTTTATGGCTGATTGCTCCCGCATCCTCAAAGAAATCGAAGACGCAGAAGCATCAGCTAAAGGCCTTCATGTTCAGGCTCAGGGTAATCTGACTGTATTGCTTCCACTCCTTTTCAGCCGCTATGTAATGACGCCTTTGCTTGCGAATTACATGGAGTTTTATCCCGAAGTCAGAGTATTCGCCCATTATCATGATCGTTTTCCGAACATGAACGAGGAAGGGCTTGACGTGGCCGTGCTGGTGGGGAATTTGCCCAGTTCTTCGTTGATCGCCAGGCCTGTTGGCTTCGTTCGTACGATCGTTTGTGGCAGTCCTGCCTATCTCGAAGTCCATGGTGTGCCCGCCGAGCCTGAGGATCTTAAAAGTCACCGGCTGATTGGCATTCAAGCTTATCGGGAGAAGATCAACTGGGATTTTTCCAACCAAGGCTTTCAATCCACCATTAAGGCCCGATCACGCGTCAGCTGCACCACCGTTCAATCTGCCATCGATGCGGCGGCTCATGGCGCGGGGCTTACGCGCTGCCTCAGTTATCCCGCCTACGATTATTTAAATGGCGGTCGGTTGCGCAGGGTGTTGCAACCTTTCGAACTGCCAGCGCTTCCAGTTCATGTCGTTTACCGAGAAGGGCGTAGAGCTTCAATGAGAGTGCGCAGTTTTGTCGACCACATTGTCGAGGGCCTGCGCGAACATCCGGCAATGTTGCCGGATGTTCATTGAGCGTGCGGCGATCCCGGACTGAGGTCGCCGACGAGCTTCATTTGGCGTTCGCTGCCTTTTCGATCAGGCTGGCGACGACTTTGGGATTGGACACCATCACAACGTGCGACGCGCCTTTAACTACGACGGTCTGCTTGGAGTGCGCTCGTTCAGCCATAAAGGCTTGGGCTTGTGCTGGGATGTTCTTATCAGCGTCGCCGTAGACAAACCAGGAAGGGATGGTTTTCCAGGCCGGCTCTGTGGATGCTTCATTGAGTGCTGCAACCGTAACGGGACGTTGAGTCGCAGCCATCAATTTGGCGTCTGCGTTGGAAACGTCGGCTGCGAACTGGTCGTGGAATTTGTCTTGTTGGATATACAGATCCTTACCGCCGTCAGCCAAGGCTACTGGGGGGGCGAGGGTAGGGCCCAGCGTGCCACCCGGGAAACGTCCAGATAACTCTGCGGTGGACTCACCTGCTTCGGGTGCAATAGCGGCGACGTATACCAGTGCTTTGACATTGGCATTGCCGTAAGCCGCTTCGCTGATGACCGGACCACCATAGGAGTGCCCAACCAACACGACCGGCGTTTTGATGCTGGCGAGCACGTCGGCGACCGACTGCGCGTCACCTTTGAGTGAGCGCAGCGGGTTCGAGGCTGCGATCACTGGATAGCCATCTTTTTCCAGAATTTTGACGACGCCATTCCAACTGCTCGAATCGGCGAAAGCTCCGTGTACGAGCACGACAGTCGGTTTGACCGGCGCGGCCATCGCTGCGGTGGCTGTAACCATCGCGGCCGCTAAGGCCAGACCTGCGAATATCTTTTTCATCTGATGTTCCTGTGCAAACGGGAGATGGGTGGTGGAGCGACAGGAATATTTAGAACGCTAGCTGTGTCCCGTATGTGTCCGGTTTTCCAGCGCTATGCATGGAAACGTGTCTGATACGGCCTTTGTTACAAACCGATACAAACGTCCCCCAGCATTTCAGCAGGCGAAACATTGGATTGTGTTTTGTGTTCGTTCTCACCAAAGCGATTAAAGCGGAGCATGCGTTTCAAGCACTTTATTAAACGCCTGACCGCGGAGACAACAATGAAACGAGTACTCATGCTGTTAGCCAACGGTGTAGAACCAATGGAAATGGCGGCCTTCACTGACGTGCTCGGTTGGGCCGATTTGCTCGGTGATTGTCCTCTTGAGTTAGTGAATGCAGGCCTTCGCAAAAAAATCATCACCACATTTGGTCTCGCGCTTAATCCGAGCTTTCTGCTCCGTGATCTAGACGTGAGTAGCTTTGATGCACTGGCTTTGCCGGGTGGTTTTGAACCTGCAGGATTCTATGAGGAAGCTCTTAGTGAGCCTTTTCTTGAAACCATTCGACAATTCGTTGAAGCCGGCAAACCCGTCGCCAGCGTCTGCGTGTCATCGGTGTGTTTGGGGGTGGCAGGCGTGTTACGTGGCAAGCATGCAACCACCTATCACCAAGAGGGAGGAAAAAGGAAAAACCAGTTAGTGGAAAGCGGCGCTCTCTTCGTAGATCGACCAGTCGTTGTTCACGACAACATCATTACTTCCAGCGGTCCTGGTACCGCCACAGAAGTCGCTTTTTTGCTGCTGGAAAAACTAACCAGTTCAGAAAACGCGACTTATATCCGTCAAAAAATGCGTTTCGCTACACCCGATCGTGATTGGTACGACGCGCCGCAAGTAGCCTAGCCCCACTGAGTATTCTGTATCGACTTTCTGGAGGCAATTGTATGGCTGACACCGCACTCATCCTCGCTGATATTCAGAACGACTTTTTTTCCGGTGGAAAATGGGAACTCAATTCGAATATCTGTCCTGGTTTTCCCGTCGATGTGTTCAGAGGTTATACCGATGTCAAAACCATCCGAAGTATTGGACTACTACTACTGGCCAACACCGAACGGGCAAAAGGTGGCGATTTTTCTTGAAGAATCTGGTCGACCCTATACAGCCCACCCGGTCGATATCAGTAAGGGCGAACAGTTTTCTCTCAGTTACACACGACTTTCACCAAACCAACGCATACCCGCAATTGTAGATAATGAAGTTGGCGTATCGGTTTTTGAGTCGGGCGCGATTTTGCTTTACTTGGCTCAACATCGAGGTCAATTTTTTCCAAAGGATTCGACAGGGGCGGCGTCGGTTCTACAGTGGCTATTCTGGCAGGCTGCCAGTCTCGGACCGATACTCGGGCAAGCAGTGTTTTTTTTAAACTACGCCTCCGAGCATGTACCGCTTGCCGTAGAGCGATTCAGTAAAGAGACCGAGCGACTTTATAGAGTGATGGAGCAGCAGTTGAGCCATCAACCTTTCATTGCAGGTGAATACTCGATCGCTGACATGGCGATTTACCCATGGTTGCTGCAACACGAGAAGCAAGGCATGAAATTGGATACCTATCCGCACATTGCCGCCTGGCTTGCGAAAATTACTACCCGGCCAGCGGTGATCCGTGCCTACGCTAAAGGAGAGGAAATTCGCCCATCAGGGCAAACCGATCAGGACAGGAAGAAGCTTTACAAGCTGTCGTAAGCAGCGTCACGGCGACTGAAGTAAATGATGTAAAGGCGCGCGGGACGCTGTTGTGTCTCGCAGATCCGTGCAGCGCTCCGGCCTGCAAGGCGTTGCATTGAGGGTGTCGGTAGCTGCGTAGCTAGACGCATCACTGGTGAATCAATCAATAGACGCTGGGTGGCGAGTGAATTGCACCTGTTTACGAATACGTAGAGGTGATCATGAATAAAACGAACGAGCCGGGCTCTTCACCCTGGCACGCTGGTGAGCGGCAGTTGCAAGAAAGTGTCGGCGTGGCGCAGCAGATGGAGCAATTTGGGCGAAAGGTTGTTCGCGACTACATGCCGGATCAGCATCGCTCGTTCTACAGCCAGCTTCCTTATCTAGTGTTGGGTGCGGTTGACGAAAAAGGCATTCCTTGGGCGACGTTGATAGAAGGCCCTCCAGGGTTCGTTCACTCACCCGATCCACGCATTTTGCAACTCGACCGCCTCCCCGCAGAGGGTGACCCAGTCAAAGCAGCTTTGGTAACGGGTGCCGCAGTCGGGCTGCTGGGCATCGATTTGAAGACCCGAAGGCGCAATCGAATGAATGGCAACATCAGTACCGCCTTATCTGGCGGTATTGCCGTTTCTGTCGTGCACGCTTTCGGCAACTGTCCGCAATACATCCAGTTGCGGAGCGTAGAACCGGTCAGCGTTGGTCGGCCCTCATCCAATGTTGCAGCGGAATGCTTAAGCGAATTGGACGAGGCCGCAAGAGAGATGATTCGCAAGGCCGATACCTTCTTCCTCGCCAGCTACATCGACCTCGAAGGAGATTCATCCAGGCGCTCGGTAGACGTCTCGCACCGCGGAGGTAACCCCGGCTTTGTCAGGGTCCAAGGCAATGTTCTGACGATTCCCGATTTCGCTGGCAATCTGCATTTCAATACATTGGGCAACTTGTTGCTCAATCCTAAGGCTGGATTGGTCTTTGTCGATTTCTCGTCAGGTAATGTGCTTCAGGTGGCAGGGCGCACTGAGATTATTCTTGAGGGGCCGGAAGTCGCAGCATTCCAAGGGGCGGAAAGACTCTGGACTTTAACGGTAGAGCATGTCGTTAGAAGGGTAGGCGTGCTGGCCCTGCGCTGGGCGCTTGAAGGTTTCTCGCCTAATAGTCTGATGACCGGCAGCTGGGAAAAAGCAGAAGGCCGCTTAAAGGCCGATGCACTACGCGACCAATGGCGGCATCTGCGCGTGACCCGTATCGTTGAAGAGAGCAGCACCATCAGTTCTTTTTATCTGGAACCTGACGATGGGGCAGGATTGCCGCGCTTTGAGGCTGGCCAACATTTACCCGTACGGTTTCACCTGGCTGAAGGACAGCCACCTCTGGTCCGAACTTACAGTGTGTCGAGCGCACCTTCTGACACTTTCTTCCGGATCAGTGTCAAGCGTGACGGGTTGGTTTCGTCGCACTTGCACAACCAGATTCGGGTGGGGGATCTCATTGAAGCTCGTGCCCCCCAAGGTCGTTTCACAGTGCACGCCGATGAGCATCGGCCATTGGTTCTATTGGCCGCTGGCGTTGGGGTCACGCCGTTGCTGTCGATGCTGCGCGAAGTCATCTATGAAGGAGAGCGAATCCGTCGCACTCGGCCGACCTGGTTCATTCAAAGCGCGCGTAGTCTGGCGGAGCTGGCATTTCGCGATGAACTGTTTGAACTGGCGACCCGTGCAAAAGACAAGATTCGCGCATTGCGACTTCTAAGTCAGCCGGAGCAACACGCTCGCGAGGGCGAAGACTTCGAATTAGCTGGACGTGTAGACGTAGCTTTACTCAAAGCGCTGTTGCCCTTGGATGATTATGACTTTTACTTGTGCGGTCCGGGCGCCTTCACCCAGGCTCTATACGATGGGCTACGAGAACTACGCATTGGCGATGATCGCATTCACGCCGAAACATTCGGGCCTTCGACTCTGGTTCGATTACGCGATCAGTTGACCCCGGCGGTAGAGCAAGTTCTGCCAGCCAGTGGACCGGTTAAAGTGCTGTTCGCGACTTCTGCGAAAGAGGCCCGTTGGGAACCAGGAAACGGCAGTCTGTTGGAGCTGGCTGAAAGTCGTGGTCTGAATCCGGACTTCAGTTGCCGCGGCGGGTCATGTGGGACTTGTCGTACAAAATTGATCAGTGGCGAAGTGCACTATTTGAACTTGCCCGCTGAAATGCCGGCGCAGGGAGAGGTCTTGATTTGCTGCGCAGTACCAGCGCAAAGCAAGGAGGGCGACGCCCCCCTGGTTTTGGATCTGTGACATGAACGCCTTCTCTATCGCTCATCCCGCGAGACGCGGGTTGAGCGCTTGAGCCAAACCGCCTTCACGGTCGAGTTGAGCGAGGTCGTCAAATCCACCCACATGCCAGTCGCCGATGAAAATTTGCGGAACCGTGCGACGGCCGCTGCGATTTATCATTTCGATCTTCTGATCAGCTGACTGAACGTCGATTTCGGTAAAAGAAATACCTTTAGAGTCAAGCAGCTGCCTAGCACCACGGCAGTAAGGGCAGGTGCTAGTGGTGTACATAATGATTTCAGGCATGAAAAATCCTCCTCGTTTAGACAATTTCAGGCTGCGGCTTTTTCTACGCGAGCGTGTACAGCGCAGGTATCAGGGTACTGTGCCAACGATTTGAAGCTGCGGTTATCAGAGTCAAGAGCGTCAACCGATCCGGTTTCGATGTCGTAAACCCATCCATGCAAATTCAACAAGCCTTTTTCCTGAGCGATGCGCACGCTCGGGTGAGTCTGGATGTTGGCGAGTTGGGCAATCACGTTTTCTCGAACCATCGAGCTTACTTTTGCCGCGTCATTGACGTGAGAGCGAGACTCGTTGATTACTTTTGCGGACTCTGCATGCTGCAGCCAACCGGCGACGGCGGGAAGGTGATCCATGCATTTGCACTTGGCGACAGCCGTCATTGCACCGCAATCCGAATGGCCGCAGATCACGATGTCGGTCACCCCGAGCACCGCCACGGCATATTCGACCGTTGCCGACACACCCCCTGGATGGGGGCTGTACGACGGCACGATATTGCCCGCGTTCCGGATCACGAACAGCTCGCCAGGTTCTTGTTGCGTTAACAGTTCCGGTACTACGCGGCTATCGGAACACGTGATGAACAACGTGCCTGGATGCTGTGTGGTGGCCAGGTGTTTGAACAGGTCTGTCCGCTGCGGAAATGCTTCTTTCTGAAACTTCAAAAAACCTTCAATGAGCGCTTTCATGGGATTGGCCTTTAGCAGGTAATTAAGTTGGGTGACATTCAGTTAGTACAGCCGCGACCTATCACGCTGTATTCAAGAGCACGAGTGTCACCGTGCGAATCTTTGTAGGTCATTTGCACTGGCACTGGACCGCAGATGTCTGCTGCTTCAGTGATGTTGATGACCTCGGCAATATCCAAGTGCATGCCGTAGACATACGGAGTGGCTTTTGGCGCAACTGAAACTTCCTGTGCATAGGCCGACAACGAAGCTGACAGGGACAGGGCGAGAAACAGAAATTTTTTCATGACGAATCCTCCATTTAGATTTGGTGAGTCGGTGAAATGGGTAAATGTGTTGGGGCTGGCCCGCTTCGAGTGCGGGCCGAATTACATTTCCAGTCGCTTTCTTAGAAAGGACGCAGTGGCAGGAACTTGCCGTCGAGGGTGATCAACGCGCGGTGGCCGCCTTCAGGATCCTCAACTTTTTTCATATCGAGCTTGAAATTAATCGCGCTGATGATGCCGTCGCCGAACTGTTCGTGAACCAAGGCTTTCAAAGTAGTGCCGTAGATTTGGATCATTTCGTAGAAGCGGTAGATGGTCGGGTCTGTAGGGACCCCCGAAAGGCTTCCACGCAGTGGGATGATTTGCAGGCGCGCTATCGAGTCGGCGTCCAGGTCCAGTTTTTTACCGATCACTTTCGCGGCAGTTTCTGGAAGTGGGTGCTGGCCGAGGAGGGCGGCGGTCACGTAGGCCAGACCGAGGCCAGTGCCTTCTGCCATGTCTTCGAAAGACAGGTTTTTGCGGGCTTTGGCGTCCAGAATTTTAGCGGTCAGTTCAAGACTGGTGTCGTTGTAAGCGTGGGACTGTTGCATGGTGTTTCTCCTATCGGAATGCTTGGGTTAGTGCTGCTTGGTGTGAAGCTATGTTCTGCCGTTTGCTTGATAGCGTCCAAGACCGATAGACAATGCTTCGCATAAGCTCAACCTATAGATTCGAGTCGGGAGAGTTCATGGACGTTTAAAACTCGGAAGCGATATTGCTGATTACTGGCGGTTACTTGGTTTGGCTTGGTGCAGTTGAACGCGGTTCCCGAGAAATCGCAGTGTTGGCTGAACCAGGCACAGAAGCTCAGCCTTTCTTTTTACTGATCAGATTCTCCGACACAATCTCACGGACAACGTTGACGAAAGCCCGAAGCCCCGCAGGCATATGACGATTCGCGGGATAGTAGAGACGCAGTCCCGGATACGGAGGTGTCCAGTCCTCCAGTACGCGGATGAGTCTTCCGGACGCAATATGGGCTGAAGAGGCTATGCCGGCGCCTTGCAAAGCAGCCTCTAACATCAAGTGGTGGCTATCGAGGGTCAGCGATCCTCTGACATCGACTGATTGCTCTTCACCGCGCTTCTCGAATTCCCATTTGTAGATCGTGCCGCTGGGGAAGCGCACGCGTATGCAGTTGTGTGCGAGCAGGTCTGCCGGAACCTTTGGTTTTTTGCATTTCGCGAAGTACTGAGGAGAAGCAACCACCGCAAAACGGAGCGGGGGAGTGATCGCAATGGCGATCATGTCCTGCGGAACGCTTTCCGCCAACCGTATGCCGGCGTCGAATCCACCAGCGACGATGTCTACCAGGCTTCTATCGGTGACGATGTCCACCCGCATGTCTGGATAACGCCTCAAATACTCCAGTACCACCGGGGTTAGCACCATTTGCGCGGCACCTTCGGAGGTGTTCAGGCGCAGGGTTCCCGCCGGTGTATCGCGGAACTCGCTAACCGCCTCCATGGCCGCGGATATATCACGCAGTGCGGGCTGCACTCGAACCAGAAATTGCTCGCCTGCTTCAGACAGCGAAACACTGCGCGTGGTCCTGTGGAACAACCTCACGCCAAGGCGTTTCTCCAGGGCAGCGATCGCATGACTGAGTGCTGATGGCGACATTCCCAATTCCACTGCCGCACGACGAAAGCTGCGATGAGTGGAAACGGCGACCACAGCGTTTAGTTCGAGGAGCCCGGATTTCTGCATTGTGCTAGTTCCTGCATCAGTTCATACGATATTAGCCTGATTGTTTGCGACAGTGCTGAGGCCTATCTTGATCGCAGCAACTTAACTGGATCGGGCCCCTATAGCGGGAATGGTGACATCCCAGGCGCCCAGCAGCCATTACACATGCGAGGAATAATTCATGACGCGTATCACTACACCGTTCGGGTTTCACTCAACCGCACAAGAGGTCATTGAAGGGGTCGACCTCACTGGTAAACGGGCGATCGTAACGGGAGGGGCCTCTGGTATCGGCATTGAGACAGCGCGCGCATTGGTCAGCGCCGGCGCAAACGTGACGCTTGCAGTGCGGCGTCCGGAGGCGGCGGAATCGATAGCCGCCGAACTGCGCTCGGAGGGCAGGGGTAATGTTGATATCCGTTCAATCGATCTGGCGGATCTGTCCTCTGTGAAATCGTTTGCTGAGGCTTGGTCCGAGCCACTTGATATCCTGGTCAATAACGCAGGGATCATGGCAGTTCCTGAGCGCGAGTTGACAGCGCAGGGTTGGGAAATGCAGTTTGCAACCAACTTTCTCGGCCATTTTGCGCTCGTGCTTGGGTTGCAGGACGCCTTGATAAAAGCCGAGGGAGCCCGAATTGTTTCGCTGAGTTCAAACGCTAATCTGTTAGGGCCAGTGGTTTTCGATGACCTCAATTTCGACTTTCGCCCATACGATGCTTTCGCGTCATATGCCCAGGCCAAGTCGGCATGCGCGCTCATTGCCGTAGAGATCACACGCCGTTGGGCGGAGCGAGGTGTTTTCGCTAACGCTTTGAACCCTGGGGCAATCGCAACCAAACTTCAGAAGCACACCGGTGGGCTTAAGACGCCAATTGAACGTCAGAAGAGCGTGCAACAGGGTGCCGCAACATCGGTGTTGCTTGCGGCGTCTCCGCTGTTGGAAGGTATTGGTGGTCGTTATTTCGAGGACTGTAACGAGGCGCTGGTTGTCACCAAACGGCCTGCCGATTACACGGGCGTTGCACCTTACGCTGTTGACCCTGATAACGCGCAGCGCTTGTGGAAAGTTGCCATGCGGATGATTGGGTGAGGTCATGTCCAAAACAACAATCTTGAAGGTAGGCTTCATTGGGCTCGGTGATCAAGGGGGGCCGATGGCTCACGCAATCGCCGAGTCTGGATTTGAGCTGCACATTTGGGCTCGTCGTCCCCAATCGTTGGAAGCCGTGACAGGGGCGCCTTACATCGTTGAAAAAACGGTTCAGACGCTTGCCGAGAATTGCGATGTTGTCTGTCTCTGCCTCACCGACGACAAGGATATCGTCGCTCTTCTCGACAATGGGCTTCGGGATGGACTTAAGGCCGGCGCGGTTCTTGTCAACCATGGCACCGGCGACCCGCGAGAGAGTCGCCGGCTGGCTGCTGAACTTCAACAGCAGGGAATCACGTACCTTGATGCCCCTGTGAGCGGTGGAAGACAAGGCGCGTTGGCTCGTACGTTAACCACTATGGTGGGCGGCGAGTCGCAGGCTTTCTCCCGAGTGCGTGCGGTCTTCGAGACTTTTTCCCGGAAAGTCTCGTTATTAGGACCTTCAGGCACCGGCCAGATGGCGAAGCTTCTGAATAACGCGCTCACCATGTCCAATTTAAAGAACGCAGTAGATGTCTTCAGCTTGGGTAAGTCGGTAGGTATGGACTTGGTACAGCTGCATGACGTCATTGCCGTGAGCAGTGGTTCGAGCACAGTGCTTCGAGCGATCAATAACGAGATCACCTCGGTTATTGCACCGCATCTGCAGGGACTTATGCGCAAAGACATAGAGCATTTTGCTGACGCTATTCGTGACGCTGGTTTGAATCCCGAAGACTTACATAACCGCTGCCTTGCAGGTGCTGATGGACTTGTGGAGCTGGTAGGACAGCTTGCCGTCTAACACCAGGTGATCGATGCCCGCCCTGATTGATAGTCAGGGAGCGGGTTAAAAAAGTGAGTGGACAGACCAATATAAAATGAGGAGCTATTCTTGATTTGATACTACACTGGACTGCAGCGTACCGAAGGGAGGTGCTTGAGATGCGAGCCAGTAAAACAGGCTCTCAAGTTTAAATTGGCAAACAGCCATCCGCTCTCCGAAATAATTTTCGGTTACTGCTTATTACAATCCGGTTAGGCGGAAACAGCCAGGCTGGGACGTGCTAAAACTAATATTCTAATTCGCGAGTGAGCAGGGAAATGAATCTTACATTCGAAGAAGCATCGATACAGGCATTGTTGGCCGAACCTGACCGGCTGGACACTCTAGACTTCGGCGTTATTGGCTTTAATGGCAGCTCAGAAGTGGTAGTGTACAACGCTTATGAGGCCTCAAGTGCAGCCTTAAGGCAGGCGCGCGTTTTAGGTAAGAATTTATTTCTGGAAATTGCTCCCTGCTTGAATAACTCTATGGTCGCTCAAAGATTTGACAATGAATCTGAGTTGGATGTGATCATTTCTTATGTCCTCGCACTTAGAATGCGACCAATACCCGTTAGGTTAAGATTGCTGAAAGAAAGTGATACTAGCACTCGTTTTCTATTGGTTGATCGGGCGACTTCAAAATGATTAGTGATGATCAGGATGATGATTCAATTGAGTCAGAGTACGAAGCGCTGCTGTCATTTATGTATCTATCGCCTGTAGGATTGGTAAGAATCGATCCAAGCGGCAAGATTGATATGCTTAATCCGATGGCAACTCAACTGTTGATGCCGCTAGTTAAGTCTCTAGGGCTTGAAAACTTATTTGAGACGCTTTCTTCTGTCGCACCTGAATTACGTAACCTCGTAACGAGCTTTAGAGAGTCGTGCGGATCAATATGTGTAAACCATAGAGTTCACGTGTCGTCAGCAGCCGACGGGGGTATTGTCCTCGCATGTACAATCGTAAAGGTCAACGAAGATGTCCTGATAACGGTTTTGACTGATGTCTCTTGCCAAGTCGCAACAGAAAGGAGATTAAGGCAGACTGACTCGTGGTTAGACGCCATCTATACGATTGTTAACGACTTCGCAGTTCTCGGTTTGACAAAGCAGGGGATAATCAATAGCTGGAGTCCTTCGGCAGAGCGTTTAACAGGTTACACAGAATTCGAGGCTATTGGTGAGAAATTGGGTCGCTTCTGTAATTTGTCTGCCTTGGAAGTTGATATTCTGGATGAACAACTCACATTCGCCCGTGAAGAAGGTTGGCACTCACGAGACTATCTCTGCCAGCACAAATCAGGACACAATTTTTTTGCTCAAACAATGATCGCCGTGCTGCGCGACGAAGATGACGAGTTTTCTGGCTATACCGTTGTATTTCGAGATATCACCGAGCGAAAGGTGTCGAGTGATAATCTGGCTAATTTACTAACTAAAGACCACCTCACTGGCGCAGTTAATCGCGCTCACTTTTTTAACTTGGCAGAAAAAGAGTTTGCTCGGGCAAATCGATATCAGCACTCAATATCTATAATCATGCTAGACGCCGATCACTTCAAGCACGTTAACGATAGCTGGGGGCATCCAATTGGCGACGAAGTTCTTAAGTCTATAGTGAAAATTGCCGAGGGAGTTCTTCGTCCCGGAGATACTATAGCGAGGTTTGGGGGTGAAGAGTTTGTCGTTATGCTGCCTAAGATCAATAGTGTCGAGGCGTCAGTTATTGCGGAGCGGCTTCGGAGCAGCATTGAGGCGTCTAGTGTAGGTGCCGGCGGTGAGGAAATAAAAATTACAGTGAGTATTGGCTGCGCTTCAATGAATGAATCGAGATCCACTCTCAAGCAGTTGTTAGTCTCCGCAGACAGTGCACTCTATAATGCAAAATCCAAGGGTAGAAACTGCATAGTAGATATTGACGATCTCTAATTAATGTCGCCCGGAGGGCAGGCGTTAGACAGGTGAATAAATTGCCTGTGTTTTAACTTTTTCTAAAGGCTGACAGATTTCTAGAGCTACAACTCGCCTGACTCGTTGTAGTGCGCATGCTGCCAGTCAACGCGCTTCGGAGATCAAGTCGAGCGCGGTGGACTGCTGACGATGGGTGCAGGTTGGTGTAAAGCGAGGGACGTTCACACGAAATCCTAAATACCCGTCGAATCAGTATCTTATGAGCCTCATGAACATATCTGACACAGCATTTAATTTAACATAATATACATTACACGTAACAAGATGTTTCGGGATTACCCCCGTTGCACGCAGCATTTCAATCTCCAGCACTGCATAACCCCTAAGCTACTTTCTCTTGATCCTGATGAGCTCTTGAAATGCAGCATACTCAATCATCCTCACGCGTCAGCTTTTCAATCAGCGTTCGATGCTGTGGAAATTGCGCCGTGAGTTTCTGGCGATTGCCCATCTCCATATCGGCGAAGTCAAATCCTGGCGAAACTGCTTCACTGATCAGGCCGAATCCGCTTGAGCCATCCAGTAATCGCGAAGCCTTCCAGATTCCACCTGGTACGTGTAATTGCAGATGTTGTCCCGCCAAAACATCGCTGCCCATCACCAGCGTCTGCAGTGAGCCGTCCGCCCGAATCAGGCTGTATTCGATGGCGTCGCCCAAGTGAAGATAATGCAGGATGTCGGACTGATTGAAATGAAACTGGCCCACCGGCGATTGCTCGGTCAACAGATAGTAGATCGACGTCATCAAGTAACGCGTGCCGTTAGCGCTTTGCAGCATATCGCGATGGTCGGCTTGGTAGGTTCTGCGGAAATAGCCGCCTTCAACGTGCGGTGCCAGATCCAGCGCGGCGATTACGTCCTTAATGGTTGTTTTGCGCTGAGTCATGACCTGCCCCATTGATTTGATTGAGGTTTTTTGCTAGCTCAACTAAACAGCTATTTAGTGTAGTTAACGGAATATAGCCGATGATCGAAGCAATTTCCCGCCTTTCTAGAAGTCTACCGTCGCCGAAAGCAGATAAGTTCTTGGCGTCGAAAGCGTCAGTCCCGGCTCACTGTCATCCGAAGCCCCGGCCGAACTCCAGTAGCGTTTATCCAGCACGTTCTCGACATTGGCGCGCAAAGTGATGGTCTTGTCGTCGACTTTGAACGCATAACGCGTACCTACGTCAAACCGCTCCCAGGCATCGATTTCCTTCTCGTTCGACTGATCCAGATACTGCGAACTCGAATAGATACCGCGCGCTGTCAGTGTAAGCCCGTGCACGTTCGGCACATCCCATTCCGCGCCGAGGTTGACGTTGTACTTGGGTGTTGCCGGCGCACGGTTGCCGTCGAACGTGCCGTTGGTGGTCTCGGTCAACTCGCTGTCGATGTACATCACGCCGCCGAGCAGTCGAACGCCTTTCAGTGGCTCACCGAACACACTCAACTCCACACCGTCGTTCCGCCGCTTGCCGTTCGGGCCAAACACGCGCGTCGTGGCGTTGGTCTCGTACGCCGGCTGTTTGATGCGAAATACCGCCGCCGTCAGGGCATACGCCCCGGCATCGTACTTGGCGCCGACTTCGACCTGACGACTGATGAATGGCGGGAAGATTTCGTCCTCGTTCACCGAAGTCGACGGCGCGATCTTGCCCTGGCTCAGGCCTTCCATGTAGTTGGCGTACAGCGACAACTTGTCCGTCGCCTTGAACAGAATGCCGCCCGATGGCGAGACCTTTTCTTCGTCGTAGGCGGTATCTCCCTTCACATCATCACTCCAGTCATCGACCTTCACGCGCTGCCACCGGGCGCCGAGGTTCAGCAACAGGCGATCATCGAAGAAACCCAAGGTGTCCGACAGCGCCACGCCACTGAAGCGGTTTTCGGTGTAGACCTTGGCGTCATAACGTGTCGGCGCGCCGGGTTTGGTGATTTCCACCGGGTCATACAGGTTGCTGCGCCCCGCCGCATAACGGGCGCCACCGTTTTCAAAGTCCATATAGAAGTAGCTGGCTGCCAGATTGACTTCATGGCTGACCGGGCCTGTGTGGAACCAGTTACGCACGCCCGCCGTGGCGGTGCGGACATTTTCGTCACGGGTGAAATCGCGGGGTTGCACGCTGAAATCGCCAGTATTATTGGTGACTGAAACGGCATGGCGCAGGAAGTCGTGATTGCTTTTGCGCGCGCCGACACCGCCGTACAACATGACCGAGTCATTTACGTCGAATTCGGCGTTGACCGTGCCGAAGGTGTCCTTGGTTCGCGCCTGGCTCCAGGGTTGCGCATAGTTGTCGCGCACGTCGTTCGCGTTCGGCACCTTGGCATTGGCGCCGACTTGCACGCGCTCTTGCGGTGCGTCGGTATCACGTTCGGTATGGCCGACATCCGTCGACAGTCGCAGGCGCTCACCGCGAAAATCCAGGCCCAGCACCGCCATGTCGCGGTCAACACTCTGGTGATCCCATTCGGTATCGCCGGACTGTTTTACACCGTTGAAACGCAGGCCGAACTGGTTGTCCTCGCCAAAACGCCGCCCGACATCCACTGCGCCACCGACTTGATTGTTTGAGGCGTAATTGGCTGTCAGCGAGGTGATGGGTTGGTCCGTCGCGCGTTTGGGCACCACGTTAATCCCCCCTCCTACACTGCCCCGCGGTGAAATACCGTTGATGAGTTGGCTCGGGCCTTTGAGGATGTCGACGCGATCGGCCATTTCCATGTCGATGGTGTACGTCGGCAGAACACCATAGAGGCCGTTATAGGCAACATCGCTGTTGAACAGGCTGAAGCCACGGATGGTGAATTGTTCATAGCGCCCGCCCGCTGGATTGGTCGCGCGCACTGAAGGATCTGTGGCAATCAGGTCGCCCAGGGTTCGGGCCTGTTGATTCTTGGCCGTCTCACTGGTGTAGGTGGTCATGCTGAACGGCGTTTCCATGAAGTCTTTAGACCCCAACAGCCCTTGCGAACCTCGACGTGCGACCTGGCCGCCGGCAAACACGTCGGCACCCGAAGAATCAGTGGCACCGAGAATCGAAGTCGGCGCCAGTTGCAGGCTGCCGCCCTCCGCCGCCGGAATCAGCGTGTAAGCATTGCCACCCACCGGTTGCAGCTGCAAACCAGAGCCCAGCAACAATCGGGTGAAGCCCTCCTCTACCCCATATTCACCGCTCAAACCCTTGCTGCTCTGGCCGCTGACCAGTGCGGGGTCCACCGACAGATTGACCCCGGCCAAACCGGCAAATCGTGTCAGTGCTGAACTCAAGCTGCCAGCGGGCACCTGATAACTGCGTCGCGAAGAGTCGTCAGCCCAACTGGACTGGATCATCAAGGGGCTGGCACTCAGGCTCAGCAGGAGGCTCAACTGCAATAACGGACGCAAACGGCTTGGGAATACTGCGGGCATTGGAAGAAGCTCTCGATTTTGTTCACTTGCCTGGAATGACCAGCGAGGCGAAAAAAAGGGACAGGCTTCAGCCAGTTTTTTTCTGAGGGATGAGAGAAACCCAGAAACGGGTGCGTGTATGCACTTCGATTGGCAGGCTCGCCGCCAACAGCGAAAGGACTTGGTCGGTATTGTCGAGACGGAAACTACCCGTGACGCGCAGCGCCTCAAGCGCAGGATCCCAGCGCAGCACACCTGAACGATAACGGCTCAACTCGCGCAGAAAATCCCCCAGCGGTTGGTTCTGCGCCATCAATACACCCTCGCGCCAGCCCGGCATCAAGACGTCGAATGCTGTAACAGGCCCCGCGCCAGACGCTTGCAGACTGACTTGTTGGCCCTGGTTCAAAATCAGCGCCGGTCCGTGCAGCGGTTGTAACTGAACCGAACCACTGAACACGGAAACAGTGCAATCACGCTCGTTGAGTCGCACGCAGACTTCACTGCGACTGACGCTGATCCGACCGTAATGAGCGTCGATCATCAGCGCTGAGCTGCCGGGAACGTTGAGCGCCATTTCGCCACGCACCAGCGTTAACTGACGGGCAGCAAGGTCTACGTTTACCGCACTGTTGGTGTTCAGTTGCACCGAACTGCCATCCGCCAATGGCAAACGTTTATGTTCCCCGGTACTGGTGTGCAAATCGGCACGCCAGACATCCAGCGGCAATTGCCGACTGATCAGCCATGCCGCTGGCACAAGCGCCGCCAGGCACAGCGCGCGTTTCAGCGCTGCCCGGCGTGCCGGGTCAGGACGATCCAGCGTGGCCATGGCCAATGCCGACGGCAGATCGTTGAACCGTTGGCGCAATAGCTGAATCTTCTGCCAGGCGTTTTCATGGCGGCTATCGCTGCTGCGCCAGTTTTGCAGGCGCGCGTGATCTTCATCCGTCGCTTCGCCCGATTCGAGCAACGCCAGCCATTGTGCGGCGGCGCGTGCCACCTCGCGCGCTTGTGTTTCGGGCGCAACGCGCATCATAGATCCAACATCAAACAATGCTCGTAAGCCTGCGCCATATAACGTTTTATTGTGCGTTCAGACACCTGCAAACGCGCGGCGATCTCGCGGTAACCGAGGCCCTCGAGCTGACTCCACAAAAATGCCCGGCGCACTGGCCTTGGCAAACCATCAAGCAGTTCATCCAGCGCTTGCAGGGTTTCCAGCAACAACCAGCGCTGCTCCGGTGACGGCACGCTCTCCTCGGGCAATTGCGCCAAGGCTTCCAGATAGGCTTTTTCGAGGCTGCGGCGGGTGTAGAAATTGCTCAGCAAGCGTTTGCCCACGGTCAGCAGATACGCACGTGGTTCCTGAATATCTCTAAGTGGCTGAGCGCTGCCAAGCACGCGCAAGAAGGTGTCCTGACTCAGATCTGCCGCATCCCAGGCGTTACCCATGCGTCGACGCAGCCAGGTTTCCAGCCAGCCGCGATGATCGCGGTACAAGTCGTGCAGGTTCTGCTCCGAGGCCGGCGCTGCTTCAATCATCCAGGAGACCCTGCGCGAAGTTAGACTCAAATGAGACTGATTCTATTTAACTTCGCGTGGGACACAAAGGGATTTTCGTCGTTACGCCGTTCGCGAGCGCTTGAGAGTCTCGCTGGGCAGCTCTTTGAACAGTGCCTGATAACTGCTGGAAAACCGCCCCAGATGCCAGAACGACCAGTGCATGGCCACCTCAGCGACTGTGGTGTCCGCCGGTCTGCGTTTAAGCAATTCGCGGTGAGCGCTGTTTAATCGGCGCAAGCGCAACCAGTGGCTTGGCGTCATCCCGGTATAGGCCTTGAAGGCCTGTTGCAATTGCCGCAGTGGCACGCCGGCGACGTGCGAAAGCTCCAGCAAATTCAACGTCTCTTCCGGCGAGTCGGCAGCCCACTCACCTACTCGTTTCATGATCATTCGTTCTTCGTTGCGGCGCTGCAAACCGCCACGGTCAAGATCAACACGCGCGTTATCGAGGATGAACAAACAATCTTCAAGTAATTGCTGGGTTAGCGATTCTTTACTCGGTAAATCAACGGCTTGCGTCAACTTCGTGAGAGTTGAGCTTAACCAGCGACTGAACAGCGCGTTTTGCCCGCCGTTGAGCGGCGCCATAAACAAGCCTTCCAGTTTCGCCACATCCAGACCGTGCTGGCGGACAAAATCCGGACCGAACACCACGGCGATTTCCTGATAGTTCTCCGGGGTGATCCAGATGTTGCGGCTGTCTTCATTGAGCAGATACAGCGCGTTGTCGCTGCGATCAAAACAGAACGCCAGAGCACCCGATGGCGCGCTGAAATTCTGCTCGACCCGGGTGTTCATCTGCTCTTCATAGACCTCGACACCCTGCAGATCCAGATAGCGGATCTGCCCGGCGAAATGGCCCGGCGACATCTGTTGGTAATGCTGGACCCAACCCGGCGTGGCGCGGATCTGTTCGCTGACATCAGCGGTGTTGAAAGCCTGAACCTGTAGCGGATTACACGTTGTCATGGGGTGACCTTGCGCACTCTTTTGGTGCGCTTTGGTGCTGCTTAAAGTGGATAGATGGAACTGCAAGGCTCGCCCAAGATAGTCGTCAACGCGCCACAGGGGAAGGGGCGGAAGATGAAACCCGCCCTCCCCGGCGTCTACAAAACCAATAACGAGGTCTTTATGAATGCCCCTTTCGATCAGCTGTTCACGTGGCTGAAAGATCACAAGATTACCGAAGTTGAATGTGTGGTCAGCGACCTGACCGGCATCGCCCGCGGCAAGATCGCACCGACCAACAAGTTCCTGCATGAGCGAGGCATGCGCCTGCCGGAAAGTGTGCTGCTGCAAACGGTAACCGGGGATTTTGTCGACGACGACATCTACTACGACCTGCTCGACCCGGCCGACATCGACATGGTCTGCAAGCCAGTGGCCGACGCGGTCTACGTGATTCCATGGGCGATCGAGCCAACCGCCATCGTCATCCACGACACCTTCGACAAGTTCGGTAACCCGATCGAGCTGTCGCCGCGCAACGTGCTGAAGAAGGTTTTGCAGCTCTACACCGACAAAGGCTGGAAGCCGATTGTCGCGCCAGAAATGGAGTTCTACCTGACCCAGCGCTGCGAAGACCCGGACTTGCCGCTCAAGGCACCGCTGGGCCGTTCCGGTCGCGCCGAAAGTGGTCGGCAGTCGTTCTCCATTGATGCCGCCAACGAATTCGATCCGCTGTTTGAAGACGTTTACGACTGGTGCGAACTGCAAGGCCTGGACCTCGACACGCTGATCCACGAAGACGGCCCGGCGCAGATGGAAATCAACTTCCGTCATGGCGACGCACTGGATCTGGCGGACCAGATCACCGTGTTCAAACGGACCATGCGTGAGGCTGCGCTCAAGCACAACGTCGCGGCGACGTTCATGGCCAAGCCGATTGGCGACGAGCCGGGCAGCGCCATGCACATCCACCAGAGTGTGGTGGACATCGCCACGGGCAATCCGATCTTCGCCAACGCCGACGGGCAGATGAGCGAGTTGTTCCTGCACTACATCGGTGGTTTGCAGAAGTACATCCCGAAAGTGCTGCCGATGTTCGCGCCCAACGTGAACTCATTCCGCCGCTTCCTGCCGGACACCTCAGCGCCGGTCAACGTCGAATGGGGCGAAGAAAACCGCACCGTTGGTTTGCGTGTGCCGACCTCCGGCCCCGAGTCGATGCGCGTGGAAAACCGCCTGCCGGGCGCCGATGCCAACCCGTACCTGGCGATTGCCGCGAGTCTGCTCTGCGGTTACATCGGCATGGTCGAGGGCATCGAGCCGAGCGCTGCGGTACAAGGCCGCGCCTACGAACGACGCAACCTGCGCCTGCCGATCACCATCGAAGAGGCCCTGACGCAGATGGAAGAGTGCGAAACCGTTGCGCAATACCTGGGTGAAAAATTCGTGCGCGGCTACGTCGCGGTGAAACGCGCCGAGCATGAAAACTTCAAGCGCGTGATCAGCTCGTGGGAGCGGGAGTTCCTGATGATGAGCGTCTAAACCACTTCACAAATCCCATGTGGGAGCGAGCCTGCTCGCGAAGCCGTCGGCACAGTCACCATTGATGTTGCCTGACCCACCGCTTTCGCGAGCAGGCTCGCTCCCACAAGGGGAATAGCGAACCACCTGAAAAAACCAATAAATTTAAGAGGTGTCGAAATGCGTTTGTTGAAATCCATGGTTCCCGCTGCACTGGCGATGTTGTGCAGCACTGCTGCTCTAGCCCAGCCACAAGTCAGCGTCTACAACTGGACCGACTACATCGGTGAGACCACCCTCGCCGACTTCCAGAGCAGCAGCGGGATCAAGGTGATCTACGACGTTTTCGACTCCAACGAAACCCTCGAAGGCAAGCTTCTGGCAGGCCGCACCGGCTATGACGTTGTGGTGCCGTCCAACCACTTTCTCGCCCGTCAGGTGAAGGCCGGTGCATTCCTCAAGCTGGATCGCTCGCAACTGCCGAACTGGAAAAACCTGGACCCGAAGCTGCTTGAACTGCTGGAGAAAAACGACCCGGGTAACGCGCACGCTGTGCCGTACCTGTGGGGCACCAACGGCATCGGCTACAACGTCGACAAGGTCAAGCAAGTGTTGGGCATCGATCACATCGATTCCTGGGCCGTGCTGTTCGAGCCGGAAAACCTGAAGAAACTCAGCCAGTGCGGCGTGTCGATGATGGACTCCGCCGACGAAATATTCCCGGCCGTGCTCAACTACATGGGCATGGATCCGCGCAGCGAAAACCCGGAAGACTATAAGAAAGCCGAAGCGAAACTGCTGAGCATTCGCCCCTACATCACCTACTTCCACTCATCGAAGTACGTATCGGACCTGGCCAATGGTGATATCTGCGTCGCCTTTGGTTATTCCGGCGACGTGTTCCAGGCCGCCAACCGTGCCAAAGAAGCCAAGAACGGCGTGAATATCGCCTACGCCATCCCGAAAGAAGGCGCCAACTTGTGGTTCGACCTGTTGGCAATCCCGGCCGACGCCAGCAATCCCAAGGAAGCCCACGCCTTCATCAACTACCTGCTCGATCCACAAGTGATCGCCAAGGTCAGCGCTTCGGTCGGTTACGCCAACCCGAACCCCGCCGCCAAGCAGTACATGGATCCGGATCTGGTGAACAATCCTGAGGTTTATCCGCCACAGGAAGTCCTCGCCAAGCTCTACATCTCCTCTACCCCGCCCCAGGCGATCATGCGTCTGATGACCCGGTCCTGGAGCAAAGTGAAGTCGAACAAATGAATCAGTACACCCAGGAACACGCTCGCTCCTATTACGCCGCATCGGCTCGGGCGAGCACCCCCTACCCCATGCTCGATGGCGAGCTGACGGCTGACGTGTGCGTCATCGGCGGCGGGTTTACCGGGGTCAACACTGCCATTGAACTGGCTCAACGCGGGCTCTCGGTGATATTGATCGAAGCCCGGCGAATTGGCTGGGGCGCCAGCGGGCGCAACGGCGGCCAGTTGATTCGCGGCATCGGCCATGAGGTCGAAGGTTTCGCGAAAAATGTCGGCCAGGAAGGCGTGCGCTATTTGCAGCGCGCCGGGATCGATTCCGTGGAGCTGGTGCGCCAGCGCATTGGCGACAACGCCATCGACTGCGATCTGCGTTGGGGCTTCTGCGAACTGGCCAACACGCCTGCGCAATTCGCCGCGTTCAAGGAAGAACAGGTTGGCCTCGCCGAACTCGCTTATGCCCACGAAACACGCTTGGTCGGCCCCGAGCAGATCCGCCAGCAAGTGGTCAACGCCGATGGCTATGCCGGCGGATTGATCGACATGGGCTCCGGCCACCTGCATCCACTGGATCTGGTGCAGGGCGAAGCGCGTCTGGCCGCGTCCCTTGGCGTGCGGATCTTCGAGCAAAGTCCGGTGCTGGAAATCATCCATGGCGCAACCGTGCAAGTCCGCTGCGCCAGCGGCACCGTGCGCGCCGGCAGTCTGGTGCTCGGTTGCAACGCGCATCTGGATGAACTGGAAAAACAGCTCAGCGGTAAAGTGCTGCCGGCCGGCAGTTACATCATCGCCACTGAGCCCTTGTCCGAAGAGCGCGCCGCGCAACTGATCCCGCACAACCTCGCGCTGTGCGACCAGAAAGTCGGCCTCGACTACTACCGGCTCTCAGCAGACCGGCGTTTGCTGTTCGGCGGCGCCTGCCATTATTCCGGGCGAGATCCGGCAGATATCGCCGCCTACATGCGCCCAAAGATGCTCAAGGTCTTCCCGCAACTGGCGGACGTGCGCATCGACTACCAGTGGGGCGGCAAGATTGGCATCACCGCCAATCGCTTCCCGCAGGTCGGACGGCTCAAACAGCATCCGAACGTGTTCTACGCCCAAGGCTATTCCGGCCATGGCCTGAACGTCACCCATTGGTGCGCCAAGCTGCTCGGCGAGGCGATCCATGCCGGCCACAGCCAAGGCATGGACGTATTCAGCGGCGTGCCGCACATGACCTTCCCCGGCGGCCCGGCACTGCGCTCGCCGCTGCTGGCCCTGGGGATGTTCTGGTATCGGTTGCGCGAGATGCTCGGCTGAGGTGTTTGCTCCTCTGCATTTGCTCTATCGCCAAGCACTTCTATATTGATGAAGTGCTTTGGCGTTCCTGACGCTCAGTGCCTAATTATTCGAGGAGGACACGGATGAAGTCGTCAGCCACCGACGAGCCGCGAGCACCAGGCCAGGCCCCAATCAAAACCCGCCGTTTCAGCGTATCGCTGGTGTGGATCGTACCGATCGTTGCCGTGTTGGTAGGCATTTCGCTGGTGGTGCACAACGTGATGCAGGAAGGGCCGGCCATCGTCGTCAACTTCAAGACTGGCAGCGGTCTGGTGGCCAACAAGACCGAGGTCAAGTACCGCAATGTGGTGATCGGTCAGGTGACCGAAGTCGAGTTGAGCAATGACCAGAAGAGCGTCAACGCCACCATCAAACTGGCCAAGCAGGCCGAAAGTTTTACCCGCGAAGACTCGCAGTTCTGGGTTGTCCGACCGCGCATCGGCGCTGGCGGTGTGTCAGGCATCGATACCCTGCTCTCCGGCGACTACATCGGTGCCGATATCGGCCAGGCCAACAATCGCGCCAAACAATTCAAGGGCCTGGAAAACCCACCGCCGATCACCTACGGCGAACCGGGCAAGCGCTTCATGCTGCACACCCAGGATCTCGGCTCGCTGGACATCGGCTCACCGGTTTACTACCGCAAAATTCCGGTCGGCCAAGTCGTCACCTACGAGCTGGCCCCTGACGGTAAAGGCGTGAACATCGAAGTGTTCATTCATGCGCCCAACGACGCCTTCGTCACCGAAAACACCCGTTTCTGGAACGCCAGCGGCATCGACGTCAGCGTCGGAGCCAACGGGTTCCAGGTCAAGACCGAATCGCTGTCATCGATGCTGGTTGGCGGCATCGCCTTCCGTGCGCCGGACTACAGCCCCAACGACGTGGCGGCGGCCGATGACAAGAAGTTCGAACTGTTCGAAGACCAGCTAACCGCCCTCGCCCCGCCCAACGGCAAGGCGCAGTACCTGAGCTTGCGCTTCGACCAGTCCCTGCGCGGCCTCAAGGTCGGCGCGCCGGTGGAATTCCTCGGCATGGAGATCGGCCGGGTCGTGGCGATCAATCTGGATTTCGACGCGAAAAAACGCAGCTTCCCGCTTAACGTCGGCATCGTCATTTATCCGCAGCGCCTCGGTATGGCCTACGGGAAAATGCTCACCGCGTTCAAACACGACCCCAACGACGAAGCCGCCGGCATCCGCCTGATGGGCACCTTTATCGACAATGGCCTGCGCGCTCAGGCCCGCAGTGGCAACCTGCTGACGGGGCAGTTGTACGTGGCGCTGGATTTCTTCCCGAAAGCCGAAAAAGTCGCGTTCGACCCAACGGCCCGCCCCGTTGTGATTCCGACCGTGCCCGGCAGCCTCGAACAGCTGCAGGAAAAACTCGAAGCTGTGGTCGACAAGCTCAACAAATTGCCGGTGGATCGCATCGCCAACAACCTCGACAGCAATCTGGTCGAACTGCGCAAAGGCCTGGCCCAGTTCAACGCCAAGACCTTGCCGGGCGTGCAGAGCACCCTCGCCGATGTCAGCAAGACCTTGCAGTCCGCCAGTTCAACCCTGGCCGAAGATTCGCCGCAGCGCGAGAAACTCACCGAGACCCTCGACGAACTCGGGCGCATGTCGCGCTCGCTGCGTGAGCTGTCGGATTATCTGGGCCGCCATCCGGAATCACTGATACGTGGCCGCCCCGACAACGCCGCGCCAATCGATCTGAAAGGACCGCCACGCAATTGAGCACAGGAGCTTACCCATGGCTGTACCGCTGAAGATCACCGTGCTCGCAGCGTTCATGCTGCTCGGCGCCTGCCGCAGCGACCCGATCAGCTTTCATACGCTGACACCGGTGCAACTGGCCAATACCCGTGCTGGCGGACAAATTCCGATTGAAGGCATCAGCGTGCCGCCGCAGGTCGATCGGGCGCAAATCGTCATCCGCCAGGGCAACAGCGGCCTCGCCATTCTGGACACCGATTGGTGGGGCGCGACGCTGGCCGATGAGTTACGCGGGGCGCTGAGCGATCAATTGAGCAATACCGGTGGCCAAGGCAACGTCTCGGTGCGCATCGAGGTGCAACGCTTCGATTCAATCCCCGGCCAATACGGCTTGATCGACGCCAAATGGCGCCTGCGCCCTGTCGGCGCCACTGACAGTGGCCTGCTGACCTGCCGCTCGACCCTGCAGACCCCTTCGGGTCCGAGCATCGATGACCTGGTGAGCGCTCAGCAAAACAACGTCAAACGTCTGGCTGAACAGATCAGTCGGGCGGCAGCAGGCAACGCGCGCACCTGCCCTTCCCCGCCCTGATTCGGCTTACAGGTCGAAGCGATCCACCGCACGCCGCCGCTCGTTGTCGTCGCGCACGTCATAATTCGCCGTCGTCTGGATATTGCTGTGATGCGCCAGCTTCTGCGCGATCGACAGGTCATGCTCCTCGATCACCCGAGTGATGAACGAGCGGCGGAAATCGTGGGGCATGATCTTCACGCCGACCTGCGTGCCACGCTGGCGGGCGATGTAGTAGATCGCGTGTTTGGTGATGCGCTCGCGGGTGATATGACTGCCACGGCGGATGCGGTTGAACAGAAACGCGTCATCGCTCTCGCCTTCCTTGAGCTGTGAGCGGCGCAGCTCCAGCCAGGCATCAAGCTTGGCGAACGCCCAGGCCGGTGCGTACTTGATCAATTGCTTGTTGCCCTTGCCGGTCACGGTAAGGCTGCGCTCCGTGAAGTCGACCTGATTGAGGTCCAGATCCACCGACTCGGATTTGCGCATGCCCGTGCCGTACAACAACGCAATGACCGCAGCGTCGCGCAGGCCCTGCGGACGCGGGTCGGCGGCGCAGACTTCCATCAATTCATGAATCAGCGTGCGTTTTAGATTGCGCCCTTGAGACAACCGCGTGCCGGCGATGCCTTTTACCGAGCGCATCTTCAGCAGGTGATCCTGACTGATCAGGCTCATCCGCCAGGCTTCGTTCATCACGCCGCGCACGGCGTTGACGTACAGCGACGAGGTATTCGGCGCATAACCGTCGGCGCGCAACGCAGCGACCAGTGCCACCACGTCCTCCGGTTGCAGCGCGTGCCAGGGGATTTCCTCGACATTCACTTCTTCGAAACCGAGACGGTCGGCAGCGTCCTGCAAGACGTAGCGCATGGTCAATTGGCTGGAGGGCGCCAGTCGGGCCAGATAAAGCGTCAGCGGATTAGTGTTGGTCGGGGTGGATTGGGAACTCGACAAGTCAATCAAACGAAACGGCCTTGAATAGAAAACAGTTCAACAAAACAACTTAAAAGTGCAAACAAACTTATATAAAGAGCGACTCTTCTCTATGACTTTTTCACTAAAGATGCCGATAAGCGGAAGAAGTCTGAACGACGGCTGTATGACTTACAGATAGACGAATAGCCGACCGTTTTTTCATGTTCCTTTCACAAAAACGGGCATAACCTTAATTACAACAGGTTGCCCCGAAAGGCCTGCAACCCTGCCGTCCGTGGGCACAAAAGTCAATCAGGCATTCCCCGGCCGGTATTCCAAACCATTGAAATCACGTGTTTTTCAGACAACTGGCTGAAGGATGGCTGTCGCCTCGAGGTTCTTATGAGACAAGCGTTTCTGCCCTTTTCCCGGCCGAGTATCGGCGACGAAGAAATAACCGCCGTCGAACAAGTATTACGTTCTGGCTGGATTACTACCGGCGCTAAATGCCAGGCACTCGAAGAACAGTTCGCCCACTATGTCGGCTGCCGCCACGCCGTCGCACTATCTTCTGCCACGGGCGCAATGCATATCGCATTGCTGGCATTGGGCATCGGCCCGGGTGACGAAGTCATAACGCCGTCGCAAACCTGGGTGTCGACCGCCAACATGATCTCGCTGCTCGGCGCCAAACCGGTGTTTGTCGACGTCGACCGTGACACGCTGATGACGGACGTGGCGCATATCGAAGCGGCCATCACCCCACGCACCAAAGCGATCATCCCGGTGCATTACGCCGGGGCCGCGTTCGATCTCGATCCGCTGTATGCCCTCGCCGACAAGCACGGCATCGCGGTAATCGAAGACGCCGCCCATGCCGCTGGCACCCGCTACAAGGGCCGCCACGTGGGTTCGCAAGGCACGGCGATCTTCTCGTTCCATGCAATCAAGAACATGACCTGTGCCGAAGGCGCGATGTTCGTCACTGACGACGAAGCCCTGGCCAGCCGTGTGCGCATGCTCAAGTTTCATGGCCTTGGTGTCGACGCCTATGACCGCCTGACCGGTGGCCGCAAGCCGCAGGCACAAGTCATGGAGCCGGGTTTCAAATACAACCTCGCCGACATCAACGCCGCGATAGCACTGGTGCAACTGGAACGCCTTGACGCGATCAATGCCCGCCGCACCGAGCTGGCCACAGCCTATCTACAAAAGCTCGAAGGCCTGCCGGTGCAGCCATTGGCCTTGCCCGACTACGCCCAACAACACGCCTGGCACCTGTTCATCCTGCGCATCGACAGCGAACGCTGCGGCATGGATCGCGAAACCTTTATGAAAGGTTTGCAGGATCAGGGCATCGGCACCGGTATCCACTTCATCGCCACCCACCTGCACACCTGGTATCGCCAGCGTGATCCCGACCTGTGTCTGCCGAACACCGAGTGGAACTCGGCACGGCTGTGCTCAATTCCGTTGTTCCCCGACATGACCGATCAAGACCTCGACCGCATCGTCGGCGCCATCGCCACCCTTATGGATAAACGCCCGTGAAACCTTACCCGATCCGCTGCGTGTCGATCGTCATCCCGGTCTACAACGAACAGGAAAGTCTGCCGGAGCTGCTGCGCCGTACTGAAGCGGCCTGCCGGTTATTGCGTCACGACTATGAAATCGTTTTGGTGGACGACGGCAGTCGCGACGAGTCCGCCCATCTGCTGGAAGAAGCCGCCACCCGTGAAGACAGCCCGTTCGTGGCGGTGATCCTCAACCGCAACTACGGCCAGCACGCGGCGATCATGGCCGGTTTCGAGCAGTGCAAAGGCGATGTGGTCATCACTCTCGACGCCGACCTGCAGAACCCGCCGGAAGAAATCCCGCGACTGGTCGCCGAAGCTGAAAAGGGTTACGACGTCGTCGGCACCGTGCGCGGCAACCGTCAGGATTCGGCCCTGCGCCGCTACCCGTCGAAGCTGATCAACCTCGCCGTGCAACGCTCCACTGGCGTGGCCATGAGCGACTACGGCTGCATGCTCCGCGCTTACCGCCGCACGATCATCGACGCGATGCTCGCTTGCCGCGAACGCAGCACATTCATCCCGATCCTGGCCAACAGCTTCGCCCGCCACACCACCGAAATCGTCGTCGCCCACGCCGAGCGTGAACACGGTGATTCGAAGTACAGCCCGATGCGCCTGATCAACCTGATGTTTGACTTGATCACCTGCATGACCACCACGCCGCTGCGGTTACTGAGCATCGTCGGTTTTGCCATGGCCGGGCTCGGTCTGCTGTTTGCCCTCGCGCTGATCCTGATGCGGCTGATCTTCGGTTCCGGATGGGCCGGTGACGGCATGTTCGTACTGTTCGCCGTGCTGTTCGTGTTCACCGGTGGCCAGTTCATCGGCATGGGGCTGCTCGGCGAATACCTCGGTCGCATGTACAGCGACGTGCGTGCCCGCCCGCGTTTCTTCATTGAAAAAGTATTGCGCAGCCACGCCGTTACCCCGGCGCCTGCGGTCACCGTTGATGGTCTCTCCTCTTCTTCTACTACCGGTCAGGTTCTCTCATGAGTGCAAAAACTGTTGTCTTCGCTTACCACGACATCGGCTGCGCCGGCATTCAAGCCCTGATCGACAGCGGCTATGACATTGCTGCCGTGTTCACTCACGCGGATGACCCAAAAGAAAACGCTTTCTACGCCTCGGTTGCGCAACTGTGCGCAAAAAAAGGCATTCCCGTGCACGCCCCGGAAGACGTCAACCACCCGTTGTGGATCGAGCGCATCGCCAAACTCGACCCTGACTACCTGTTCTCTTTCTACTACCGCAATCTGCTGAGTGAGCCGTTGCTGGCCACGGCGAGCAAAGGTGCATTCAACCTGCACGGCTCGTTGTTGCCGCGCTACCGTGGCCGCGCCCCAGCGAACTGGGTGCTGGTCAACGGTGAAACCGAAACCGGCGTAACGCTGCACCGCATGGTTAAACGTGCCGATGCCGGCGCCATCGTTGCCCAGCAGCGCGTCGCCATCGAGCGCCGCGACACCGCGCTGAGCCTGCACGGCAAACTTCGCCTCGCCGCTATCGACCTGTTGCGTGATGCACTGCCCGCCATGCTGCAAGGCCGGATCAGCGAAACCCCGCAGGATGAATCCCAAGCCACGGTATTCGGCCGTCGCACCCCGGCGGACGGCAAACTGCTCTGGGCGAAACCGGCCGAGCAACTGTTCAATCTGATTCGCGCCGTCACCCAACCGTATCCGGGTGCGTTCTGCGCCGTCGGCGAACACAAGCTGATCGTCTGGAGTGCCGAAGTCGTCAAAGGCAACGACGGTCAGGCCCCGGGCCGGGTGATCAGCGTCGATCCGCTGCGCATTGCCTGCGGTGAAGATTCGCTGGTGATCCTCTCGGGTCAGCGTAACGACAACGGTCTGTTTCTCAGTGGCCCGCAATTGGCCAACGAACTGGGGCTGGTCGACGGCTCGTTACTGCGTGGTGCCGAATCCGGCCGTGCGCCCCGCCGTACTCGCGTGCTGATCCTTGGCGTCAACGGCTTTATCGGCAATCACCTGTCCGAGCGTCTGCTGCGCGATGACCGCTACGAAGTCTATGGCCTGGACATCGGCTCCGACGCCATCGACCGTCTGCGCAGTCATCCGCACTTCCACTACGTCGAAGGCGACATCAGCATTCACTCCGAGTGGATCGAGTACCACATCAAGAAGTGCGACGTGGTGCTGCCGCTGGTGGCCATCGCCACGCCGATCGAATACACGCGTAATCCGCTGCGGGTGTTCGAACTCGACTTCGAAGAAAACCTGAAGCTGGTGCGCTACTGCGTCAAGTACAACAAGCGCGTGATCTTCCCGTCGACCTCGGAAGTCTATGGCATGTGCCAGGACAAGAACTTCGACGAGGACACGTCCAACCTGATCGTCGGCCCGATCAACAAGCAACGCTGGATCTATTCGGTGTCCAAGCAGTTGCTCGACCGGGTGATCTGGGCCTACGGCGCCAAGGGCCTGAATTTCACCCTGTTCCGCCCCTTCAACTGGATGGGCCCGCGTCTCGATCGTCTGGATTCGGCGCGCATCGGCAGCTCCCGCGCCATCACGCAACTGATCCTCAATCTGGTGGAAGGCACACCGATCCGTCTGTTCGACGGTGGCGAGCAGAAACGCTGCTTCACTGATATCGCCGACGGCGTCGAAGCACTGGCGCGGATCATCGATAACGACAACGACGTCTGCAACGGTCAGATCATCAACATCGGCAACCCGGACAACGAAGCAAGCATCCGGCAGTTGGGCGAAGAGCTGCTGCGCCAGTTCGAGGCGCACCCGCTGCGCGACAACTTCCCGCCATTCGCCGGTTTCCGCGACGTCGAAAGCAAGGCGTTCTACGGTGCCGGTTACCAGGACGTCGAGCACCGCAAACCCAGCATCGCCAACGCCAAGCGCCTGCTGGACTGGACGCCGACTGTGGAAATGCGCGAGACCATCGGCAATACGCTGGATTTCTTCCTGCGTGAAGCCATGCTCGAAATCGCGGACAAGAAGTAATGCAGGCCGGTCTACGCATCGACGTCGACACCTTTCGCGGCACCCGTGAAGGTGTGCCGCGCCTGCTGGAAATGCTCGATGAAGCGCAGGTCAAGGCAACGTTTTTCTTCAGTGTCGGCCCCGACAACATGGGCCGGCATCTGTGGCGCCTGATTCGCCCGCAGTTCCTCTGGAAGATGCTGCGTTCCAATGCAGCCGGCCTGTATGGCTGGGACATTTTGCTGGCCGGCACTGCGTGGCCCGGTAAACCGATTGGCCGCGAACTCGGGCACCTGATGCGTCAGGCCCGGGACGCCGGTCATGAAGTCGGCCTGCATGCCTGGGATCACCATGGCTGGCAGGCCAATGCCGGGCGCTGGAGCGACAAGCAACTGATCGAGCAGATTCGTCAGGGCGTCGACACCTTGAGCGACATTCTCGGAGCAAAAGTCGAGTGTTCGGCCGCCGCCGGTTGGCGGGCGGACGAGCGTGTGATTGAAGCCAAGCAGGCCTTTGGCTTTCGCTACAACAGCGATTGCCGTGGGACACGCCTGTTTCGGCCGTTGCTGGCGGACGGCACGCCGGGCACCCCGCAGATTCCGGTGGATATACCGACCTTCGACGAAGTTGTCGGCCCAATCGTCGCGGCGCGGGACTTCAACCCATTCATTCTCGACCACTTCCTCCCGCGACAGCTCAACGTCTACACCATTCACGCCGAAGTGGAAGGGATTCTGATGGCTGAGGGTTTTCGTCAACTGCTGGCCGAGGCTCACCTGCGCAACATCCAGTTCCAACCGTTGGGCGACTTGCTACCCGAGTTCTTCAACACCTTGCCCGTGGGTCGCGTGCAACGCGGCGCCCTCGACGGCCGCGAAGGCTGGCTGGGAGTGCAAGACGCATGACCAAACGCTGGACATTGCCGCTGCTGTTGCTGGGCATCTGCTTGCTGGCTTACTTGCTGCCGCTGGGCACGCATGGCTTGTGGATTCCCGACGAAACCCGCTACGCGCAGATCAGCCAGGACATGCTGCTAAGCGGCAACTGGGTGTCGCCGCATTTCATGAGCCTGCGCTACTTCGAGAAGCCGATTGCCGGTTACTGGATGATCGCCCTCGGCCAGGAGTTGTTCGGGCAGAACCTGTTCGGCGTACGTTTTGCTTCGGCGTTGAGCAGCGGTTTGAGTGTGTTGCTGTGCTTCCTGATCGCCCGGCGCTTGTGGAACGAGCCGCGCAAAAGCTTCGTCTGCGCCCTGCTCTACATGAGTTTCACGATTGTTGCCGGTCAGGCCGGTTACGCCAATCTCGATCCGCAATTCACTTTTTGGGTCAACCTGAGCCTCGTGGCGCTGTGGTTTGCTGTCGACAGCCGCTCCAGCGGCAAGCGCATGGCCGCTTGGGCGGTGCTGGGGCTGGCCTGCGGCATGGGGTTCATGACCAAAGGGTTTCTCGCCTGGCTGCTGCCGGTGCTGATCGCGTTGCCGTGGATGCTCTGGCAGAAACGCTGGCGTGAACTGCTGCTGTACGGCCCGGTGGCGATTGCCATCGCGATCATCGTCAGCCTGCCGTGGGTGTTGGCCGTGCATGCCCAGGAACCGGATTACTGGCGGTTCTTCTTCTGGCACGAACACATCCGCCGGTTTGCCGGTGACGATGCCCAGCACGATGCGCCGTGGTGGTTTTATCTGCCGCTGCTGGTGGCGTTCAGTTTGCCGTGGGTCGGCCTGTTACCGGCAGCGTTCAAGCAAGCCTGGCAGACCCGCACTCAGCCGCCAGTAGTTTTCCTGCTGCTTTGGCTGCTGATGCCGCTGCTGTTTTTCAGCCTGAGCAACGGCAAGCTGCCGACTTACATCCTGCCGTGCCTGTTGCCGATGGCGTTGTTGCTGGGTAACGCGTTGGCCGATCGCTTGCGGCTGGAGCAAGGTCGGGCGCTGAGCATCAATGGCCTGCTGAACTTGTTGCTTGGCTTGGTGATGCTGATTGCCGTGGTGTATCTGCAACTGAAAAAGCCGCTGTACGACCACGAACTGCACAGCCTCGTGCTGCTGTTCATCGGCCTGATCGGCTGGATCATCGCCAACCTGATGCAAGCCTTCCTGCCGTTGCAATGCGGGGCGGCGCCAGCGCTGGGCAGCCTTCTACTGGTCGGCGTACTCCCGGCAGCACTACCCAAATCGGTGGTCGCCAACAAGATGCCTGACCAGTTCATTCGCCATCACGTCACGGAACTCGCGCAGACCACGCACTTGCTGAGTAACGATCTGGGCGCGGCCTCGGCCCTGTCCTGGCGCCTGAAACGCCCACAGGTCACGCTATACAACACGATAGGCGAATTGAAATATGGCCTTGCCTATCCTGACGGCATTCAACAGCGGGTCGATCCCGATCAAGTGCAACAGTGGATGCGCGAAGCCCGCCGCAGCGGTTCGGTCGGCGTGGTGATGCGCGTCAAGGGGCAGGACGAACTGGACGAAATCGACAGACTGCCAAAGGACGGCATCCGATACGAACAGGGCAATCTGGTGATCATGATTCTCCCTAGGGAGGCGTCATGAGCCTGTTGCTGCTGTTGGCCGCGTGCGTGCTGACCTGCCTGGGCCAGATAGCGCAGAAATACGCCGTGGAGAGTTGGCGCGGCGTCGAGTCGTCCTGGCCCGAAAAATTGCGTACGCCGTGGCTATGGCTGGCGCTGCTCGCCCTCGGTTCGGGCCTGTTGGTCTGGCTGCTGGTGTTGCAGCGTCTGGAAGTCGGCATCGCCTATCCGATGCTCAGCCTCAACTTTGTGCTGATCACCTTGATCGCCCGCGTCGTCTTCCGTGAACCCATCGACCGCCAGCACTGGCTGGGCGTGGCGCTGGTAATCGGCGGCGTGGCTTTGCTGGGGCAACAATCATGACCCAGCGTCGTGGAATCACTTTCGCCCTCGGCAGCGTGATGTTGGTCAGCGCTGCGCAACTGGGCATGCGCTGGAGCATGACGCGTCTGCCGGCGCCCGAACAATGGTTGACGCTGAACAGCCTCGACTGGCGCGCACTGGCCGTCGTCATCACCGCGATTTTCGCCTATGCCCTGTCGATGCTCTGCTGGCTCGGCGCCCTGCGCGATCTGCCGCTGGGCCGTGCCTATTCGCTGCTGAGCATCAGCTATGCGCTGGTGTACCTGTTGGCGGCGAGCCTGCCGCTGTTCAACGAATCCTTCAGTTTCACTAAATCACTGGGCGTGGCGCTGGTCATGTTCGGGGTCATCACCATTAACACGCGTCCGGCTCGTGCGCCCGAACTCAGGAGTGCTCCATGAAAATCACAGTATTTGGCAGCGGTTATGTGGGCTTGGTACAGGCGGCTGTGTTGGCCGAGGTCGGGCATGACGTGGTGTGCATGGACGTCGACCAGAAGAAGGTCGATCTGCTCAAGCAAGGCCACGTCAGCATCTTCGAACCGGGGCTGGCCAGTCTGGTGCGCGAGGGGCTGGATTCGAAACGCCTGCAATTCACCACTGATGAACAACTCGCCGTGCAGCACGGTCGAGTAGCGTTCATTGCGGTCGGCACGCCGTCCCGTGAAGACGGCTCGGCCGATCTGCGTTACGTGCTCTCGGTCGGTGACGCCATCGCCCGCCACCGTGAGCAGCCGTTGATTCTGGTGGAGAAATCCACCGTGCCAGTGGGCACCGGCGACACCTTGCGCACGCACATCGAAAAGGCTTTGATCAAGGTCGGCCGGCTGCTGCAATTCGATATCGTCTCCAACCCGGAGTTTCTCAAGGAAGGCTCGGCCGTCGCCGACTGCCGCCGTCCGGATCGCATCGTCATCGGCTGCGAGGGTGATGAGGTACGCGACGTGATGCGCGACCTGTATTCGCCGTTCAACCGCAACCATGACCGCATCATGTTCATGGACCTGCGCAGTGCCGAGCTGACCAAATACGCCGCCAACTGCATGCTGGCGACCAAGATCAGCTTCATCAACCAGATCGCCGAGCTGGCCGAACACCTGGGCGCCGACATTGAGTCGGTGCGTCAAGGCATCGGTGCCGACTCGCGCATCGGCTACCACTTTATCTACCCGGGCTGCGGTTATGGCGGCTCGTGCTTCCCCAAAGACATGCGCGCCTTGATCCACAGTGCCGAAGAAGCGCATTGCTCCAGCGACTTGCTGCAAGCGGTCGAAGCGATCAACCAACGGCAGAAACACAAGCTCTTCGAACGCATCAACGCGTTCTACCAAGGCGAACTGCGCGGCAAGACCTTTGCCTTGTGGGGCCTGGCGTTCAAGCCCAACACCGACGACATGCGCGACGCGCCGAGCCGGGTGCTGCTGGAGGAATTGTGGGCCGCCGGTGCCAGCGTGCGCGCGTTCGACCCCGAAGCCATGCAGGAAACCCAGAACCTCTACCCGGACGAGTCGAAACTGATGCTGATGGGCACCCCGGAATCGGTACTGCCCGGCGCCGACGCGCTGATCATCTGCACCGAATGGCAGCAGTTCAAGGCCCCGGATTTCGACCTGATCAAGCAACGCCTCAACACCCCGGTGATCTTCGACGGTCGCAACCTGTATGACGCCGAGCGTTTGGCGCGCAACGGCTTCCAGTACTTTCCGATGGGCCGAGGCGAGTCGCGCAAATTGCCGATACCGTTGCAACAATGGCCTCACAGGTCAGACGTCGCTTGATCACGTTGTCGCCTGCCATCCGCCGGCAGTCCCTGATCGCGGGGCTGCTGGCGTTCTTGTTGTTCGTCGCCGAGGTCTACTGGCAGGCCCCGATCGGGTTCGATTCACGCTTTGTACTTTTCGCTCAGGAGATGTTGCGCCACGGGCCGACGGTGTTTCCGACCACGTATGGTCAACCCTATGCCGACTATTCGGCCGTATCGACACTGTTTGTCTGGCTGCTGTCGTTGCCATTCGGCGCGGTCAACGCTTTCACCGCGTGGGCACCGAGCGCCATTGCCGGTGCGTTGATCGTGACGTTGATGTATCGGCTGCTGACCCCTTATTCCCGGCGCTGGGCATTGATCAGCATCGCGTTGCTGATGCTCACCGGCGCCTTCGTCACCGAAGTGCGCGCGGTGTCACAGGACTTGATGCTCGCTGCCGTGGCGTTTGCAGTGTTCTATCTGGGTTATGCCCATGATCACTTTGGCGGTGGAGGGCGCTGGCCGCTGATCTTCGTTCTGTTGCTGCTCGGTTTCGGCATTCGTGGGCCGATCGGGCTGGTGGTACCGACCGGCATGTTGTGCAGCTATTACCTGCTCAATCGGCAGTGGTCGCGGTTGCTTGTGTTTGGTGTGTTGGCTTCGATGTTGCTGGTGGTGTGTGTGGGCCTGCTGTTGTGGTTAGCCAAACTCAGTGGTGGGCCAGTCTTTATGCAAGACGTGATTCGCATGCAGTTCATGGGACGCATGGACGGCAGCGAGGGTGTCAGTGGCTCGTTGTATTACTTCACCAGTTCACTGGGTAACTATGCGCTGGCGTATCCCATGGCATTGCTGGCACTCGCGGCCGCATGGTTGAGCAAGCCACACCAGCGCGGGCCGGCCTTGCGGCTGGTGCAATATTGCGCGGCGGCGGCACTGATCGTGATGGTCGGCCTGTCGATTCCGCAGGCGAAGAAGGCTCGGTACCTGCTGCCGATGCTGCCCATGGCGGCGATCATCGCGGCGTATCCGTTTCAGGTGATACACGGACAAGTGTTCAGGTGGTTGCGCGGTTTGCTGCTGGGTGTGTGGCTGCTGACCCCGGGATTATTGATAGCCGGTCTGTTATTCGCCCAGCGACGGTTTCCCGAGCAACTGACCGAAGTCGGCGTGGTGCTGATTGCGTTAGGGGTGCTGCAGTTGGCGGCGCTGTCGCGGATATTGATCCCGCGATGGCGCGCTGAAGTGCTGGCGCTGTGTTCGGTGTTGGCGTTGTGGACGGTATATGTCGCGGTATTTGAACCCGTTGAGCAGCGTCTGTATGACACTCGCACCTTCAGCCGTGCTGCGTTTGCCCAGGTGCAGCAAAACCCCGCCCCGCTGGTGCTGCACGGCATGGGCAAGGACGCGAAGGCGATCAAGTTCATGGTCAACCTCGAACAGGATCTGCAACCGCAGTTCAGCGAAACCGCGCAGCAGCTGGAAGCACTCAAGGGGCCGGCGTGGCTGATGATGGACCGCAGTGATTTCCTGGCCCTCAAAGGTACTCCGCTGGAAAACCTGCAACCGGTACTCAGCGGCCCTTTCGACAAAAACGACTACATCCTGCTGTATCTGAAACCCTTGTAGGCGCTGTCAGGTTGACCGTTGAGCGAGACCCGGTGAGGATGTCGAGCCTGCCCTCGAATCCGAAATAAGGACATTGACCTCTTCGTGGCCACCTATTCGCCCCTCATTCGCCGGTTGATGATCAGCTCGCTCACCGTCGTCATCAGCCGCGCCCTGATCAGCCCGTTATTGACCTTGTTCCTCAGCAACAAACTCGGCCTCAACCCGCAAGACGTCGGCCTGTTGTTGGGTATCGCAGTGTTCAGTGCCACGCTGCTGTCGCTGTATGGCGGCTACATCATCGATAAGCTGGACAAGCGCCAGTTGCTGATCCTGACCATGCTCTCGAGCGGCATCGGCCTGATCCTGCTGACCTTCGCGCAGAATCTGTATCTGGTCACGTTGGTGCTGATCATCAGCGAGACGGCGTCGGCGCTGTTCCTGATCTGCTCCAAGGCGATCCTCAGTGAAAACCTGCCGGTTGGCCAACGGGTCAAGGCGTTCTCCCTGAACTACACATTGACCAATATCGGTTACGCCGTCGGCCCGATGATCGGCGTGGTAATTGCCGGTATCCAGCCGTCGGCGCCGTTTATCGTGGCGGGTGCGATTGCCATTGGCAGCATTTTTCTGCTGCTCGGTGCCGCCAGAGACGTCAAGCCGATAGCGCCGGTCGGTCAGCCGCAAAGCTTTCTGAAGACCCTGATCATCCTGAAAAACGACCGCACGATGATCCTGTTCACCCTCGGCTGTCTGCTCAGCACCTTGGTGCACGGGCGCTTCACGTTGTACCTGTCGCAATACCTGCTGGTGACCCACACCCAGCAACAGACCCTCGATACCATGGCCGTCGTGCTCGCTTGTAATGCAATCACGGTGATTTTGCTGCAATACCAGGTCGGCCGCCTGCTCAGCCGCGAGCACTTGCGTCACTGGATTGCCGGCGGCACTGCGTTGTTCATTGTCGGGCTGATCGGGTTCAGTCTGGCCGACAGCCTTATTGGCTGGTGCGTGGCAATGTTCATCTTCACTCTGGGCGAAATGATCATCTACCCGGCCGATTTCCTCTTCGTCGACACCCTGGCCCCGGAAGAACTGCGCGGCAGCTACTACGGTGCGCAGAATCTGGCGGCGCTTGGAGGTGCGGCGAGCCCGGTGATGTGCGGGTTCCTGCTGATGCACACACCGGCGCCGAGCATGTTCTACGCTCTGAGCGCCCTGGCCGCCGTGGGCGGTTACTTGTGTGTTGTCAGTGGTCGGCGAGTCGCTTCAATTCAGAAATAATGCACTAAAGCTGCATTAATATGAATTTGTCAGCATCGAGATAGATCGGCACACTGTGCGCGTTCCTCCCCCAATGTTGGAACACTTCGAGGGCTTTCCGGATTGTCGGACAGTCCTTTTTTTTGCCCCGAATTTGCTGCAAGGACCGATTCACATGCTCGCTCGCTGGTTGCCCGCCGCCATCAACACCCGCCCCACCGAATGGAGCCGCGCCGCTATCGGCATGGCGTTGGGGACGTTGTTCAGTGTGTGGCTGTGCGCTCAGGTATTTGGCCATGACGTCGCCTATCACCTGATCGGGCCTTTGGGTGCCTCGGCAGTGTTACTGTTTGCCGTGTCCTCCGGCGCCCTCGCCCAGCCGTGGTCGATTCTGGGCGGGTATTTGTGTGCCGGTGTCGTGGCGTTATTAGTCGCCCATGTGCTCGGGCGCACCCTCGGCAGCGCCTGCCTGGCAGCGGGCATGGCGTTGATTCTGATGTGCTGGTTGCGCTGCCTGCACCCACCGGCTGGTGCTTTGGCACTCACTCTCGTGCTGGCCGATCCGGCGACCATCGCCATGGACTGGAAAGCCATGGAACCGGTGATGCTCGGCGCGGCGTGCATGCTGCTTAGTGCCCTCGCCTACAACAACCTGACACGCATTCGTTATCCGAAACGTCCGGCTGAACCCGCGCCCGTGGTTGTCCCGGTCGACAGCCAGGCGATCACTGCTGAAGACCTGAAACTCGCATTGGCCGACATGGGGGCCTTCATCGACATCACGCCTGAAGACCTCGAACAACTGATCCACGCCAGCGAACTGCACGCCAAGCGGCGTAGCATCGGAGAAGTCTTCTCCTGACACCACCCTCCCCCTGTAGAAGCTGTCGAGTGAAACGAGGCTGCGATCTTTTGATCCTGATTTAGAAGATCAAAAGATCGCAGCCTGCTGCAGCTCCTACACTGTTGTGGCATTCCATGACTTAGGGCAAAAACGCAGACTGCCCCTGCACATATCCCCGTTGTACACGGCAAATTTGCACTGTTACGATCCGTTAACGCTCGCGCGCGAGCTTCTCGAATAAAGACAATAAAAGCAGGGAGTTAGTGATGACTGCTCAGGCTTCATCCCCGAGGACGTTGTCCATGGATGCCACGCAAAACGAAGTGCTGGCCGAGGTTCGCAACCACATTGGTCACCTGACCCTCAACCGCCCCGCCGGCCTCAACGCCATCACCCTCGAAATGGTTCGATTGCTGCAACAGCAACTCGACGCCTGGGCCACGGACGCTAATGTCCACGCAGTGGTGCTGCGCGGTGCCGGTGAAAAAGCCTTCTGCGCCGGCGGCGACATTCGTTCCCTGTACGACAGCTATAAAAGCGGCGACACGCTGCACGAAGAATTCTTCGTCGAGGAATACGCCCTCGACCTGACGATCCACCACTACCGCAAACCGGTGCTGGCACTGATGGATGGGTTCGTCCTCGGCGGCGGCATGGGCCTGGTGCAAGGCGCCGATCTGCGGGTGGTCACCGAGAAGAGCCGTCTGGCGATGCCGGAAGTGGCCATCGGTTATTTCCCGGACGTCGGTGGCAGCTACTTCCTGCCGCGCATTCCCGGTGAGCTGGGGATTTATCTGGGCGTCAGTGGCGTGCAGATTCGAGCGGCCGATGCGCTGTATTGCGGCCTCGCCGATTGGTACATCGACAGCAACAAACTCGTCACGCTCGATGAACAACTCGATGGCCTGGAATGGCACGACACGCCGCTCAAGGATTTACAGAGTCTGCTGGCCAAAAACGCCGTGCAAACCCTGCCCGGTGCGCCGCTCCAGGCCTTGCGCCCGGCCATCGACCACTTCTTCGCCCTGCCGGATGTGCCGAGCATGGTTGAACAATTGCGCGTGGTAACCGTCGCCGACAGCCATGAATGGGCGACCACTACGGCGGATCTGCTGGAAACCCGCTCACCGCTGGCCATGGCCGTCACCCTGGAAATGCTCCGTCGTGGCCGGCATCTGAGCCTGGAACATTGCTTCGCTCTGGAGCTGCACCTGGATCGCCAGTGGTTCGCCCGTGGCGATCTGATCGAAGGTGTCCGCGCCCTGCTGATCGACAAAGACAAGTCACCACGCTGGAACCCGCCGACTCTCGCCGCACTGGACGCTGCGCATATCGCGAGTTTCTTCCACGGTTTTGATGAGAGCGGGAGCTGAGCCATGCACGATCTCGAACTGACTGAAGAACAAGTAATGATCCGCGACATGGCCCGGGACTTTGCCCGTGGCGAAATCGCGCCCCACGCGCAAGCCTGGGAAAAGGCTGGCTGGATCGATGACGCCCTCGTGGCGAAGATGGGCGAACTGGGTCTGCTGGGCATGGTCGTCCCCGAAGAATGGGGCGGCACCTATGTCGACTACGTGGCTTACGCACTGGCAGTAGAAGAGATTTCCGCCGGTGACGGCGCGACCGGCGCGTTCATGAGCATTCACAACTCGGTCGGCTGTGGCCCAGTGCTCAACTATGGCAGCGAAGCACAGAAACAAACCTGGCTGGCCGATCTGGCCAGCGGGCAAACCATCGGCTGCTTTTGCCTGACCGAACCGCAGGCCGGCTCCGAAGCGCACAATCTGCGCACCCGCGCCGAACTGCGCGACGGTCAGTGGGTAATCAACGGCGCCAAGCAATTTGTCAGCAACGGCAAACGGGCGAAACTGGCAATCGTGTTTGCCGTGACCGATCCGGATCTGGGCAAGAAAGGTATTTCGGCGTTTCTGGTGCCGACCGACACCCCAGGTTTCATCGTTGATCGCACCGAACACAAAATGGGAATCCGCGCCTCCGACACCTGCGCGGTGACGCTGAACAACTGCAGCATTCCCGAGGCCAACCTGCTCGGCGAACGTGGCAAAGGCCTGGCGATTGCTCTGTCCAACCTTGAGGGCGGACGCATCGGGATTGCCGCGCAAGCCTTGGGCATCGCCCGTGCTGCGTTTGAAGCGGCGCTGGCTTATTCGCGAGACCGGGTGCAGTTCGGCAAACCGATCAACGAGCACCAGAGCATCGCCAACCTGCTGGCCGACATGCACATGCAATTGAATGCGGCACGGCTGATGATCCTGCACGCGGCGCGGCTGCGCACGGCGGGCAAACCGTGTCTGTCGGAGGCGTCACAGGCCAAGCTGTTTGCCTCGGAAATGGCCGAGAAGGTCTGTTCGTCAGCAATTCAGATTCATGGCGGGTATGGGTATCTGGAGGACTATCCGGTCGAGAAGTACTACCGCGATGCGCGGATTACCCAGATCTATGAAGGGTCGAGCGAGATTCAGCGGATGGTAATTGCACGGGAGTTGAAGAACTACCAGATCTAACAGCAAAAGCATCGCTGGCAAGCCAGCTCCCACAAGGTTTTCGGTCGATCACAAATGTTGTGTACACCGAAGATAATGTGGGAGCTGGCTTGCCAGCGATGACGTCAGTAAGACTGCTGCATTACTTGCCCTTAAACTCCGGCGGCCGCTTGGCCACAAACGCCGCCATGCCTTCCTTCTGATCCTGCGTGGCAAACGCCGCATGGAACACCCGGCGCTCGAAGCGTACGCCTTCAGTCAGATTGACCTCAAACGCGCGGTTGACGCTCTCCTTGACCATCATTGCAATCGGCAGTGATTTGCTGGCGATCACTGCGGCAACCTTGAGCGCTTCATCCAGCAGTTCATCACTCGGCACGATCCGCGCAACGATGCCGCAGCGCTCGGCTTCCACCGCATCGATCAAACGCCCGCTCAGGCACATTTCCATGGCCTTGGCCTTGCCCACGGCTCGGGTCAGGCGCTGGGTGCCGCCCATGCCCGGCAAGACGCCGAGATTGATCTCCGGCTGGCCGAACTTGGCGTTGTCGCCCGCCAGAATGAAGTCGCACATCAACGCCAGTTCACAGCCGCCACCGAGAGCGAAACCGTTGACTGCAGCGATCATCGGTTTGCGGCGATTGGCCACGCGATCGCTGTCGCTGAACAGGTCGTCCATGTAGATCTGCGGATACGTCAGCTCGGCCATTTCCTTGATGTCGGCACCGGCAGCGAAAGCCTTTTTTGAGCCGGTGATGACGATACAGCCGATGTTTGAATCCGCCTCCAGGCTATCGAGCGCGGTGTTCACTTCGCGGACCAGTTGCGCGTTCAGGGCGTTCAGCGCCTGCGGGCGGTTCAGGGTGATCAGGCCAACGCGGCCATGGGTTTCCAGCAGAATCGTTTCGTAAGTCATGGGCAAGATTCCTTGTCAGAGATTGCGCGAAATAACCATGCGCTGGATGTCGCTGGTGCCTTCGTAGATCTGGCAGACACGCACGTCGCGGTAGATGCGCTCCAGCGGGAAGTCGTTGAGGTAACCGTAACCGCCGAGGGTTTGCAACGCCATAGAGCAGACCTTCTCAGCCATCTCCGAGGCGAACAGCTTGGCCATCGAGGCTTCGACCAGCGCTGGCTGGCCGCTGTCACGCAGGGCGGCAGCGTAATGCACCATTTGCCGGGCGACAGCGATTTGCGTGGCCATGTCGGCCAAGCGAAACGCCACGGCCTGGTGTTCGATGATCGGCTTGCCAAAGGTGTCGCGCTCGCGGGCGTAGTCACGGGCCGCTTCGAACGCGGCGCGGGCCATGCCCACCGCTTGCGAAGCGATGCCGACGCGGCCGCCTTCAAGGTTGGCCAGGGCAATCTTGTAACCTTCGCCCTCCTCGCCCAATCGGTTGGCCACCGGCACTTTGACGTCTTCGAAGAGAATCTGGCAGGTGTCCGAAGCGTGCTGGCCGAGTTTGTCTTCGACGCGGGCGACTTTGTAGCCTGGTGAATCGGTCGGCACGATAAGCGCCGTGATCCCGCGTTTGCCGGCACTCGGGTCGGTCACGGCAAACACGATCACGATCCCGGCGTTTTGCCCGGAGGTGATGAACTGTTTGCAGCCATTGAGCACGTAGTGATCGCCTTCAAGGCGCGCGCGGGTTTTCAGGCTGCTGGCATCGGAACCAGCCTGAGGTTCGGTCAGGGCAAATGCACCGAGCATCGCGCCGCTGGCCAGCGGTTTGAGGAAACGTTCGCGCTGATCGTCGTTGCCGAACTTGAGGATCGGCACGCAACCCACCGAGTTGTGCACGCTCATGATCGTCGAGCAGGCGCCGTCACCGGCGGCGATTTCTTCCAGGGCCATGGCGTAGGCGAGATAACCGGTGTCGCAACCGCCCCACTGTTCCGGCACGAGCATGCCGAAAAAACCCAGTCCGGCCATTTCGCCGATGGCTTCTTTGGGGAAACGGTGTTCGCGATCCCACTCGGCGGCGAACGGCTTGAGCCGTTCCTCGGCAAACTGCCGGGCCATGTCGCGGATCTGGTTTTGGTCTTCGTTGGGAATCATGGTGAATCCTTGATTGTTTCCCTATGTAGGAGCTGCCGCAGGCTGCGATCTTTTGACCTTTTTTTTAACAATCAACAAGATCGCAGCCTGCGGCAG
>NZ_JACSZV010000044.1 GCF_014472415.1 Pseudomonas sp. N40(2020)
GCCTTCGGCAGCTCCTACAGGTTGGAATGTGTGGGGTTGTAGGAATTGTGCTTGTCCTACAGATGCCGGGAATTGCGCGGAGTTTTCCGACAAGTCGCGTCGGTTGTGTCTCGGAAATCGGCTGGATAGGCTCTGGGGGTCGCTGCAAATTCAGCGAACGGGCGTCGCGGCCCGACTTCTGGGGCATAATTGCCGCCGCTTAACAGCAGCACCCCGAGTGCTTGTTTTATGGTGGCTGTACGCGGGATACCTTCGGGTATGCCGAATGCCTCAGGTCGGTCCGCGAACCCGCGTACAGCTACCACCCCTCTTTTTGCGTCGCGGCAATTAGAGGAATGGCCCAATTCCTGAGGAGCAACAAATGAAAAAGCCAACACCCAATCCGCCAGAAACCAACGACACCTCGCCCTACCAATCCCCCGATTCGAAGAAATTCCACGAAGCCGCCGAACGCGCCCTCGACCACTACCTCAAACCCAACGCACTCACCCTGCGCTTCCACAAACCCAGCACCATGTTCCAGGTCGCGCCCGATCAAGACAGCGAAAGCCTGCTGGTCCACGCCTGCGAATCACTGGCACAAGCCAGCCTGATGAGCAGCGACATCGCCGCCTACATCGACCTCCCGCAGCGGCGCACGATTTTGGCGATCCAGCAAATCATCATGCTCGCCGAACTGGCGGTAAACCGCGTACTGGATAACCACGAAATCCCCGCAAAAACCTGACAACCCACCTTGTGTAGGAGCTGCCGAAGGCTGCGATCTTTTGATCTTGTCTTTTAAAAGCAAAATCAAAAGAGCGCAGCCTTCGGCAACTCCTACATAGAGTGAGCGTCAACCCGGCTGAGTCAAAAAGCCTTCCCTCCACTTTTCATCCGTTCTAATCGATCAATGATCAATTGCTCGGCCTGTTTGCGGGTCTCAAGCAACAAACTCTCTTCTGTTGCGCTAAAGATCACCCGATAACGCAGACCTGGGGTGTCGAAGGAATATTCGCGAATGGTGTAACCCTTATAGTCCGAATCTGTATAACTCACAGGTTGACTCCTTGAGGAAGAAAGTTCGGGCGTGCAAATTGTTGGGCCCAAGAACACCGGCCCAATTTCCGATGGATCAGACAATTTATCTACTGTCATAAATAACAGGTAATCAGACACATTCGAAATAAACCACCGTGAAATTGGATATAGGGAACAACTTCAAAATCGAAGATTGCAGCTTTCCACAGCTGAAACAGAGATTTCAGATCGCATCGCGCCAAGGCAAGAGGGTGAATCTGTGATTGCGTACAAACTGTCGGAATAAGTATTAGCGGTGGTTAAAAGGAAGGCGATGTCTCTTGAGGGACATCGCCTTTTTTGTTGCCACCGACTCCCTGTAGGAGCTGCCGAAGGCTGCGATCTTTTGATCTTGTTTTTTGCAGATCAAAGTCAAAAGATCGCAGTATTCGGCAGCTCCTACAGGGGATTGGGTGGTGTCCTACAGAATGGAAATTGGCCGAGAGATTTCCGACAAGTCGCGTCGGTTGTGCGTCGGAAACCGGGTGGATAGGCTCGGTGGGTCGCTGCAAATTCAGCGAACGGGCGTCGCGGCCCGAGCAGTTCATTCGATTTGATGCATAATCGCCGGCCCAAACTGGAGCGCCCAGGTGCTTTTCGTTTGGTTTGATGGTGGCTGTGCGCGGGATACCTTCGGGTATGCCGAGATTGCCGAATGGCTCGGTCCGCGAACCCGCGTACAGCTGCCACCCTCTGTCGCATCGCGGTGATTGAGAGTGACAGCCCCACTTATCATTCGGAGTTTCACCATGAAAAAGCACACACCCAATCCACCAGAAACCAACGACACCTCGCCCTACCAATCCCCCGATTCGAAGAAATTCCACGAAGCCGCCGAACGCGCCCTCGACCACTACCTCAAACCCAACGCGCTCACCTTGCGGTTCCACAAACCCAGCACCATGTTCCAGGTCGCGCCCGATCAAGACAGCGAAAGCCTGCTGGTACATGCCTGCGAATCCCTGGCACAAGCCAGCCTCATGACCAGCGACATCGCCGCCTACATCGATCTCCCGCAGCGGCGCACGATTTTGGCGATCCAGCAGATCATCATGCTGGCGGAACTGGCGGTGAACCGCGTACTGGATAACCACGAAATCTCCCAATCCCCAACACACAGCTGAAAAGCCCCTCACCCTAACCCTCTCCCAAAGGGAGAGGGGACTGACCAAGGTGTTTGAAAGAAGTACGCCGATGTGAAATACCGAGGCGAACTCAGATTTTGAAAAGCCCACAAATAGGCCTCCTCTCCCTAGGGAGAGGGCTGTGGTGGGCAAACCCACCACAAAACAAAAGCCAAGCGAGCGCTCCTCACCACTCAACAGGATGAGCGTTAGCTCGGCTGCAGCTTTTGACGTGCCGGTCCCTTCGGCAGGCTGAGTGAAGGTGTTCATCCGGGGGTAGGCGCGCAGCGCCGTTCGACGAAGTCGAACACATCGAGAGGAGGTGCAGCGAAGCAAACCGGAGGCGATGCCCCCGGATGAGCACCGTAACGAAGGAACCCCGAGCCCCAGCGAGCGGGCCGAACGCCGGGGCCCAGCGTTTTGGTTACTTTTGGGCGTCTGCAAAAGTGACTCGCTGTAAAAGCGAAACCGCCAGCAGCGGCACCGCAAAAACGGATATACCCCCCAAAACCCCAAGAACATGGTCGGCCCAAAGGCCGCCAAGTCCAAAGCGTGAACCCTGTCAAAACCCTGAACACACAAGCAGAAACACCGCCCCCCATTGAAACCACCCAAGCCCTGCCCCATCTAAGACCCATACCCCATTGCGCAGGTGCCCCATGAGCGACCAGCAAGAATTCCCTGAAAGCCCCGACGACTACACCGAAGCCGAACACATCGAACACACCGCCTCCGGCAAAGGCCTCGCCCTGCCCGGCCAGAACCTGCCGGACAAGGTCTACATCATCCCGATCCACAACCGCCCATTCTTCCCGGCCCAAGTCCTGCCGGTCATCGTCAACGAAGAACCCTGGGCCGAAACCCTCGAACTGGTCAGCAAATCCGAACACCACTCCCTGGCCCTGTTCTTCATGGACACCCCCCAGGAAGACCCGCGCCACTTCAACACCGACGCATTGCCGCAATACGGCACCCTGGTCAAAGTGCACCACGCCAGTCGCGAAAACGGCAAACTCCAGTTCGTCGCCCAGGGCCTGAGCCGCGTACGCATCAAAACGTGGCTCAAACACCACCGCCCGCCGTATCTGGTCGAAGTCGAATACCCGCATCAGCCCACCGAGCCGACCGACGAGGTCAAGGCCTACGGCATGGCGCTGATCAACGCGATCAAGGAACTGCTGCCGCTCAACCCGCTGTACAGCGAAGAGCTGAAAAACTACCTCAACCGCTTCAGCCCCAACGACCCGTCGCCGCTGACCGACTTCGCCGCCGCCCTGACGTCCGCCACCGGCCCCGAGCTGCAAGAAGTGCTCGACTGCGTGCCGATGCTCAAGCGCATGGAAAAAGTCCTGCCGATGCTGCGCAAGGAAGTCGAAGTCGCGCGCCTGCAAAAAGAGATCTCGGCGGAAGTTAACCGCAAGATCGGCGAGCATCAGCGCGAGTTCTTCCTAAAAGAACAACTCAAAGTCATCCAGCAGGAACTCGGCCTGACCAAGGATGACCGCAGCGCCGACCTCGAACAGTTCGAACAGCGTCTGGAAGGCAAAGTCCTGCCGGCGCAGGTGCAGAAGCGCCTCGAAGAAGAAATGCACAAGCTGTCGATCCTCGAAACCGGCTCGCCGGAATACGCGGTCACCCGCAACTACCTCGACTGGGCGACCTCGGTGCCGTGGGGCGTGTACGGCGAAGACAAACTCGACCTCAAGCACGCACGCAAAGTCCTCGACAAACACCACGCCGGCCTCGACGACATCAAGGATCGCATCCTCGAATTCCTCGCCGTCGGTGCTTACAAAGGCGAAATCAGCGGTTCCATCGTGCTGCTGGTTGGCCCGCCGGGCGTGGGTAAAACCAGCGTCGGTAAATCCATCGCCGAATCCCTCGGCCGACCGTTCTACCGCTTCAGCCTCGGCGGCATGCGCGACGAAGCCGAGATCAAGGGCCACCGCCGCACCTACATCGGCGCGCAGCCGGGCAAACTGGTGCAGGCGTTGAAAGACGTCGAAGTGATGAACCCGGTGATCATGCTCGACGAGATCGACAAGATGGGCCAGAGCTACCAGGGCGACCCGGCCTCGGCGCTGCTGGAAACCCTCGACCCGGAGCAGAACGTCGAATTCCTCGACCACTACCTCGACCTGCGCATGGACCTGTCGAAAGTCCTGTTCGTCTGCACCGCCAACACATTGGATTCGATCCCTGGCCCATTGCTGGACCGGATGGAAGTGATTCGCCTGTCGGGCTACATCACCGAAGAAAAAGTTGCCATCGCCAAGCGTCACCTGTGGCCGAAACTGCTGGAAAAGGCCGGCGTGTCCAAGGGCAGCCTGAGCATCAGCGACAGCGCCCTCAAAGCCTTGATCGACGGTTACGCCCGTGAAGCCGGCGTGCGTCAGTTGGAGAAACAACTGGGCAAACTGGTGCGTAAAGCGGTGATGAAGCTGATCGACGAGCCGAAAGCGGTGATCAAACTCGGGCCGAAAGATCTGGAAGCCTCGCTGGGCCATCCAGTGTTCCGCAATGAACAAGTGCTGTCCGGCACTGGCGTTATCACCGGTCTGGCGTGGACCAGCATGGGCGGCGCCACATTGCCGATCGAAGCGACGCGGATTCACACGCTCAACCGTGGTTTCAAACTCACCGGGCAACTGGGTGATGTGATGAAGGAATCGGCGGAGATCGCCTACAGCTATGTCAGCTCGAACCTCAAGCAATTTGGTGGAGACGCGAAGTTCTTCGACGAAGCCTTCGTCCACCTGCACGTGCCAGAAGGCGCGACCCCAAAGGACGGCCCGAGCGCCGGCGTGACCATGGCCAGTGCCCTGCTCTCACTCGCGCGTAATCAAGCGCCGAAAAAAGGCGTGGCGATGACCGGCGAGTTAACGCTGACCGGGCATGTGCTGCCGATTGGCGGGGTGCGCGAAAAGGTGATTGCGGCGCGGCGGCAGAAGATTTTCGAACTGATTTTGCCGGAGCCGAACCGGGGTAACTTCGACGAATTGCCGGAGTATTTGAAGGAAGGTATTACCGTGCACTTTGCCAAGCGCTTTGCTGATGTGGCGAAGGTGCTCTTCTGATAACTCGGTAGCGCCGGCTCTACCGCTTTCGCGAGCAGGCTCGCTCCCACAGGGTTGTGCAGTGAACACAGAAATTGTGAACACCGCTGCCCACTGTGGGAGCGAGCCTGCTCGCGAAGGCGTCAGTCCTGACAACCCCTCCCCTGACTGTCACACTTTGTCTCATCTTCAGTTATGCTCGCCGTTCGTCGTAAACGCCGGAGCCGCTGACCTTATGTCCCCCACTCGCCTGTTTGTCCCCCTCGCCCTTTCCTTGCTGGCCGCCTGCGCCACGCAGCCGAAACACAACGTGACTGTGGAAAAACAGAGCGAATGCCCCGTGCGCCTGACCAACGGGCAAAACCTGATCGTGATGCTGCCCAGCAACCCGACCACGGGTTATCGCTGGGCCATTCAGGACTCGGCCGGTGGCGTGTTGCGTGCGCTCAGCCCCGAGGTTTACAGCAACCCGGAAGATGCCGGCGTCGTCGGCGCTGCCGGCCTTTCGACGTGGCGCTTCCAGGCCTTCGCCCCCGGCACCGGGCGTCTGCGCTTGACCTCGCAACAGCCGTGGGCACCGGAAGTGTTGCCGGTGGAAACCTTTGACTGCGCCATTTCGGTGAACTGATCGTGGGCTGGCTGATTCTGGCGCTGATGGGCGCGGTGACTTTTCTCTACGGTGTGAGCACCCACGCGACGCTGCTTTGCCTGCTGGTCAAACCGTTACCGGTGCTGGCGCTGCTCGGCTGGCTACACGACGCGCCGCCCAGCGACTATCGGCGCTGGATCAGCCTTGGACTGATTTTCTCGCTGCTCGGCGATGTGTTGCTCGCGTGGCCGGGGGATTTGTTTGTATTTGGCCTCGGTGCGTTTCTGGTTGCACATCTGGCGTACCTCAAGGCTTACCTCAGCGATTGCAAACGTCTGGCGCTGTTGCCGTTGGTGCTCGCCGTCGCTGTCGGCGCGGTGCTGCTGGGCATTCTGATTTCCAGCGGACTCGGGCCATTGCTGATTCCTGTGATTGTTTACGGCACCGCCATCAGCGCGATGCTCTGGCGCGCCCTCGCTCGCCTGGGAACTGATGTGCCGAAGCGTTCGGCGTTGCTGGCTGCGGCAGGTGCAGTGGCGTTCGTGTTCTCCGACAGCGTGATCGGCATCAACCGCTTCGTCGCGCCGTTCAATGCCGCGCCGTACATCATCATCCTCAGCTATTGGCTAGGGCAGTGGGGCATCGCGGCGTCGGCGTTCTCTCAGACCAAACGCACCTGCGTCTGACGTCGCCCTCGCGGTTTATCAGACAACCCGCGCATCCCCGCGCCACTTTGGCTAAAATGCCGGCCTTTTCCACCGACACCGCCGGAAACCGCCGTGAGCAAAGAACCCGATCGCATTTTCGCCCAGCCGTTGGCCCAGGTGCCTGACTTCGCCTTCAACGAAGACGTGGTGCGGGTGTTCCCGGACATGATCAAGCGCTCGGTGCCGGGTTACCCGACCATCGTCGAAAACCTCGGCGTGCTCGCTGCGCAATTTGCCCAGCCAAACAGCGTGCTCTACGACCTCGGCGCCTCGCTCGGTGCAGTGACTCAAGCGCTGCGCCGCCATGTGCGCACCGACGGTTGCCGAGTGATCGCTGTGGATAACTCGGCGGCGATGGTCGAGCGTTGCCGCGAATACCTCAATGGCCAGAACTCGATGTTCCAGGAGTTGCTGCCGGTCGAAGTGATCGAAGGCGATATCCTCGCGCTCGACTTCCAGCCTGCTTCGGTGGTGGCGCTGAACTTCACGCTGCAATTTATCGCTCCGGATCAGCGCACCGCGCTGCTGTCGCGTATCCGCCAATCGTTGCTGCCCGGCGGCGCATTGATTCTCTCGGAAAAGCTGCGCTTCAACGATGCCGAAGAACACGCCTTGCTCACCGATCTGCACGTCGCGTTCAAACGCGCCAACGGCTACAGCGAACTGGAAATCGCCCAGAAGCGCAGCGCCATCGAAAATGTCATGAAGCCCGACAGCCTCGAAGAACACCGCGAACGCCTCTTGGCCGCCGGGTTCTCGAAAGTCGTGCCGTGGTTCCAGTGTCTTAACTTTGCCTCGTTGATTGCCTTGCCATGATTGATCTGTCCCCCCTCGCCCGCCGTCTGACCGGTACACCGCTGGCCGAATGGGCCAACACCCTGCAAGCGCAACTCGACAAGAAAATGGAGAAAGGCCACGGTGATCTGGAGCGCTGGCAAAGTGCGCTGGACGCCTTGCCGAAGATCCAGCCGAGCGAAGTCGATCTGCTCAACGGCTTGAAACTCGACACCGATTGCGACGATGAAACCCGCGCGCAAATGCACACCGCACTGATGGGCCTGTCGCCATGGCGCAAGGGGCCGTTTGATTTGTTCGGCGTGCACGTCGACACCGAATGGCGTTCGGACTGGAAGTGGTCACGGGTGTCTCCGCATCTGGACCTAAAGGGCAAGCGCATCCTCGATGTCGGTTGCGGCAATGGCTATTACATGTGGCGCATGCTCGGCGCCGGCGCGAACAGCGTGATCGGTGTCGACCCGAACTGGCTGTTCTTCTGCCAATTCCAGGCCGTGCAACGTTACCTGTCCGAACCAAACGCCTGGCACCTGCCGTTCCCGTTTGAAGACCTGCCGCCAAACCTTGAAGGTTTCGACACGGTGTTTTCCATGGGCGTGTTCTACCACCGCCGTTCGCCGATCGAGCATTTGCTGGCGCTGAAGGACTGCCTGGTCAAGGGTGGCGAACTGGTACTGGAAACACTGGTGGTTGAAGGCGACAAACATCAGGTGCTGGTGCCGGAAGACCGCTACGCGCAGATGCGCAACGTGTGGTTCCTGCCGTCGGTGCCTGCATTGGAACTGTGGCTGCGCCGCGCCGGCTTCACTGACATTCGTTGCGTCGATGTGAGTACGACAACGGTCGAGGAACAGCGCGGCACCGAATGGATGAAGTATCAGTCGCTGAGCGACTTCCTGGATCCTGAGGATCACAGCAAGACCATCGAAGGGCTGCCGGCGCCGATGCGGGCGGTCATCGTCGCCCGCAAGTGACTAAAACTCCCTAACACCGCGGTGAGCCCACCCCTCACCCCAGCCCTCTCCCCAGGGAGAGGGAGCCGATCTTTGGGCGTTTCAGGATCCGAGTTCAACTCGACTCGATATCCCGGTCGCCGCACCTCTGCCAATCACCTCGGTCAGTCCCCTCTCCCTCTGGGAGAGGGCTAGGGTGAGGGGCTTTTGGCTCGGCGGGCTCTGAAGAACTCAGTCAAAACCGCCCCACACTCCTCCGCCAGCACCCCGCCTTCATACAACACCCGATGATTCAAAAAGCCCTGGGTAAAAAACTGCCCCTGACTCTGCACAATCCCGGCCTTCGGCTCCAGTGCGCCATACACCACCCGCGCCACCCGAGAATGCACGATCAACCCGGCACACATGCTGCACGGTTCCAGCGTCACGTACAGCGTGCTGCCCGGCAGGCGATAGTTGTTCACGGCTTGAGCAGCGGCGCGGATCGCGACCATTTCTGCGTGGGCGCTGGGGTCGCTTCCGGTGATCGGGCAATTGAAACCGCGCCCGATAATTTCGCCATCCTGCACTAGCACCGCACCCACCGGCACTTCGCCGAGGGCTGCGCCTTGCGCGGCGAGGGCCAGGGCTTCGCGCATGAAATCGCGATCACGGCTGCGGTCGATGATCGCTGCGGGGCGAATCTGGCGCATCACTTCACCTCGATGGCGGCCATCAGGCCGGTTTCCATGTGGTCGATCACATGGCAATGGAACATCCATACCCCCGGGTTATCAGCCACCAGCGCCACTTGCGCGCGCTCGTTCTTGCCCAGCAGATAGGTGTCGGTGAAGTACGGAATGATCTTGTGCCGGTTCGACGCAATCACCTTGAAGCTCATGCCGTGCAAATGGATCGGGTGCTGATACTGCGTCATGTTCTTCAATTCGAAAATATAGCTCTGGCCCAGTTTCAGACTGGCAATCGGCCGATCGGCACAGGTCTTGTCGGTGATGTCCCAGGCCTTGCCGTTGATCTGCCACAGACTTGGCGGCTTGCCGTTGTCGACATTGACCGACACCGACCCGACCCATTCGAAATTGAAGTTGAGTTTCTCGGCATTCGCCAGATCCGGCTCGGCCACCGGATTGGCCGGCAAGGCTTTCGGCCATTCAGTCGGGGCGTCGGTGTTGGCCACCGAACGCAAGGTGCCCAGTCGAACCGGGCCGTTGCGCAGCGACAGTTCTTCGCCAGCCGCTGGCGCCTTGATCGCCAGGCAAATACGCATGCCCGGGCCAAGCCAGTATTCCTTGCCCAGCGGCCGTGGTTCGACCGGGTTGCCGTCCAGCGCATAGATCTTCGCTTCGACACCCGGGATGTTGATGCGATACGTCAGGGTGTTATCGAGGTTGAGCAGTCGCACTCGCGTGATCTGCCCGGCCGGTAATTCGATCACTGGCAACGGCACGCCGTTGATGGTCGACAGCCGCCCCGCCGTACCGCCACGCGCGGCCTCACGCGGGATGCTGAATTCGACGAATTTGCCTTCGTCGTCGATGTGCCAGTTTTTCAGGCTCAGGGTCTTTTCGTACTTGAAACCGGTCGGTTCGCGCTCTTCGATGATCAGCGGCCCGACCAACCCGCGACCGAGTTCTTCGCTGCTGCTGACATGCGGGTGATACCAGTAGCTGCCGGCGTCCGGCACACGGAATTTGTAGTCGAAGTATTCGCCCGGCAGCACCGGCAACTGCGACACGTAAGGCACGCCGTCCATTTCCAGCGGCAGGCGAATGCCATGCCAGTGAATGGTGGTCGCCACCGGCAGGTGATTGATGAAGCGCACCCGCAGCCATTCACCCTGACGCACGCGCAACTCGGTGCCCGGCGCCGACGGGCCGAACGCCCAGGCTTCGGTCTTGTGCCCCGGCACCAGTTCGACGTCCAGTGGCGCGGCGATCAGCTCATAGTCGTGACCAGCCTCAGCGTCAGCCATTTTGCCCAGCCAGTAACGCGACGCGCCCCCCGCTCCCACGCCAACGACAACAAGACCGGCCAGGCCACCGAGGATTTGGCGACGGGTAAAGGACATGAACTCAACTACCTCACGTATCAGCGACGGACCCTGAAGGCCCGTAAAAGGCGAATACGATACACCTGCAATTGCGAAACAGTAAGGGCGACCTGAGGCCGCACATCGTCAATCGGCTTGAGGTCGCAGGCCGGTAATCAGGTGCACCACACCGCCCTCCAACGGCATGACGCCGGCGACACCGGCATCGCTCAACGCCTGGCGATCCATGCGCGAGACATCGCGCAACGTCACTCGCACTCGGGTCAACGCCGCCGGTTGTTGCGATTCGAGGTTATCCACTCCCCCCAGCGCCACCACGATCTGCGCACTCAGCCCCTCGACAGGTACGGCCTGCACGTTCGGATCATCCACTACCAGATCAGGGGTCAGCGCTTTCCAGAAGGCTTTCTGCAATTTATCGAACATGTTCAGTTCTCCAGAACCCGTAGAGTATCGACCGTCGCCTCGTGATACAGGCGCAGCGCCTCGCGCACTTCTTCAGCGCTTTCCAGCCCCTGCACCTGCTCGGCGATGGCTTTGCAGTCGAGCAGATGCACCTCGCGCACTGCGGCTTTGATCGCCGGTATTTGCGGCACGCTGACCGACAGCTCATCTACGCCTAACCCGAGCAACAACGGCACGGCCAGACGTTCGGAGGCCATCGCCCCACACACACCGACCCATTTGCCGTAGGCATGCGCGGCTTTCACGGTCATGGCGATCAGGCGCAATACCGAGGGATGAAAGCTGTCGGCCTGACTGGCCAGACGCGGATGATCGCGATCCATGGCCAAGGTGTATTGGGTGAGATCGTTGGTGCCGATCGAAAAGAAATCCACGTGCGGCGCAAACAGATCGGCCATCAATGCCGCCGCCGGCACTTCGATCATGATCCCCAGTTTCGGCAGCTCGACCAGGCCCAGCGCCAGCGCTTCCTGCTCCAGCATCTGCCGAGCCTGATGCAGCTCCGAGAGCTGCGTGACCATCGGCAACATGATGTGCAGGCGGGTCAGACCGACACTGCCAAGGATCGCCCGGAATTGCTCGCGCAACAGCTGCGGGCGCTCCAGACACAGGCGGATCCCGCGCAACCCGAGAAATGGATTGGTTTCGCTGTCCATTGGCACGTAGGTCAGTGGTTTGTCACCGCCGACATCCAGTGTGCGCACCACCAGATTGTGCGACGGCCCCACGGCCCGGGCGATGGCGCTGTAGGTCGACACTTGTTCGTCGCCAGTCGGTGCGTGGTTGCGATCCAGATAAAGAAACTCCGAGCGTAAAAGCCCCACGCCCGCACCGCCCAGGCCCATCGCTTGTTCAGTCTCGCTCAGCGAAGCGACGTTGGCGGTCACTTCGATGTGATGCCCGTCGCGGGTACGGGCCGCCAGTGTTGCCTGCGCGTGTTCGTGCTGACGGCGTTGGTGTTGTTGCTCGTGCCTGGCCTGCCATTGATTGATCGCCACGGCGTCCGGATGCACCTGTAACTCGCCCTTGTCGGCATCGATCAACACCTGTGAACCGTTGGCCAACGCCAGCATCTGCACAGGCATCCCGCAGATTGCCGGTAAACCACAAGCCCGCGCCAGAATAGCCACGTGACTGGTTGCACCACCGCCGACCGTGGCGAATCCCAGCACTTTGCTCGTATCGAGCCCGGCCGTCTGTGACGGTGTCAGTTGATCGGCAATCAGAATGGTCCCGGCCGGCAGCTCCAGCGCATGCTCGCGAATCCCGAGGATCAGTTTCAGTACGCGCTGGCCGACGTCAGCCAGATCCGCCGCCCTTTCGGCCAGCAACGCACTGCCGAGTTGCTGGAAAAGTGTCGCTGTTGTCTCGGTGGCGGCGCGCCAGGCAAACGCGGCGCTTTTGCCCTCGGCAATCAACGCCTGGGCCTGATCGAGCAGGCTCGGATCTTCGAGCAGCTCCTGATGCGCCTTGAAGATCTCGGCCTTGGCCTCGCCGGTGGCGGTATCGCGCAAATGCTGCAAGGCCATATCCGCCTCGATCAGAGCATTGGCCAAAGCCTCCTGTTCGATAGCCGGGCCGGCACCAAATTCGCTCACGTCGAGCGTCGACTCGGTGACCTGCATCACTCGTCCCAACGCCGAACCCGGTGAAGCGCAGACCCCCAGCAAAACACCCGGACTCTCAGGCTCGATGGTCTCGACTTGAACCTCCGCCGGCAGCGCGGTCACCGCCTCACCACAACCCTCGGCCAGCAACCGGGAGAGCGCACTGATCGCAGCCTCAGCATCTTCGCCCACTGCACTGACCCGCACGCTGTCACCCAAAGCGGTCTGCAGCGCCATGATCGCCACCAGAGATTTGGCGTTGGCTTCGGCCTGTTGTTTGTGCAAATGGATTTTTGCTGCAAAACCCTTTGCCGCTTGGGCGAAAACCGCTGCCGGACGCGCATGCAGGCCATTGGGATTGGGCAATTTCAAAAACCGGGAGAAAAACGCTTCGCCTTCTGGCGCCGCAGGCTCCTCGGCGGTTGTTTCTGCACTGGCGAGGCTCAGCAATGGCTGGCCGGTTTCGACCAGACCGGTTGGCGCGGTCAGCCAAGTGAAAGGCTCGCCGCTGACCACCAGCATCAGCGTCATCAAACTGCGGGCATGCAAAGCGATGTAGTCGGCATCGAATTCGATCAGTGCCTGACCGAATTCCACCCGCTGACCTTCTTCAACCAATCGGGTGAACCCCTGACCGGCGAGGTTCACCGTATCAAGACCGATGTGCAGCAACACCTGAACGCCTTGGTCATCGGTGATGCTTACGGCATGCCCGCTGGCCTGCACGTTGCTGATCACCCCGGCCAGCGGCGCGCACAGCGTTGACGAAGTCGGGTCGATGCACAGACCGTCGCCGATCACGCGGCTGGAAAACACCTGATCCGGCACTTGATCCAGCGGTATCAGTACGCCAGCCAAAGGCGCCAGCAGTTGCAAGGGTTGAGATGTGGCCATGACGTCACCTGCGGTTTTATTCTTTGAAGTGCCCATGGAGCGCAACGCCCCACCAGCATCGCTTATTTCCACCAGTATTCGACCTGCAATCCGACGTTCGCCCCGTGGCGTGCGGTGCCAAAGGCACCGGTGTCCGATAGCGCCGAGCCTTTGGCCAGTTCGTTGGCCGCCCGTTTGGCCGCCTCGTTCCAGGTGGCATAGGTGTAATACAGACGCACCTCGGGGCGCGCCCAGAATTCAGGGCCTTTGGGAGACCAGGTCGGGGCAATCGTAAACTTGCTCAGTTTGCGCGTACCGCCAGGAGCTTCGACTTGATCATGGCCCAGCTCGGTCACCAGTTTGAGTTGTTCGGTGAGCGCATAGGCCGGGCGCACGCCCAGTGACATCCAGTTCTGATCAGCACCGTCCGGGCGAATGTCCTTCTGATACACCGCCTCGAATTGTCCGCCAAAGCGCGGCGTCACCTGCCAGTCAAAAAACTCCACGACCCGATAACTTTTGTTGCTGTCGTCCAGTTTGACGTTGCCGGTGTAGCCGAGTCCGGTACCCGGCCCCTCACCGTATTGCAGGGCCAGTTTGTTCTTGCCGCCGAGAAAACCCTTTTGCACATGCTGGGTGGTGATCGCCCAGCCACGGTGGGCATCGCGGCTGTCGGGTTTGTCGATGTAGCTCAAGCCGAATTCAAGCTCACCGCCCGGGTTGGTATTGAAACCGGCCACGTTGAAGTCGTGACGGTTGATGTAGTCCTTCTGGTACAGGTTGTCCTTGCGCGAAAAGGCGTAGCTGTATTTCAGGTCGCCGATCAGCACGTCCTCGACACCGCCGCCCGTGGCGCTCTGGTTCCAGTAGTAGAAGTCGGAAATGTGGATGTCATTACGCTTGTAGTAACGGCGCCCGGCCCACAGCGAACCGCCATTGAGCGCGGGCATGTTCGACCATTGCGCGTAGGCCTGTGGCAGGCGAATCGAGCCGTTATCCTCGTTGAACGTGGGGCTGCGGTTGTAGCGGTTGTACAGCGAGGCCATGCCATCGACGCTGAGCACCGAGCCGTCGTCGAGGGTGTACAAATCCTGGCGCAGCTCAAGCTCGCCGTACTGTTCGCATTCGTTGCCCAAACGGTATTTCGTCTGCGCCCCCGGTAACTGGAAACACGATTGGCCACCGCCCTTGGTCGAGTTGCCGACACCGCTGCGCAAGTACCCCCCGAACTCCAGCGCTTGTGAAGTCTGTGGTAACGCAAGGCAAATACCTGCGACTGCAAGGCTGCGATTTATTGTTGTTTTCATAAGCCACCCCATTATTTTTATTGTGTGTTTGCATGAATTCGCTCGCAAAACTCCCCCGCGCAGGGCTCTGCGTGTTTTTTAAACGTCGGCTTTTTAGTGAGGTATCAGTGATCGATCAGGTGCAGGACGAACGATTCGTAAGGTCGCAACGTCAACTGTCGCTTGCGCCGCGGGCAGTCCGGGTAGTTGCTGATCAGCAACCGCTGGCTCTGCGTCTCGTCGATCACGAGCGGCAGTTCGATCTCACACGGCGTGCCATAGAAGTTGTTCACCACCAGCAGGCGCTCGCCCCTTCCTTCGCGAAGGTAAGCCCAGACTTGCTTGTGCTCGGGCAATAACTGTCGATAGACACCGTCGGAAATCAACGTTTCTGTGCGCCGTAACGCGATCAAACGGCGGTAGTGATGCAGCACCGATTGCGGGTCGTCGAGCTGGTTGGCAACGTTGATCTGCGCAACATTGGCCGGCACTCCGATCCACGGCTCGCCACGACTGAAACCGCCATGCGGTTCAGCGTTCCAGTGCATCGGCGTACGCCCGTTGTCCCGGGACTTCTGCATGATCGCCGCCATGTTATCGGCGTCACTGCTACCGGCGTCGCGCTTGAGCCGGAAGATGTTAAGCGTTTCGACATCACGGTACTGATCGATATGCTCGAACCCTGGGTTGGTCATCCCCAGCTCTTCGCCCTGATACACGAACGGCGTGCCCTGCAGGAAGTGCAGCGCGGTGCCGAGCATCTTTGCCGAGATCTCCCGATACTCGCCGTCGTCACCGAAGCGTGAGACCACACGTGGCTGATCGTGGTTACACCAGAACAGCGCATTCCAGCCACCACCAGCCTGCATACCGGTCTGCCAGTCGGACAGAATCTGCTTGAGCTGCAGAAAATCGAAATCGGCACGAACCCACTTTTGCAGGTTCGGATAATCAACTTTCAAATGATGAAAATTGAACGTCATCGACAACTCTTTCGATTGCGGATTCGAATAGCGAATGCAGTGTTCGAGGCGGGTCGATGACATCTCGCCGACGTTGATCAGGTCGTGCCCTTCGAAGACTTCGCGGTGCATCTGCTGCAAGTATTCATGGACGTTCGGACCGTCGGTGTAAAAGCGTCGACCGTCGCTGTCGTCTTCGGGAAAATCGGCAGGCTTGGAGATCAGGTTGATGACATCCAGACGGAAACCACCCACGCCCTTGTCCCGCCAGAAACGCATCATTTTGAACACTTCGGCGCGCACGTTGGGGTTGTCCCAATTCAGGTCGGCCTGGGTGTGATCGAACAGGTGCAGGAAGTATTGGCCGGTCTGGGCCTCGTACTCCCAGGCGGAGCCGCCGAACTTGGATTCCCAGTTGTTCGGCTGATCGCGCCAGATATAGAAGTCGCGGTAGGGATTGTCGAGGCTGCTGCGCGCCTGCTGGAACCAGACGTGCTCGATCGAGGTGTGGTTGACCACGATATCGAGCATCAACTTGATCCCGCGCTTGCCGGCTTCGGCGATCAACAACTCACAGTCGGCCATGCTGCCGTAACTCGGGTCGATCGCGTAGTAATCGCTGATGTCGTAACCGTTGTCACGTTGCGGCGAGCGCAGGAACGGCGTGATCCACAAGTACTCGACACCCAGCCATTGCAGATAATCGAGCTTGGCCACAACACCGAGCAAATCCCCTGTCGGGTTGCCGGCGTGGCTGTGAAAACTCTTCGGGTAGATCTGGTAGATCACCGAACGTTGCCAGTCTTGCATGGCAGGACTCCTTCAATAAGTGGACGCGTCAGGCAACCCGATATCCAGGCCGGACAATCTTCATGCTCAGTGCACAGGTCAGAACGAATGGCACCACCATGGCGATGACCATCCCGAACACAAACATCGGGATGAACTGCGGGATGATCGAGATGAAACCGGGCAGGCCACCGACGCCGATGGCCGAGGCCTGAACCTTGTTCAGTGACAGGAAGATGCAGCCCAGCGCCGAACCGGTCAGCGCCGCATAGAACGGAAACTTGTAGCGCAGATTGACGCCGAACATGGCCGGCTCAGTGATGCCGAAATACGCGGAAATGGCCGAGGTCGAAGCCATGCTTTTGTCCCGCGCATTGCGCGTCATATAGAACACCGCTAACGCAGCACTGCCCTGCGCGAGGTTGGACATGACGATCATCGGCCAGATAAAGGTGCCGCCCTGGGTCGAGATCAACTGCAGATCGACCGCCAGGAACATGTGGTGCATGCCGGTGATGACCAGTGGCGCATACAGCAAGCCGAAAATCGCCCCGCCGACCATCGGCGCCAGATCAAACAACATGACCACACCTTCGGTGATGTAGATGCCGATGTGGCGGGTTACCGGGCCGATCACCGCCAGCGCCAGCACACCGGTAACCACGATGGTGGTGATCGGCACCACCAGCAGTTGCACCGCGTTCGGCACCCGTGCCCGCAGCCATTTTTCAATGACGCTCATGACGTACGCCGCCAGCAGAATCGGCAGAATCTGACCTTGGTAACCGACCTTCTCGATCTGGAACAGCCCGAGGATATCGAAGTACGGCATCTGCTGGCCGTCCAGCCCGGCCACGGCCTTGCCGTAGTTCCAGGCATTGAGAAGATCCGGGTGAACCAGCATCAGGCCGAGCACGATGCCGAGGATTTCACTGCCACCAAAGCGCTTGGCCGCCGACCAGCCCACCAGCGCCGGCAGAAACACGAACGAGGTATTGGCCATAAGGTTGATCAGGCTCCAGAGCCCGTCGAGTTTCGGGTAGGCATCCAGCAGGGTCTGCCCCTCGATGAACATGCCCTTCGCGCCGATCAGGTTGTTGATACCCATCAGCAGGCCGGCAATGATCAGCGCGGGAAGGATCGGCATGAACACATCGGAAAACACTCGCACCAGACGCTGCATGGCGTTGATCTTCTCGGCGCTTTTCTGTTTGACGTCGGCGATGGTCGATGCGGCGAGACCGGTCTGGCGGCGCAATTCGGCGTAGACCTTTTCTACTTCGCCCGGACCGATCACCACTTGATACAGGCCACCCGTGAAGAACGAGCCTTTGACCAGATCGATCTGGTTGAGCGTGGCGCTGTCGACCAGACCGGGATTCTTCAGGGCCAGTCGCAACCGCGTGACGCAATGCGCGGCCTGCTCGAGGTTGTCGCTGCCGCCAAGGCTTTGCAGCAGTTCCCTGGCGATGTTCGGATAGTCGTGGCTCATGCTAGTTCTTCCGCTGTGGATTATTGTTATTGGCAGCACGCCGAAGCGAAAAGTACTCGTCTGTACGAGTTAATGCAACAACTCGTACAGACGAGTTTTTTTTTGTATGTTTTTGCCGGACCAGCGGGGAAATTTCCTACCGTGCCCTTAGTCGATTTCCAATCCCTACATGGACAAAGCCCTACCCTGCCCTTAAGGTTCGAAGCTTTGAGCACAGCCGGCATCGAGCCCCATCCATGAGTAAATACAACCAGATCTATAGCGATCTGCTGGCCAGCATCACGACCGAACGCCTGGAACGCGGCGCCCGCCTGCCGTCGGAAACCGAATTGATGGACAGCTATCAGGCCAGCCGCGGCACCGTACGCAAGGCCATCGAACTGCTTCAGGAGCGCGGTTTCGCCCAGAAAGTCCATGGCAAAGGCACGTTCGTCCTGTCGACCAATCCGATCGAGTTTCAACTCGGTGGCATCGTCAGTTTTCAGGAAACCTATCCGCGACTGGGCAACGACGTCAGCACTGAAGTTGTCGAGTTGTCGCAGATTCCGCTCGAAGGCCCCCTTCTCGAGCACATAAAGGCCGAGCCCGGCTGCCTGATAACCCGGGTCAAACGCGTGCGGCGGATCGACGGCAAACGGGTCATCCTCGACATCAACCACTTTGTCAGCGAAGTCATTCCCGGCCTGTCCCTCGATATCGCCGAGCAATCGATCTACGCCTATATCGAACAGACCCTGCAGCTGCAGATCGCCTACGCCCAACGCACCATCGAAGCGGTGCCGCGCAGCAAGGATGACCAATTGCACTTGGATCTCGACGGCCAAAGTCATGTGATCGTGGTCAGCAACCAGACATTCCTGCAGGACGGACGGCAGTTCGAGTACACCGAATCCCGGCACACCCTGGACAAGTTCTACTTCTCTGACGTGGCTCGCCGCTGACCGCAGCACGTTTGCCTCAGTAATGTGCGGTATCCATGTAGTGCACTCCCCTTGAGCGAATCGGCCATGCTCGGCCTTCGTTTCTCATGGATGGAGAAAGCATGAAATCGCCCGAACAGCGTCCTCTGCCGAATGCAGCAGATAAAGAGTCCCTCAAAGCCATCGCTGCGACTGTCGTACAAATGTGCCCCAGCCTTCACGACGAGGCACATCAAGTCGCCCGCGAGTGGCTGGCGCGTAAAAATCTCACGGGGACCGATCCGGATCGGATTTATTTCCATCGATTCAAAACTGCACAAAGCAGTACCCGCTCGTTTACCGGCTGGGAGCACATCCGCGAAAAGCCCTACGAATCGATGACTCTCACGCAACTGGTGATTCATCGCTTTCGTGCCACCGACCAAGACAACGCCGACCTCCTGGACCTCTACGCCGGTTTCTACACGGACGGCCCCGAGACCGAAGATTTCGATCACAACAATGAATTTCGCCTGCACGGAAACGAGGTGCTCAACGCCTTCTGGGATATCGATTTCAGCACGCGCTACACCGACAAGCTGACGGCTTTCTGGAACGCACACGCCGATGATTTTCGCACGTTGGCGAAGAGCAATTTCCTCAGCCGGGCGGTGCAGGCACTCGATCTCAAGCAACTGACTGGCAGCGATTTCCAGTGGATCGTCGGAGCGGTCATTGGGTCAGTCACCTGGCCGGTGACCCTGGCGATGCTGCAATCCAGCCACGCAGTGAGCAGTGAGGTGCGCGCTTTCGATATCGATGGTCATGTGGCCACCGACCTTCTTCGCTTTGTCGATCCGATGGGCCGACAGATCGTCTATCTGCCGGGTGAAGCCACGGCCTTCGTCGTGAAGCAAACCCCGGCGGACGAGCACTGGTGGGTGCTTGAGCAGATGAATAACGACACTCGCCGACAGGGCTTCCTCAGTCACTTTCCACTGGCTGAACGTCAGCAAATGAACGAGAACATCACCGATCTGATGAACCGGCTGGTGAGCACCTGGGGCCATGCCGATCATCATCTGATCAATCGACACAACCTCGCGATCAGTGGTGATGCGTTCAGTGCGTTACGCGATGCGACACGCAGCGCGATGTTTGCCGAAGCCAGCCTGGCTCTGACGTCCAATGGCGATCTGCGCAAAAAACTGTGGATCGGGTATCTGAGCGCCGGCCTCAAGGTGTTTGGCCCGATGGCCGCTGCAGGGTGGCCGATCGCGCTGCCAGTGATTGGCGCCAGTATTGCTAGCACTGGGCTGAACATCGATCAGGTGATCAACGGCAAAACCACCAGCGAACGCAAGGCCGGGGTGCTTGGCGCCGTACTCAGCGGCATTGACGCGTTGTTCAACATCCCTTTTCTCAAAGGCACCGGCTCGGCTTTGGAGGTTGGCGCTCAGGTGGAAGCGGCCGAGGCGGCAGAAATGGCCGACCTCAACGAGTCGGCCTCGGCATTGGAGCCACCGGCTCCGCTCATTGATGAGCCGCAGAGCAGCATTGCCGATGAGCCGCCAGTTACCGCCCCGACCATTGAGCCACCGTGGTTGCCCCCGACTGATAGCGCTGCACCGCCGCCCATTCCTGACAAATACATGTGCAACGAATTACTCGACGGCCTGGACGTGCAAAGTGATCCAGGACAGTTTCAGGGTATCTTTCGACTTGATACCGATCCGCCTTTCGCCATCCTGATGAATGACAATCCGTACTACGTGCGTTATTTCGGTGAACCAGGCGACGGCGGTTATTGGGCTATCGTCGATCCAGAGCGTCCCAATCAGTTTGTTCATTCATTGCCGGTGCGGCTGAATGCCGAAGGTGCCTGGGAGCGGATGAAGTCTCTGCGCCTCAGAGGCGGCGGCCAATGCATGGGCAAACCGTGCGCCCCCGATATCGCGCTCGACACCGTTGAACCGATAGCGTCCGAGGCGTCAGTTCAACCAGAGGTGGATTCATCCACTGAGATATCACGCCCCCTGCGCATCGTGAACTCTGCCTACGATATCGAACCGACGGTACGCCGCTCGATAAAAGGCTGGGCACTGAACCTGAACGAAACCCACGCTCAACTGATACCCAACGCCGACGGCAGTTTCAGCATGGGTGACCCCTTTGAACGGTACGCGCTCAGCAAGCGCAAACTGCTGCAGGCGGGTGCGCGAAAATTTTTCAGCAATCTGCCATGGATCACCCAGCCTCCCCGCCCGCCAGTGCCTGTAATCAGCGCGCAGATGTCGATTTCCGATCTTGTGGATCGCATCTTTGAATCCGCATCCGGGTTGGTGGTGGGTGAAACCCTGGACCGCATTGCCAGCATGCGCTTCATGATTGAAAACATGCCGGCGCTGGCAAGGCACGCAAAAACCCTTTACTTGCGGGGTGTGCTCAGTGACTTCGCTCAGGTGGACCTGAACCGCTACTTCACCACCGGCACGATGTCAGCTGACCTGCAGACCTACCTGACCAGCCTGGGCACCGATCCGGCGGGGCGATTCAATGCGCTGGAGCTGGTCAAGGCGGCCAAGGCGAATGGCGTTCGCATCCAGGGCATCGACTGCGCAGCAAGCTACAAGATGAAGACCCCTCTCTCGCCCTATGACGAGCAAATGATCGGCACCTACCTGGCGAGCGACATCATGACGGGCGACACCTACCTCAACAGCCCGAAAAAGTGGATCGTGCTGATCGGTGCACAAAACACCAACACGCTCAGAGGCCTTGCCGGTATCAGCGAAATAAAGGGCGGCATCGGTGTGCGGATCGAGGAAGTTGGAGTGGGAACGATCATGGATATCGACGTTGATCCGGGTATCGAAGTGCGTCGAGGTTCGTTTCCAAACGGTGCTGCCGCACAGGGCAATCATGATGTTCTTCGTGCTGATTTGCGCGTGCGAATGCCAGCCGAACCAATGAACTGGACGGAGGATGCGTTAGAGAACTTATTGCACAGACGTGGCATGTTCATCATCAACAAAATCGCAGACACCTACACCGTGGTGCACCGCAGCAAGCAGGGCATACTCGTGCGAACGCGCCTGGTTCTACTGGCGGACGGAGGCGTTTCTTTGCACCGCCCGTCATGGCCACAAGTGAACGATATCCGGTTCGCCAGCATCGAGGCCATGTCTAATCGATTGATCGAAATGGGCCTGACCTTACAAAGCCGCCTCCCGGATTAACGGCCGAGCCAGAACGAAAAGCCCCTGTCGTGTGCCAGGGGTTTTCAGTCACGCAATACGCACATCGAAGTGCAGCGGGATCATTCCACCCATCGGCCCTGCGATAAGCAATACATATGTAATGCATCCCCCCTGAGCAGATCGATCATGCTCGATCTTCGTTTTTCCCCAAGGATGGAGAAGTGCATGAACGCCCCCGAACGCCGCCTGTTGCCGAACGCAGCAGACAAGGCCAGCCTCAAGGCAATCGCAACAACACTCGTACAAGCTTGTCCCAGCCTGTTGGATGCGGCCCGCCAGGTCGCACTACAACTGCTTATCGATAAAGGACTTTCGGGCATCGATCCGGACCTTATCTATTTCCACAGATTCAGGGCAGCGCAGAGCAGCAATCTGACCTTTACCGGTTGGGAACACCTGCTGGAAAAGCCATATGAATCGTTGACCCTCACACAACTGGTGATCCATCGCTTTCGCGCCACCGACCAGGACAATGCCGATCTGCTGGGCCTGTACTGCGGCTTCTACTCGGACGGGCCGCAAGCTGAAAACTTCAATCAGAATAATGAAGTGAGGCTGCTGGGTAGCGATGTTCTGAATGCATTCTGGAACATCGATTTCAGCACGCGCTACACCCATCAGCTGACCACTTTCTGGCAGTCCTCGTGGAACGATTTCCGGACGCTGGCCAAGTGCAACTTCCTCAGCCTGGCGGTACAGGCGCTGCAAAAAGGTCAACTTGACGGCACTGATTTTCAGCGCGTAATCGACTCGGTGGCAGGGCCCATTACCTGGCCCGTCACCCTTCAAATGCTACAAGCCACGCACCCGGTGAGTGGTGATGTGCGCGTGTTGGATCTCGATGGTCATGTCGCCACCCAAGTGCTGCGTCTGGTTGAGGACAATGGCCGGCAAACCCTCTACCTACCCGGCGAAGCTCAACCCTTTCGGTTGATGGAAGATGAAGCGGATCTGCACTGGTGGATGCTTGAACAGATGAACACCGAGGATAAGCGCAAGGTTTTCATGAACCGCTTTTCGCTGACTGACCGCAATCAGATGAGCGAAAAACTGAATGATCTGATGACCCGTCTGGTGAGCAGTTGGGGACACAGCGATCACCGGATGATCAACCACAGCAACGTCGCGATCAGCGGTGACGCATTCACCTGGTTAAGCGATTCGACTCGTAGCGCCATGTTGGCCGAGGCAAATCTGGCATTGACCTCCAACAGTGATCTGCGCAAAAAACTCTGGATAGGGTACTTGAGCGCGGGTCTGAAAGTATTCGGCCCAATGGCAACCGTAGGCTGGCCGCTGGCATTGCCGGTGATTGGCGCCGGCATCGCCAATATGGGGCTGAACATCGATCTTGCAGTCAACGGCAGGACAGCTGCCGAGCGCAAGACCGGCACCCTTGGCGCGGTGCTTAATGGCATCGAAGTGGTGTTCAACGTCCCGTTCCTGATCGGCACTGGCGCACAGCTGGAGGTGGGCCCGCAGGTTGAATTTGCCGAAGCTGAGGAAATGGCCGGGCTGATCGAGTTCACCTCGGCGAACGAGCCCTTCCTGCCACCGCGGGATCAGGCGTCGTTGCTGATCGCTGACGAAGAGGCTGACGAGATGGCAAACGAAATTCCCGTCGAGGTCACACCCTCCGCGCCCCTGCCGCAACGCCCGTCTGCGCCGAAGGTGCCTGTCCGGTATCAGTGCAACGAGTTGCTTGATCGCTATTACGCAGAAACCGAGCCAGGAAAGTTTCAAGGCATCTACCGCCTCGATAACGCCCACCCCTATGCGATCGATATCGATGGCAGCGCGTACTACGTGCGCTACTTCGACGCCTCCGAGAGCAGTGGCAACTGGGCCATCATCGATCCTCAACACCCCAACCAGTTCGCTTATTCGTTGCCGGTTCGCTTCAATGCTGCCGGCAAGTGGGAGCGCATGCCTGCGCTGCGTCTCAGAGGGGGCGGTCAGTGCATTGGCAAGGGATGCACGCCGAAGACTCAAGGGACCTCGTTTACCTCTACATCAACGTCATCGCCGGATCTGCCACTGGTCGAACCGGTGCCACCGGCTGCCCGCCCACTGCGCCTGGTTACCACCCTCGCCGATACTGGAAGCCTGGACAAGGTCAGGCTGAGAAAGTGGGCGATGAACCTCCCTGATGATTCCGCTGATGTGGCGAGCACGGCCAGACATCCATCTTTCAATGATCAGGTTGCGCTGCATTTCAGCCAAAAACGCACACAACTGCTGAACCAGGCCAAAGAGTATTACTCTGAGCTGGATTGGACCAATCTGCCTGCACGTCCGGCACTGCCCGCCGTCAGTCACTCGATGTCGACCGATGAACTCATTGATCGCCTCTTTGAAAAAACGGTTGGCCTGGCAGTGGGAGAAACCCTTGATCGCATCACCAGCATGCGTTTCATGATCGAAAACATGCCTGCGCTTGCACGACACGCCACGACGCTCTACGTGGGTGAGTTGCTGAATGATTTTGCTCAGGTTGATCTGAACAGTTTCTACACCACAGGACAGATGTCCGAGGATCTGCGGATTTACCTGACCAGCCTCGGAACCGACCCGAACGAGGTGTACAACATCCTGGAACTGGTGAAGACCGCCCAGGCCAATGGCGTGCGCGTTCAAGGCCTTGGTTGCGCGGCGAGTAGCAAAATCAGGGTGCCGCTCACGTCGATTGAAGAGCAAATGATGCGCGCTCATCTGATGTCCCGGATCATGTGGGGCGACGCACTCCTCAATCGACCGGGCAAATGGATTGCCCTGATCGATGCACAGAACACCAATAATTTCAGAGGCCTGCCAGGAATCAGCGAACTGAAAGGCGGTATCGGCTTACGGATTGAAGAAGCCGCTGCCTTGGAAAACCCAGGCGTCAGCATCGACCCGGGACTCAAGGTAGCTCGCGGCCCTTTTGACAATGGTGCATCGACCCGCGACTCGTTCGACTACCTCTACGCTGACCTGCGCCTGCAAATCGACGCGCCCCCGGTGATATGGACTGAGGAAGCGCTGGATCGCCTGCTGCATCGCAATGGCGCTTACCTGTTTGAAAAGTCGCAAAACGGTTACACGCTCGTGCGTCGTAACAGCACAGGCAACATTGTTCGAATACCGGTGAATCGGACACTGGACGGCCAGTCTTACATCTGGCTTCAGTCCATGCCGCGAATCAGTGGGATATTGTTTCCGGATATCGCGGCATTATCTCAGCGCCTGATAGAGGTAGGCCTGAAACTTCAGAGTCGCCTACCCGCCTGAAAGGATTTCAAAGGCGCTTGAAACGAAAAACCCCTGGCCTGGGCCAGGGGTTTTCAGTCACTCAATGCAGGCATCGACGTGCAGCGGGATCATTCCCACTCAATCGTCGCCGGCGGCTTGCTCGACACGTCGTAAGTGACGCGGGAGATGCCTTCGATTTCATTGATGATGCGGCCGGAAACGGTTTCCAACAGTTCGTAAGGCAGGTGAGCCCAACGCGCAGTCATGAAGTCGATGGTTTCCACGGCACGCAGGGCCACGACCCAGGCGTAACGACGGCCATCACCTACAACACCTACCGATTTCACTGGCTGGAACACCACGAAGGCCTGGCTGACTTTGTGGTACCAGTCGGCTTTACGCAGTTCTTCGATGAAGATGTGGTCGGCGCGACGCAGCAGGTCGGCGTATTCCTTCTTCACTTCACCGAGGATGCGCACGCCCAGGCCCGGACCCGGGAACGGGTGACGGTAGACCATGTCGTACGGCAGGCCCAGTTCCAGACCCAAACGACGGACTTCGTCCTTGAACAGTTCGCGCAGTGGCTCGACCAGTTTCAGGTTCATCTCTTCCGGCAGGCCGCCCACGTTGTGGTGCGACTTGATCACATGAGCCTTGCCGCTTTTCGCGCCAGCCGACTCGATCACGTCCGGGTAGATGGTGCCCTGAGCGAGGTACTTGATGTTGTCCAGTTTGTTCGACTGGGCATCGAATACGTCGATGAAGGTGCGACCGATGATCTTGCGCTTCTTCTCTGGGTCGGCTTCGCCGGCCAGATTATTCAGGAACTGCTCTTCAGCGTTGGCGCGGATCACTTTGACGCCCATGTTCTCGGCGAACATGGCCATCACTTGCTCGCCTTCGTGCAGACGCAGCAGACCGTTGTCGACGAAGACGCAGGTCAGTTGATCGCCGATGGCTTTGTGCAGCAGCGCGGCAACCACCGAGGAGTCAACGCCGCCGGACAGACCCAGCAGCACGTTGTCGGTGCCGACTTGTGCGCGGATGTTGGCGATGGCGTCTTCAGCGATCTTCGACGGGGTCCACAGGGCTTCACAGCCACAGATGTCGAGAACGAAGCGCGACAGGATCCGACCGCCCTGCTTGGTGTGGGTCACTTCCGGGTGGAACTGCACGCCGTAGTAAGCGCGATCGTCATTGAACATGCCGGCGATCGGGCAGCTCGGGGTGCTGGCGAGGATGTGGAAGTCTTGCGGCATCTTGGTGACTTTGTCACCGTGGCTCATCCACACGTCGAGGCCGAACAGGCCGTCGGCGTCGATGTGGTCTTCGATGCCGTCGAGCAGACGGCTCTTGCCGACCACATCAACGCGGGCGTAACCGAACTCACGCAATTCGGAACCTTCAACCTTGCCGCCCAGTTGCTCGGCCATGGTCTGCATGCCGTAGCAGATACCGAAGACCGGCACCCCCAGGTCAAACACGGCCTGCGGGCAGCGAGGGCTGTTGGCTTCGTGCACGGACTCGGGGCCGCCGGCGAGGATGACGCCTTTAGGAGCGAATTCGCGGATCGCATCTTCGTCCATGTCGAACGGGTGCAGTTCGCAGTACACACCGATCTCGCGCACGCGGCGGGCGATCAGTTGGGTGTACTGGGAACCGAAGTCGAGGATCAGGATGCGGTGAGCGTGAATATCGAGGGCCATGATTCAGTCTCGTCTAAGTCATTCAGAAACAGTCGTGATTCAGAAACAACTCGGGGCTGAATATAACAGCCCCGGTTGCTTAGCTTGTTGCTTGAAGGCTCAACCTACGCGGTAGTTTGGCGCTTCTTTGGTGATCTGCACGTCGTGAACGTGGGACTCGGCCATGCCAGCGCCGGTGATCCGCACGAACTCAGGCTTGGTGCGCATTTCTTCGATGTCGGCGCTACCGGTGTAGCCCATCGAGGAACGCAGACCGCCCATCAACTGGTGAATGATCGCGCTCAGGGTGCCTTTGTACGGCACACGGCCTTCGATGCCTTCCGGAACGAGTTTCTCGGCGCCTGCCGAGGAGTCCTGGAAGTAACGGTCGGAAGAGCCTTGAGCCTGGGACATGGCGCCCAGCGACCCCATACCGCGATAAGCCTTGTACGAACGGCCCTGGAACAGTTCGATCTCGCCCGGCGCTTCTTCAGTACCGGCGAACATCGAGCCCATCATGACGCAGGAAGCACCGGCAACGATGGCCTTGGACAGGTCACCGGAGAAACGGATGCCGCCGTCGGCGATCAACGGTACGCCGGTGCCTTCAAGGGCAGCAGCAACGTTGGCGATGGCACTGATTTGCGGGACGCCGACACCGGCGACGATGCGGGTGGTGCAGATCGAGCCAGGGCCGATACCGACCTTGACCGCATCGGCGCCAGCTTCGGCCAGGGCCTTGGCGGCTGCGCCGGTGGCGATGTTGCCGCCGATCACCTGCACTTCAGGGAAATTCTGTTTAACCCAGCGAACGCGGTCGATCACGCCTTTGGAGTGACCGTGAGCGGTGTCGACCACCACCACGTCCACACCGGCATTGACCAGCGCGGCTACGCGGTCACCGGTGTCTTTACCGGTACCAACGGCAGCGCCAACGCGCAGACGACCTTGATCGTCCTTGCTGGCCAGCGGGTAGGCTTTGGCTTTTTCGATGTCTTTGACGGTCATCATGCCTTTGAGGGCAAACTTGTCATCGACGATCAGAACTTTTTCCAGACGGTGCTTGTGCAGCAGCTCGCGGACTTCGTTCTTGTCGGCGCCTTCGCGTACGGTGACCAGACGCTCTTTAGGCGTCATCACTTCACGGACGGTGGCATCCAGACGGGTTTCGAAACGCACGTCACGGGAAGTGACGATACCGACCAGGTCGCCATCGTGCAGTACCGGAACGCCGGAAATGTTGTGCATGCGGGTCAATTCGAACAGATCACGAACCGTGGCATCTGCCTCGATGGTAATCGGATCCTTGACGACGCCGGCTTCGAACTTCTTGACCTTGCGAACTTCGGCAGCTTGCTGCTCGATGGTCATGTTCTTGTGGATAATGCCGATGCCACCTTCCTGAGCCATGGCAATTGCCAGACGGGCTTCAGTAACGGTGTCCATTGCAGCAGAAACCAGAGGAATGTTCAGTTCGATGCCACGGGTAAGGCGGGTCTTGAGACTGACTTCGTTAGGAAGCACCTCGGAATAACCGGGCACTAGGAGAATGTCGTCGAATGTCAGAGCTTCTTGGCTGATACGCAGCATCGCGGGGGCTCCCGAGCGGGAAAATGGAAGCGCGCCATTATAGTCAGACACCCCCCGCTGTTCAACGTAAAACTCTGCTTAATATCAATGTTGCTGATGTACGGGAATCGCCGCGTCTACAGCTCCACCTTGACCCAAGAGACAGGTTGATCCAGCCAATCGGCGAATTCGTCGATAAAGCTCTGCTTGAACCCGGCTTCCAGCCAGTTGTTGAAGATGAACCCCAGGTTGGAGAACGCGCATTCCTGCAAGTACAGAAAGCCGTTGATGTCGTCTTCATGCCCGCATTCCGGGCAAGTGAAGTTGTCGGTGCGCCCTGGCATCCAGTCTTCCAGGCTTTCGAACAGCGCTTCACCAACTTCGCGGCGGCACTCGGCGCAACCAGCCTCTTCCAGAAATCCCTTGGCCGGGGTGTAGATGCAGCGCTTGGTGACGATTTCCAGGCCGTTGATCGGCTCGCCGAACGGCAACGCCTCAGGGTGCAACACCACGGCGCGGGCACCATCGGCAATAGCGTGTGCCATGCGGTTGCCAGTGCGGCCGCAGGTGGTCAGTTCTTCCTCGATGATGTTCTTGCGCACCAGCCAGCGCACGATCGCCCGGGCCCGGGGTTCGTGGACCGGCAGGGTGGAGATTTTCGGGACGATGATGCTTTGCGAATTCATGGAAAGTCCTGCGGTATGGCTTCTGACGCCTTCGCGAGCAAATCGAAGAGGCCCTAAAAACCGGCAGCTTAATCCCTGACGAAATCCGGTCAAGTACTCAAATAGCGCCCGATCAAGGCAATGCCGCTCGCCAGCACCAACCACGTCACCAGCCGCACAAACGCCTCGCGGGACAACCGCATGGTCAAGCGCCGCCCGATCCACAACCCCAGCGCCATGGCAGGCAACAGACACAGCGCCAGCATTAACAAGGGTAGTTCGGCATAAACACCGGCGATGGCGAACAGGCTCAAGCGCACCACCGTGCTGCAACTGATCAGCGCACTTTGCGTAGCCCGGGCCGAGTCTTTAGGCAGTCGGCTATTGAGATAGATCGCGTATAGAAAGCCACCACTGCCAAACAACGCTCCGAACAATCCGCCCACCGTCCCCATCGGCACCGCCCAGGCAGCTGACAGTTGTGCGGGCCGCGTTTTTACCCAGAGGCTGTAAACCGCATAAGCGCTGATAAACAGCCCCATCAATAGCAACAACAGATCGGATTTGAGATTGAGCAGAAAAATCACCCCCAACGTGCAACCAACCGCCATGCACGGCAGCAATCGCAGCAATTCGGGTTTCGCCACGTCCCGCCGCGAGGGCAGCAGATTGCCAAACGCCGCGACGAAATCCAGCAGCACCAGCAACGGCACAATCTTCGACAACGGCATGAACAGAATCAGAATCGGCCCCGCCACCAGCGCCGTGCCGAAACCGGCAATGCCAAACACGATATAGGCCAGCGCGATCGCCAATCCGATCACCGCCCAGCCCTCGGCACCCCACGCCCACTCACTCAGCAGCCCCACAACGCTCATCTCTCGACTTCCTTTATAAGCCTTTGATGACTTTAGCCACCGCCGAGGGTTGCGACTAATATCTTCAAAGTCGCCAACCCATCTCGAAAAGGCATATCTTGTGCTTTCAACCCGTCAACTGCGTTACTTCGTTGAAATCGCCGAATGCGGCAGCTTCAGTGCGGCGGCCGAGCGTTTGTTCATCGCGCAATCGGCACTGAGCCGCCAGATCAAAGACATGGAAACCCGTCTGCAAACCCCGCTGTTCGAGCGCACAGCACGCCAACCCCGACTCACGGCGGCGGGTGAAGCGTTGTTACCGCGAGCGCGCAATCTGCTGATTGAGCTGAACAAGGCCAGCACCATGGCCACCGAAGTCGGCCACGGTCAACTCGGCACATTGCGCTTGAGTCACTCAAGTACCGTACCGATCAGCGGGCGATTGCTGCGCGACATCAGCACTTACCTTGATCAGCAGCAAGGCGTGTCGCTGGACATCGGCAAACTGTCGTCGGAAGCGCAACTGGAGGAACTGGCCGAAGGTCGCCTCGATATCGGCCTGCTGCGTCTGCCGGTGTTGCGTCAGCCCGAGGGTATTCAGGTTACGCCCCTGTTTACTGAACGCTTGCTGCTAGCGGTGCCGGCGAGTCATCGGTTGGCTGACCTGAGAGTTGTCGAACTGGCGCAATTAAAAGACGAGCCGTTCATTTCGATCCCCCATCCGCAGCGCGGTGGCCTGAGCTATTTATGCGCCGACCTGTGCATGCGCCAGGGCTTCTTCCCGAAAGCAGCGAGAGTGATGTCGCGCAAAACCACGCAATTGCAGTTGATTCAGGCGGGGTTCGGCATCGCCCTGCTGCCCGAGTCGATGCAGGACATCGCACCGTCCGGCGTAAGATTTCTACCGCTGGCAGATTCAGATTGCCAAAGCACTGTGGCCCTCGCCTATCGGCAAAATCCGACACCGCTGGTGCAACACTTCCTCCAGACATTCACCGGCGAATGCCTTTAAACTGCGCCCCATGATTAAAGATCCCTTTGCAAGACTTGGCCTGGGCCGTGAAGTCCTGACCGTCAGCCAGCTCAACGGCCGCGCGCGGGTGTTGCTCGAAGACGTGTTCAGCAACATCTGGGTCGAAGGCGAAATCTCCAACCTCGCCCGCCCGGCGTCCGGCCACATCTATTTCACGCTCAAGGACAGCGGCGCGCAGGTGCGTTGCGCCTTGTTCCGTCAGAACGCTGCACGCGTACGTCAGGCGCTGAAAGACGGCTTGGCCGTGAAGGTTCGCGGCAAGGTCTCGCTGTTCGAAGGCCGTGGTGACTATCAACTGATTCTCGACACCGTGGAGCCGGCGGGTGACGGCGCGCTGCGTCTGGCCTTCGATGCGTTGAAGGAAAAGCTCAGCGCCGAAGGCCTGTTCAGCGCCGAACGCAAAGTGCCGCTGCCGGCGCATCCGCAACGCATCGGCATCATCAGTTCGCCGACTGGCGCGGTGATCCGCGACATCATCAGCGTGTTCCGCCGCCGTGCGCCGCAGGTTCAGTTGACGTTGATTCCGACTGCCGTGCAGGGCCGCGAAGCCACTGCGCAGATCGTCCGCGCCTTGAAAATGGCCGATGCCCGAGGATTTGACGCTCTTATCCTCGCCCGTGGCGGCGGCTCGCTGGAAGACCTCTGGTGTTTCAACGAAGAGGCCGTGGCCCGCGCAGTCGATGCTTGTGTGACACCGATTGTCAGCGCCGTCGGCCATGAAACCGACGTGTCGATCAGCGACTTCGTTGCCGACGTCCGCGCCCCCACGCCTTCCGCTGCCGCCGAGCTGCTCGCTCCCGATTCCAGCCACCTGATCCGTCAGGTCGAAAGCCTGCATCGCCGTTTGGTCATGCGCATGCGTGACCGTTTGATGCGCGATTGTCTTCGTCTGGAAGGCATGGCCCGGCGCCTGCGCCATCCCGGCGAGCGTCTGCGCCAGCAGGCTCAGCGTCTGGATGACCTCGACATGCGTATGCGCCGGGCCTTCGAGCGTCATCTCAATACTCGACGCGAACGCCTGATTCGCCTGGAAACCCGCCTCGCCGGGCAGCATCCGGGACGGCAACTGGCGATGTTGCGCCAGCGCCTCGACAGCCTCGCCGAACGTTTGCCGCGAGCGATGCGTGAAGGCCTGAAAAACCGTCGTCTGCAACTGCACAGTCAGATGCAGACGCTGCATGTGGTCAGCCCGCTGGCGACCCTTGGCCGTGGTTACAGCATTCTGCTGGATGAGCGCGGCAACGCGATCCGCAACGCCGCGCAGACCCACACCGGCCAGCGCCTGAAAGCCAAGCTCGGCGAAGGCGAACTGCAAGTGCGCGTCGAGGACAATCACCTGACGCCCGTCACCCTCTCTTTACTGGACTGATCCATGCCGCGTTTTCTGGCTCCATTGTTTTTACTCTGTCTGACCTTCAACGCCCACGCCGACAGTTACATCACCCGGCTGCTGAACAAACCGGTGCCGGGCGGCGTGGCGGTGGTTGATCTGGGCGCTGCCGCTCAAGCGCCGAAAGCCACCTATCAGGGCAAACCGGTGTTAGTGGTCAAAGAGCAGAACAACTGGCTGGCGATTGTCGGCGTGCCACTGACCGTCAAACCGGGATCGCAGCAAATCAGCAGTGGCGGGCGTAATCTGCCGTTCACGGTCGGCAACAAAAAATATCCGGAACAGCGCATTACCCTGAAGAACACCCAACAGGTCAATCCAAACCCGGCCAACCTCAAACGCATCGAAGGCGAACTGGCCGAGCAGATCAAGGCCTACCGCAGCTTCAGCCCGAACACGCCGAGCAACCTGTTGCTGGACAAACCGGTCAACGGGCCACTGTCGAGCAAGTTTGGTGTGCGCCGCTTCTTCAACGGCGAAGAGCGCAATCCGCACGCAGGCCTGGACTTCGCGGTGCCGGCAGGCACGCCAATCAAGACCCCGGCGGCGGGTAAGGTGATTCTGACCGGTAGCTACTTCTTCAACGGCAATACGGTGTTTGTCGACCACGGTCAGGGCTTTATCAGCATGTTCTGCCATATGTCGAAGATTGATGTGAAGGTGGGTGATCAAGTGGCGCGGGGGGCAGTGGTGGGCAAGGTCGGCTCGACTGGCCGGGCGACCGGGCCGCATATGCACTGGAATATCAGCCTGAATGATGCGCGGGTGGATCCGGCGATTTTCATTGGCGCGTTCCAGCCCTGATTTATTCAGTGAAGCTTCTGGCCTCATCGCGAGCAGGCTCACTCCTACAGTTGATCGTGTTCACAACACAACTCCCCTGTAGGAGTGAGCTTGCTCGCGATAGCGGCCTATTCCCCACCGCAAATACCGCTGAAACCCACCTCTTTCAATTGCGCCCCCATCAAACCCTGCGCAAAAATCCAGACACTCTCTGGCTTATCACACAATAAAATCGCGCAAACCCTCTCTTTTCGAGTATTCCTCTCAATTTTTTTCGACTGCTTGCCATCCTCCCCACCCGCGGTTAGGGTTGAAAGCATGAAAACCTCTCACACCCTTATTCAGCTTCGCCAGCACCGCAGCCTGTGCCTCGTCAGCGCACGACTGCCGGGCTGAATCGCTGCGCCTCGTCCCACGCTTTTCCAAGAACATTCGTTCCACCGGCAGGCCGCCTCTTTTCGGCCCAGACAATAAGGAATTTCCCGATGAGCATGCTCAAAGATCCGTCCTCCAAGTACCGCGCGTTCCCCGTCATCAATCTGCCGGATCGCACCTGGCCGTCGAAAACCATCGACGCCGCGCCGATCTGGTGCAGCTCCGACCTGCGTGACGGCAACCAGTCGCTGATCGAGCCGATGGATGCAGTGAAAAAGCTGCGCTTCTGGAAGACCCTGGTGCAAGTGGGCGTGAAGGAAATCGAGGCCTCGTTCCCGGCCGCATCGCAAACCGACTTCGACTTCGTCCGAACCTTGATCGAAGACGGCCACATCCCGGACGACACCACCATTCAGGTGCTGACCCAGGGTCGTGAAGATTTGATCGAGCGCACCTTCGAATCCCTGCGTGGTGCGAAGAAAGCCATCGTTCACCTGTACAACGCCACCTCGCCTTCTTTCCGTCGCATCGTCTTCAATCAGGACAAGGACGGCATCAAGGCCATCGCGGTCAACGCCGCCAAACTGTTCGTCAAATACGCAGCGATGCAGCCGGACACCGAGTGGACCTTTGAGTACTCGCCGGAAACCTTCAGCGCCACTGAGCTGGAGTTCGCCAAGGAAGTCTGTGACGCGGTGATCGAGGTCTGGAACCCGACGCCTGAACACAAGATGATCCTCAACCTGCCGGCCACCGTTGAGTGCGCGACCCCGAACATCTACGCCGACCAGATCGAATGGTTCGGCCGTAACATCAACCGTCGTGACAGCGTCATCATCAGCCTGCACACCCACAACGACCGTGGTACCGGCGTGGCTGCCACCGAGCTGGGCCTGATGGCAGGCGCCGACCGTGTCGAAGGCTGCCTGTTCGGCAACGGCGAGCGTACCGGTAACGTCGACCTCGTCACCGTCGCACTGAACATGTACACCCAAGGCCTCGACCCTCAACTGGACTTCTCCGACATCGACGGCGTGCGCAAAGTCGTCGAAGAGTGCAACCAGATCCAGGTTCACCCACGTCACCCGTACGTTGGCGACCTGGTCCACACCGCGTTCTCCGGCTCCCACCAGGATGCGATCCGCAAGGGCTTCTCCCAGCAGAAACCGGACGCTTTGTGGGAAGTGCCGTACTTGCCGATCGACCCGGCCGACATTGGCCGCAGCTACGAGGCGGTGATCCGCGTCAACAGCCAGTCGGGCAAGGGCGGCATCGCTTACTTGCTGGAGCAGGAGTACGGCATCAGCCTGCCGCGTCGCATGCAGATCGAGTTCAGCCAAGTCGTGCAGCGTGAAACCGACCGCCTGGGCCTGGAAATGACCGCCAAGCAGATTCACTCGCTGTTGATCAGTGAATACCTGCAAGCCAACACCCCGTACGCGCTGGTCAGCCATCGCCTGCAGGAAGAAAACGGCAACAGCGCCGTCGAAGTGGAAGTGGCGAGCAAGGGTCAGGGCGAAACCAACCTGCACTGGCGTGGCAAGGGCAACGGTGCGCTGGAAGCACTGGTGGCCGGCTTGCCGATTCCGGTGGAGATCATGGACTACAACGAACACGCGATCGGCGCGGGCACTAACGCCAAAGCAGCGGCTTACATCGAGCTGCGTGTAAATGGTGAACGTGCAGTACACGGCGTGGGCATCGATGAAAACATCACCACCGCCAGCTTCAAGGCGCTGTTCAGTGCACTGAACCGCTCGTTGAGCCAGCCGGAAGCGAAAGCGGCTTAATCGACTGCTGAAATGCAAAAGGCCCCGGAGTGCGAACTCCGGGGCCATTTTTGCGATCGTTCCCATGCTCCGCGTGGGAACGATCGGATGCCTCAAGTGAACTCGAAAGTATCCGCGTCCAGATTCGCCGGAAAACGCTCGCGATAAGCCGCCAGTGGCGCCGCTTCCAGCACAACCTTGAATACGCCATCAGCCTCCCCCGCCGCCAGCAACGTCTCACCCTGGAAATCCAGCACCTGACTGTCTCCCGTGTAGGCGAAACCCTTGCCATCGGTACCGACACGATTGACCGCCGCCACGTAGCAGAGGTTTTCGATGGCCCGGGCCGGCAACAGACGATTCCAGTGCAGACGACGCGCGCCGGGCCAGTTGGCGGTGTAGAGCAGCAGATCGGTGTCTTGCGCATCCCGGCTCCACACCGGGAAGCGCAGGTCATAGCAAATCAGCGGCCGAATCCGCCAGCCCTTGAGTTCGAACTGCACCTGGCGCTCGCCGGGGGTGTAATGGTTGTGCTCGCCGGCCATGCGGAACAGATGGCGCTTGTCGTAATGCAGCACTTCACCGTCGGGCCGCGCCCACAACAGGCGATTGCGATGGCTACCGTCGGCGGCCTGAATAATGACACTGCCGGTGATCACCGCGTTGAGCTTCGCCGACTGAACCCGCAGCCATTTGCTGGTCGGGCCGTTCTCGGCTTCGGCGAGGGTTTCTGATTCCATGGAAAAACCGGTGGTGAACATCTCCGGCAGGATAATCAGATCCGCCCCCCGCGCCTGCTCCAGCAACACATCGAAATGCTCGAGATTGGCCTGACGATCATGCCAGGCCAGGCTGGTCTGGATCAGCGCCAGATTGAGATCGGGCAACATACTCAGATCACGCATAGTTTTGCCGCCGCTTCGCGCAGCGTCTCCTCGCGTTTGGCAAAGCACAGACGCACCAGGCGCTGGCCTTCGGGTGGGCTCTGATAGAACACCGACACCGGAATGCTCGCCACGCCGTGTTCGCGGGTCATCCACATGGCCATCTCGACATCGTTCAGGTCGGGACGGATCTGCGAGTAATCGACCAGTTGGAAATAAGTACCGGTGACCCGGGTAAAGCTGAATCGCGACGGTGCCAGCAGATCGCAGAACAGATCGCGTTTGGCCTGATAGAAGCCCGGCAACTCTTCGACGTGCTCCGGGTGCTCGGCCATGTAATCAGCCAAGGCATATTGCAGCGGCGTGACGCCGCAGAAACTCACGTACTGATGCACTTTGCGCAATTCGGCAGTCAGCGCTGGCGGCGCGACAACATAACCGGTTTTCCAGCCAGTGACGTGATAGGTCTTGCCGAACGAGCTGACCACGAAGGCGCGTTGATACAGCTCTTCGTGAGCGAGCACGCTGACATGCGTCACGCCGTCGAATACCAGATGTTCATAAACTTCATCGCTGATCAGATAGATGTCGCGATCGCGGATCAATGCGGCCAGTTGATCCAGCTCGGCACGGCTGATCAGGGCACCGCTCGGGTTGTGCGGGGTGTTGAGGACGATCATTCGCGTGCGCGGCGTGATGGCAGCGCTGAGTTGCTCGAAATCGATGGAAAAGTCGTCGCTTGCCAACTGCACATGCACGCAGCGACCGCCGGCCAGCTCCGTTGCAGGCTCATAACTGTCGTAACACGGGTCGAAGACGATGACTTCGTCGCCGCTGTGGATAACTGCCTGAATCGCACAGAAGATCGCCTGGGTCGCTCCCGGCGTCACCGTCAGTTCGCTGTCAGCATCCACGCTCACGCCATAGCTGCGGACGATTTTTGCCGCGATCTGCTCGCGCAGCGCCGGCAGACCGGTCATCGGCGAATACTGGTTGTGGCCACTGGCAATATGCCGACCGACCGCATCGAGCAGGGACTGCGGGCCGTCGAAATCAGGAAAACCCTGGGACAGGTTGATGGCTCCGGTCTGCGCCGCGAGCTGAGACATCTGCGTGAAAATAGTGATGCCGACATTCGGCAGTTTACTGGTGATCATCGGGGGATCCCTGCTCAACACCCGGCTCTGACGACGGCGCGGGAGAGCCCGAGAATAGCCCATCCGGCGCCCATAAAAAAAGGGCGCCAACCGGCGCCCTTCTCTTTCAATGATCGTTCCCACGCTCTGCGTGGGAATGCAGCCTTGGACGCTCTGCGTCCGCAGCTTTTGTGACGCAGAGCGTCACGGGATACATTCCCACGCGGAGCATGGGAACGATCAAATGACCATCTCCATCACTTCTTGTCGCGGCGCTTCTTGTCGGCTTTCTTGGTGTGCGACATCATCCGACGCTTCCTGTTGACCTGGCGGTCGGTCAGCGTGTTTTTGTTGCCTTCGTACGGGTTCTCGCCGCCCTTGAACTCGATGCGGATCGGCGTACCGACCAGCTTCAGCACACGACGGTAAGTGTTCTCCAGATAGCGCACATACGACTTCGGTACTTTCTCGATCTGGTTACCGTGGATCACGATGATCGGCGGGTTTGCACCACCCAAGTGGGCGTAACGCAGCTTGATCCGGCGGTTGTTGACCATCGGTGGCGCGTGCTCCCCAACAGCGTCTTCCAGAATCTGGGTCAGACGGTTGGTCGGCCAGCGGGTGACCGCCGACTTGAACGAGTTCTGTACGGAAGCGTAGAGGTTGCCCACGCCAGTACCGTGCAGCGCCGAGATGAAGTGGATGTCGGCGTAGTCAACGAAGAACAGACGACGCTGCAGCTCGACCTTCACGAAGTCGCGTTCGCTCGGCGTCATGCCGTCCCACTTGTTGATCGCGATCACCAGCGCACGACCCGACTCGATGGCAAAGCCCAGCAGGTTGAGGTCGTGATCGACCACACCTTCGCGGGCGTCCATCACGAAGATCACCACGTTGGCGTCTTTGATCGCCTGCAGGGTTTTGACCACGGAGAATTTTTCGACTTCTTCGTGGATCTTGCCGCGCTTGCGCACACCGGCGGTGTCGATCAGCGTGTACTTCTCTTCATTCCGTTCGAACGGGATGTAGATACTGTCACGGGTGGTGCCGGGCTGGTCATAGACGATTACCCGGTCTTCACCGAGCATGCGGTTGACCAGGGTCGACTTGCCAACGTTCGGACGACCGATGATGGCGATCTTGATCCCGTCTTTTTCGCTTGGGCCAGGAATGCGCTTGGCTTCCTCGCCTTCGGCAACGAGTTCTTCTTCGCCGTCTTCCGGCTCTTCTTCGTCTCTCGGGAAATCACCCAGGGCGATTTCCAGCATCTGAGTGATGCCACGGCCGTGAGCACCCGCGATCGGAATCGCGTGCCCCATGCCCAACGGAGCAAATTCAGCGCGGGCCATTTCCGGGTCGATGTTGTCGACCTTGTTGGCAACCACGTAGGAGCGCTTGTTACGTTTGCGCAAGTGTTCGGCGATCATCTGGTCAGCGGCGGTAAAACCGGCCTTGGCATCTACCAGGAACAGCACAACATCTGCTTCTTCAATGGCCAGCAGCGACTGCTCGGCCATTTTTTCGTCCATACCGTGCTCGTCACCGGAGATACCACCGGTGTCGACCAGAATGTAGGAACGCCCTTGCCACTTGGCCTCACCGTACTGGCGATCACGGGTCAGACCGGACAAGTCGCCGACGATGGCGTCGCGAGTCCTGGTCAGGCGGTTGAACAAGGTGGATTTGCCGACGTTCGGTCGGCCCACCAGGGCGATTACGGGAACCATGCGGCTCTCCACTTCGTTATTTCAGAAAATACAAAAGCCGCTGCTAGGCAGCGGCTGGTGCTCGGGGCAACACTGTGGGGGCGAACAGGTTCACTCCCACAAGTGAAGCTGCCTGGGGTGTTATCCCCAAGCATAGTTGTTACTTGATGGTCAGGGCTTCCAGTTTGCCGCTGTTGCCATACACATAAATCGTGTCACCCACCACCAGCGGACGGGCACGCAGGCCGTCGCTGTCGATGCGCTCGCGGCCGACGAAACGACCGTCAACCTGACTTAGCAGATGCAGATAACCTTCCAGGTCACCCACAGCCACGTAGCTGGAGAACACTTCCGGAGCCGACAGTTGACGGCGAGCCAGCGAGTCGTTGCTCCACAGCGCGGTGGTGGAACGCTCGTCGACGCCTTCAACGGTGCCCGAAGACAGGCTCACGTAAACACTGCCGAAACCCTGAGCGATACCGGCGTAGCTCGACGCATCGCGCTGCCAGAGTTGACGACCGCTTTCCAAATCCAGTGCCGCAACGCGACCCTGATAGCTGGCAACGTACAGTGTGCCGCCGGAAAGCAGCAGACCGCCATCGATGTCTACAACGCGTTCCAGTTCCGAACGACCCTGTGGAATCGCGATGCGTTGTTCCCACACCGGTACGCCGTTGGAAATGTCCAGAGCGACCACTTTACCGGTCGACAGACCCGCCACCGCGAGGCGGTTGGTCACCAGCGGTGCACTGGTGCCACGCAGGGTAAGAACGGCCGGAGTGCTGTCATACACCCAGCGTTGAGTACCGGTGGAGGCATCCAGACCGATCAGACGATCGTCCTGAGTCTGCACCACCACCACGTCGCCGTTGTTGGCCGGCGGCGCGAGGACTTCGCTGTTCACGCGAGCACGCCACTTCTCTTCACCGTTGATGGTGTCCAGAGCGACGACTTCGCCACGCAGCGTACCGATCAGAACCAGACCGTAACCCACGCCAACGGCGCCGGAGACAGGCAGTTCGAGATCCTGTTTCCATTTCACGTCGCCGTTGCTGCGATCCATGGCCATCACCACGCCGGTCACATCGGCCGCGTAGATGGTGTCACCGTCGATCGCCGGCACCAGCATGTTGTAGGTTTCGCCCTGACCGTCACCGATCGAACGACTCCACTGCTTTTGCAGAACCACTTCTTCTTTGAAGTCGGTCAGCTCGGCCGGTGGCAATTCTTTTTTACTGTTGCTGCTGCAACCCGCGGCCAGAAGGGCCAGAGCCAGCAATGCTGCATGCTTCCAACGGATCACGTCACGCATCCCCTTTGGCCAGGTCGTCGAGCTTGATTTGAAGGCCACCGACCGCCGCTTCATCCGACAGTGCCGCCTTGGCTTTTTGATACGCCTTGTTCGCGTCATCGGTACGGCCCAGCTGCACCAGCAGGTCGCCCTTGAGTTCTTCGCGAGTGGCCTGGAATGCTTTGTCGGCATCGCCATCGAGCAGCTTCAGGGCGTCTTCGGCCTTGTTCTGCGCGCCCAGCACCTGCGCCAGACGCTGACGGGCGATTTCGCCCAGCGCCGGGTTGGCCGGTTTGTCGACGATGGCTTTCAGCTCGGTCGCCGCGTCATCCAGCTTGCCGCTGTCGACCGCAACCTTGGCCACGAACAGGCTGCCGTACTGCGCGTAGGCAGTGCCGCCGAACTCGCTGTTGAGCTTGCCGGCCAGATCCGCAACGCGGGCTGCGTCAGGCTTGCCGTCCGGGGTCAGCGTGGTTTCCAGCAGTTGCTGATAGAGCACCGAGGCGCCTTGCGACTGGTTGCCCTGATACTTGTGATAAGCCTGCCAGCCGAACACGATGACCAGCGCCAACAGGCCGCCGGTGACCAGAGGTTTGCCGTTGCGTGTCCACCAGTCCTTCAAATCCGCCAACTGTTCGTCTTCGGTACTCGACACCCCAATACTCCTTAATCGCTAAATCGGCTGTTAAGACAGCTTCAACCCTGCACGACGCAGGTGGCCAGGTGAGCGGCAAGCGCATCCCAGGCAATGCTTTGTTGTTCGCCCTGGCCACGCAGGGGTTTGAAACCTACCACTTGCTGGGCCATTTCGTCGTCACCCAGGATCAGTGCGTACAGCGCACCGCTCTTGTCGGCTTTCTTGAACTGGCTTTTGAAGCTGCCGGCGCCGGCATTGACTTGCAGACGCAGGTTTGGAAGCTGATCACGTACACGTTCGGCCAAGGCCAGACCCGCCAGCTCGGCTTCTTCACCGAAGGCGCAGAGATAGACATCGACCTGACGGGAGATTTCTTCCGGGATCTGCTCCAGGGTTTCTAGCATCAGCACCAGACGTTCGATGCCCATGGCGAAACCAACGCCGGTGGTCGGCTTGCCGCCCATCTGCTCGACCAGACCGTCGTAACGGCCGCCCGCGCAAACAGTGCCCTGGGCGCCGAGCTTGTCGGTGACCCATTCGAAAACGGTTTTGCTGTAGTAATCGAGGCCACGAACCAGCTTCGGGTTGAGCACGTAAGGAATGCCAACGGCATCCAGACGGGCCTTCAGGCCTTCAAAGTGGGTACGGGATTCGTCGTCGAGGTAATCCGCCATCTTCGGCGCATCAACCAGCACGGCCTGGGTGTCGGCATTTTTGGTGTCGAGCACGCGCAGCGGGTTGGTTTTCAGGCGACGCTGGCTGTCTTCGTCGAGCTTGTCGTGGTGCGCAGAGAGGTATTCGACCAGCGCTTCACGATAACGACCACGGGACTCGCTGGTGCCGAGGCTGTTGAGTTCGAGTTTGACCGCATCACGAATGCCCAGCTCGCCCCACAGGCGCCAGGTCATGATGATCAGCTCGGCATCGATGTCCGGACCGTCGAGGTTGAACACCTCCAGACCGATCTGGTGGAACTGACGATAACGGCCTTTCTGCGGACGCTCGTGGCGGAACATCGGGCCGATGTACCAGAGCTTCTGCACCTGGCCGCCGCCGGTGATGCCATGCTCGAGCACGGCACGCACGCACGCCGCGGTGCCTTCCGGACGCAGGGTCAGGGAGTCACCGTTGCGGTCTTCGAAGGTGTACATCTCTTTTTCAACGATGTCGGTCACTTCACCGATCGAGCGCTTGAACAGCTCGGTGAACTCGACGATCGGCATGCGGATTTGTTTGTAACCGTAGTTATCCAGCAGACGCGCGACCGTGCTCTCGAAATAACGCCACAGCGGAGTCTGTTCGGGCAGGATGTCGTTCATGCCACGGATGGCTTGCAATGACTTGCTCAATTTAAATCCTTAAATTCGTTCGGCTTTCAGTCAGGCTCAGCCGCGCGCGATAACCGCTGCGTCAGCTTCGACCTTCTCGGCCGCTTTCTGGCGGATCAGCCTTTCCAGCTCGTCCACCAGATTGTCATTCGTCAGTTTCTGCGACGGCTTGCCATCGATGTAAATCAGGTTTGGCGTACCGCCGGTCAAGCCGATATGGGCTTCCTTGGCTTCGCCGGGGCCGTTGACCACACAACCGATCACCGCGACATCCAGCGGCACCAGCAGGTCTTCAAGGCGCCCTTCCAGCTCGTTCATGGTCTTGACCACATCGAAGTTCTGCCGCGAGCAGCTCGGGCAGGCGATGAAGTTGATGCCACGGGAACGCAAATGCAAAGACTTGAGGATGTCGTAACCGACTTTCACTTCTTCGACCGGGTCGGCCGCCAGCGAGATGCGGATAGTATCGCCAATCCCCTCGGCGAGCAGCATACCTAGGCCCACGGCGGATTTCACTGTGCCCGAACGCAATCCACCGGCTTCGGTGATGCCCAGGTGCAGTGGCTGAACGATTTCTTTCGCCAGCAGACGGTAGGCTTCGACGGCCATGAACACGTCGGATGCCTTCACGCTGACCTTGAAGTCCTGGAAATTCAGGCGTTCGAGGTGCTCGACATGACGCAGGGCTGATTCAACCAGCGCAGCCGGGGTCGGCTCGCCGTATTTCTTTTGCAGGTCTTTTTCCAGGGAACCGGCGTTGACGCCGATGCGGATCGGGATCCCGCGATCACGGGCAGCATCAACCACGGCACGCACGCGGTCTTCACGGCCGATGTTACCCGGATTGATGCGCAGGCAGTCCACACCCAGTTCGGCTACGCGCAAGGCGATCTTGTAGTCGAAGTGGATGTCGGCAACCAACGGCACCTTGACCAGTTGCTTGATTCTGCCGAACGCCTCGGCGGCGTCCATGTCCGGCACCGAAACGCGGACAATGTCGACACCGGCGGCTTCCAGACGGTTGATCTGCGCCACGGTGGCGGCAACATCATTGGTGTCGCTGTTGGTCATGCTCTGCACAGCGATAGGCGCATCGCCGCCCACCGGTACGTTGCCGACCCAGATCTTGCGCGATTCGCGACGTTTGATTGGAGATTCGCCGTGCATGACTTATTGACCCAACTTCAGGCGAGCAGTCTCGCCACTGGTGAACGGAGCGATATCGACCGGCTGGCCGTTGTAGCTGACCTGTGCCGCGCGGGCCACGCCCAGACGCACGGCAAGAGGTGGTTTACCGCTAACGGAAACGTTATCGCCTTTGTGCTTCAGACCACTGAAAAGCACCTTGCCGCGGCCATCGGTGACCTGTGCCCAGCAATCGGCGGTGAACTGCAGTTGCACCTGACCTTCTCCGGCGAGCGGTGCGGTCGCTTCTGCGATTGGTGCAGGCGTCGCAGGAACAACCGGTGCGGTGACGGTCGGCGCTGGAGTGGCCGGCACGTTCGCAGCTGGGGTGACCGGAGTGGCGGCCACTGGCGCTGGCGTATGAACCGGTGCAGTTGGCGTTGCAACGGGAGCGGTCGGTGCCGCTGGAGTGGTTGCCGGAGCGGCAGGCTCGGCGCCGGTCGATTCAGCGGTAGTTTCCGATTGCGGCAGCGCCAGAGCGGTTGCGCCCTCGGCCTGATTTTCGGCGACGGCCTGATCTTCCGGCTCATCGATCGGGTGAATCTGCGTGGTGCCATCGGCGCCTTCGACTTCGACGTGCTCCGGAGCCAGGCTGGTCAAGTCTTTGGTGCGCTGCGAAGTCTGATCCTGCCACCAGACGAAACCACCGCCGATGACCGCGATCAGCAACAGCAGGCTGACGATACGCAAAATGGTGTGAGAAACACGCACCGGCTCTTCGATACGACCGAGCGCATGGACATTGCTGCCCTGGGAGTCGGTGCCGGTGGACTGGTCGAACTGTTGAACCAGAACGGTCTGATCCATGCCGAGCAACTTGGCATAGGCGCGAATGTAACCGCGAGCGAAGGTATGCCCCGGCAGCTTGTCGAAAGCGCCGGCTTCAAGATTACTCAGGGAAGTCACGGTGAGGTTGAGCTTGAGGGCCACTTCGGCCAGCGACCAGCCATTGCTTTCGCGTGCCTGGCGCAGGGTCTCACCGGGGTTAACGCGATTCGCTGCTACAACTTCGGGATGCGCCGCTTTCATCATTGCTCCGACAGGTATTGCTGATATTCCGGCGTACCGGGATAGAGTCGTTTTAATTGCAGGCCATAACTGGCGGCCTTGTCGCGATTTTCAAACACTTTTGCCAGCCGAACACCGAGCAATAGACTACGTGCATTTTGTTCGGTAAGCAGGCTGAAACGGTCGTAATAGTCACGTGCGGGCACATAATGCCTGTCTTCGAATGACAACTCAGCCATTTCGAGCAGCGCGCGCGGTTGTTGACGGTTCAGTCGCAGGGCTTTTTCCAGTTGCTGCTGCGCCAGATCGCGCTGCCCCAGCTTCGATGCGGTCATGCCGAGGTTTTCGAACACACGCGAACGCTCAGGATACAGGGTATCGGCGGCGGCCTGTTCAAAACGCTCGTAGGCTTCCTTGTAACGCTGTTCTTCGTAGAGAAAACTGCCGTAGTTGTTGAGGATGCGCGCATCGGAGGGGCGACCGGACAAGGCCTTGCGGAAGTGCTCGTCAGCCAGTTTCGGCTCCATTTCGGCCTGAAACACCAGCCCGAGGGCAGCATTGGCGTCAGGATCCGAGTCGTCCAGATCCAGCGCCTTCTTCAGCGGCACCTTGGCCCGCTCGGTCATGCCTTGCTGCAAGTATCCCAGCCCCAACTGCACATAGGCAGCGCGCGCCTCGTCGCGGCCCTTGCTGGTCTTCATCGGGTTGTAGTCACCCGACAGAACACAACCAGCACATAGGCTGGCCAGCAGCAACAGCAGCGCAAAGCGCAGGGACATAGAGATCCTCTCTTAGTTAGTGTTCGCAGCGTTCTGTGCCAGATCGCCGTCGGCGTTCAACTCACGCACGGCGATGTAACGTTCGCTGCGGCGGGTGCGATCCAGCACCTGCCCTACCAATTGACCACAAGCGGCGTCGATGTCTTCACCACGGGTGGTGCGCACGGTGACGTTGAAACCGGCCTGATGCAGCTGATCCTGGAACCGGCGGATAGCGTTGTTGCTAGGCCGCTCGTACCCGGAATGCGGGAACGGGTTGAACGGGATCAGGTTGATCTTGCACGGAATGTTCTTCAGCAACTCGATCATTTCCACCGCATGCTCAACTTTATCGTTGATGTCCTTGAGCAAGGTGTACTCGATGGTCAGCACACGCTTCTCGCCAAGGGCGGACATGTAGCGCTGGCACGACTCGAGCAGCATCTTAAGCGGATATTTCTTGTTGATCGGCACCAATTGGTTACGCAATGCGTCATTCGGTGCGTGCAGGGACAACGCCAGGGAGACGTCGATGTGCTTGGCCAGCTCATCGATCATCGGCACCACACCCGACGTGGACAGGGTCACGCGGCGCTTGGAGATCCCGTAGCCGAGGTCATCCATCATCAGATGCATGGCGGCCACGACGTTGTCGAAGTTCAGCAGCGGCTCACCCATGCCCATCATCACCACGTTGGTGATGGCACGGTCGACGGTTGCCGGGACGCTGCCGAAAGATTTGTTGGCAATCCACACCTGGCCGATGACTTCGGCGGCGGTGAGGTTGCTATTGAAGCCTTGCTTGCCGGTGGAGCAGAAACTGCAGTCCAGGGCACAGCCTGCCTGGGACGAAACGCATAGAGTGCCGCGTTTGCCCTGGGGAATGTACACGGTCTCGACACAGCTGCCGGACGCCACGCGCACCACCCACTTACGGGTGCCGTCGCTGGAAATGTCCTCGCTGACCACTTCAGGACCACGGACCTCAGCAATAGCCTTGAGCTTGTCGCGCAAGGCCTTGCTGACGTTCGTCATGGCGTCGAAATCATCGACACCAAAGTGGTGAATCCATTTCATTACCTGACCGGCACGGAAACGCTTCTCCCCGATTGAGTCGAAGAATTTTTCCATTTCCTGTTGAGTCAGACCCAGCAGGTTGGTTTTTACAGTCGATGTAGTCATGGATTCACCTTCACTCTTAAGCCAATGCTTAGCGAGTGGTTACTTCAGTAGCTGCGAAGAAGTACGAGATTTCACGAGCAGCTGCGGCTTCGGAGTCCGAACCGTGAACAGCGTTGGCGTCGATGGAATCAGCGAAATCAGCGCGGATGGTGCCGGCAGCAGCTTCTTTAGGGTTGGTAGCGCCCATCAGCTCACGGTTCAGAGCGATAGCGTTTTCGCCTTCCAGAACCTGAACAACAACTGGACCGGAGATCATGAAGGAAACCAGATCGCCGAAGAAACCACGAGCGCTGTGCTCAGCGTAGAAGCCTTCAGCTTCAGCTTTGGACAGTTGCTTCAGTTTCGAAGCTACAACGCGCAGGCCTGCTTTTTCGAAACGAGTGGTGATCTCGCCGATGACGTTTTTTGCAACTGCGTCAGGCTTGATGATGGAGAAAGTACGTTGAACAGCCATGGTGTAACTCCAGAAACGGTAATTTGCGAAAAATTAAACCCGCGAATTATACGCGGGTTCTTGGGTATTGCCTAACCTGCGAGGACGATCAGTCTGCTTCTTCGATCCAGAGCGCCTGAACCGCTTCCAGCACCTTCTCGCCACAACGGCCAGAGGCGTTGTCAAAATCGGGAAGTTCCATGATCCATCGCTGCAAGTCGACGAAATTGACAGAAATTGGATTCACATCCGGCTTGGATTCGGCCAATTCTTCTGCAATGCGTTGAACATCATTCCAACCGTAGCTCATGACAGTATTACCAGTCAGTGCGGCGCTTCGGCCGCATGGTTAAGCGAATATTTCGGAATCTCGACGGTGATGTCTTCTTCACCAACGATAGCCTGACAGGCAAGGCGCGATTGCGCTTCCAGGCCCCAAGCACGATCGAGGAAGTCTTCTTCCAGCTCGTCAGCCTCTTCCATCGAGTCGAAACCCTCGCGGATGATGCAGTGGCACGTGGTGCAGGCGCAGACGCCGCCGCAGGCGCTTTCCATCTCGATGTGGTGTTCGTGGGCCAGCTCAAGAATCGATGTGCCGGGCGCAGCCTCGACCACCATGCCTTCAGGGCAGAACTTCTCGTGGGGCAGAAAAATGACCTGCGGCATCAGATATCCTCGATTTCATTCAGATTGCGCCCCGACAGAGCGGCTTTCACCGTCAGATCCATGCGGCGGGCAGCAAAAGCATCGGTCACTTGCGACAGACGCTTGGTCTGCTGCTCGATGGCGTAACCATCAGTACCTTTCATCAGTTCGGTCAGTTCCTGCACTTGCATGTCGATGACCATGCGCTCTTCGGCGTCGAGCAAACGCTCGCCATCAGTCTCCAGAGCGCCCTGCACCGCCTCGATCAGGCGCTGGGCATCAACTTGCTGCTCGCGCAGGACGCGGGCGACCTTGTCGTCATTGGCATGCTGGAACGAATCTTTCAGCATTTTGGCGATTTCGCCGTCAGTCAGGCCGTAGGACGGCTTGACCTGAATGCTCGCCTCAACGCCCGAACCCAGTTCACGGGCGGAAACACTGAGCAGACCGTCGGCATCGACCTGGAAGGTCACGCGAATCTTCGCCGCACCGGCCACCATTGCTGGAATGCCACGCAATTCAAAGCGCGCCAGCGAGCGGCAATCGCTGATCAGCTCGCGTTCGCCCTGCAATACGTGGATCGCCATGGCCGACTGGCCGTCTTTATAAGTGGTGAAATCTTGTGCACGAGCGACAGGGATGGTGGTGTTGCGCGGAATCACCTTCTCCATCAGGCCGCCCATGGTTTCCAGCCCCAGGGACAACGGAATCACGTCGAGCAGCAGCAGTTCGCCGCCATCGCGCTTGTTGCCAGCCAGGGTATCGGCCTGGATCGCAGCCCCGATGGCCACCACTTGATCCGGATCGATTTCAGTCAACGGCTGACGACCGAACGCTTCGGCGACGGCTTCACGAACACGAGGAACGCGAGTCGAACCGCCGACCATGACCACGGCGTGTACGTCATCCAGCTCGATGCCGGAATCGCGAACGGCGCGGCGGCAGGCTTTCAGGCTACGCGCGACCATCGGCTCGATCAGCGCATCGAAGGCTTCGCGGGTCAGCTGTGCTTTCCAGTCGCCATAGGCAACTTCAACACTGGCCGCATCGGTCAGGGCTTCTTTGGCCGCGCAGGCGGTTTGCAGCAGATTACGTTGTGCGCCCGGATCGAGATCGGCGGACAGACCCGCACTATCGATGATCCAGCCGGCAATCGCGTGATCGAAGTCATCGCCGCCCAGCGCGCTATCGCCGCCGGTGGCCAGGACTTCGAAAACACCGCCAGTCAGACGCAAAATCGAAATATCGAAGGTGCCGCCGCCCAAGTCATAAATCGCTACGAGGCCTTCAGCGTGCTGATCCAGACCGTAAGCCACAGCGGCGGCGGTCGGCTCATTGAGCAGGCGCAGCACATTCAGACCGGCGAGTTTCGCCGCATCCTTGGTGGCCTGGCGCTGGGCATCGTCGAAATACGCCGGAACGGTGATTACCGCACCGACCAGTTCGCCACCCAAAGTCGCTTCAGCACGCTGACGCAACACCTTGAGGATATCGGCGGAAACTTCGACTGGGCTTTTCGGGCCTTGCACGGTGTCGATGAACGGCATGTGCGACTCGCCACCGACAAAGCGGTATGGCAGTTGCTCGCCCAATTGCTTGACGTCGGACAGACCACGACCCATCAAGCGCTTGACCGACAGCACGGTGTTCAAAGGATCGGAAGCGGCTGCCAGCTTGGCTGACTCGCCGACTTCGACGCGATCGGCGTGGTAACGCACGGCAGACGGCAGGATGACCTGCCCGTCAGCGTCGGCCAATGGCTCGGAAAGACCACTGCGCAACGCAGCGACCAGCGAATTGGTAGTGCCCAAGTCGATCCCCACAGCCAGACGACGCTGGTGCGGTTGAGGACTTTGGCCGGGTTCGGCGATCTGCAGTAGGGCCATCGTGATCAGGACTTATCTGTATATCAGGCGTGCGACCGGAGCGGCACTGGGTTAATCGTCGAGGCGCTCTTCTAACTGGCGCACTTCGTAGGTGAGCTTGTCGAGGAATTGCATGCGTCGCATCAGGCGTTCGGCCTGTTCGCGTTGCGCTGCATCATCCCAACAGGCTGCGAAGCTTTCGTTGAGTTCTTCCTGAGCCACTTTCAAGCGACGCTTGAACACCGCGACACCGTCCAGATCGGCGCTGTCCTGGAGGTCTTCGAGCTCTTCGCGCCACTGCATCTGCTGCAGAAGAAACTCGGGGTCGTGAACCGTGACTTCCATCGGCACTTCATGCCCGCTGACTTTCAGCAGATAGCGCGCACGCTGCGGCGGGCTCTTGAGCGTCTGATAAGCATCGTTAAGCCGCGCAGACTGCTCGAGCGCCGACCGCTGCTCGCGCTCGGAAGCGTCGGCAAAACGGTCAGGATGAACGCCGCGCGCCAACTCACGGTAGCGCGTGGCCAACTGCTCGAGATCCAGACGGAAGCTCGGTTGCAGCTCGAATAAAGCGAAATGACAAGGAATACCCACGACAAGCCTCAGATGTTGAAGCTTTCGCCGCAGCCACATTCACCGCGCACGTTGGGGTTGTTGAACTTGAAGCCTTCGTTCAACCCTTCCTTGACGAAATCGAGTTCGGTGCCGTCCAGGTAGGCCAGGCTTTTCGGGTCGATGATCACTTTCTCGCCGTGACTTTCGAACACCTGATCCTCTTCAACCACCTCGTCGACAAACTCCAGCACGTAGGCAAGGCCGGAACAACCTGTGGTGCGAACACCCAGACGAATCCCTTCACCTTTGCCGCGCCCGTTGAGGGAGCGTCGCACGTGCTGAGCAGCCGCTTCTGTCATGCTGATAGCCATCGTTGACTCCTTACTCGTCGCCAAATCCAGAAAGTCAGATCAAGCCTTTCTTCTGCTTGTAATCGCGAACAGCCGCTTTGATAGCGTCTTCAGCCAATACCGAGCAGTGAATTTTCACTGGTGGCAGGGCCAATTCTTCGGCCAGCTGGGTGTTCTTGATGGTTTCGGCTTCATCCAGGGTCTTGCCCTTCATCCACTCGGTGGCGAGGGAGCTGGAAGCGATTGCCGAACCGCAGCCGTAGGTCTTGAACTTGGCGTCTTCGATAACGCCCTGATCGTTGACCTTGATTTGCAGGCGCATGACATCGCCGCACGCCGGAGCGCCGACCATGCCAGTGCCGACATCCGGGTCTTCCGCGTTCATCTTGCCGACGTTGCGCGGGTTTTCGTAGTGGTCGATGACCTTTTCGCTGTAAGCCATGATGCTTAATCCTCACTCATCAGAGAGTCGCTCTTTAAGCCCTGCAACCGTGGGGCGCAGGGCCGGTTCGCGGCGACTTGAAATCAGTGTGCCGCCCACTCGATTTTCGAAATGTCGACACCGTCTTTGTACATGTCCCACAGCGGCGACAGAGCGCGCAGCTTGGTAACGGCCTCGCAGACTTTCTGCGCGGCGTAGTCGATTTCTTCTTCGGTGGTGAAACGGCCGAAGGTGAAGCGGATCGAGCTGTGCGCCAGTTCGTCGTTGCGGCCCAGGGCGCGCAGTACGTACGAAGGCTCAAGCGATGCCGAGGTGCAGGCGGAACCGGACGAAACCGCCAGATCCTTGAGCGCCATGATCAGCGACTCGCCTTCAACGTAGTTGAAGCTCAGGTTCAGGTTGTGCGGAACGCGGGCGATCAGGCTGCCGTTGACGTACAGCTCTTCCAGATGCTCGACCTGCTTGTAGAAACGGTCGCTCAAGGCTTGGATACGAACGTTTTCAGCAGCCATGTCTTCTTTAGCTACACGGAACGCCTCGCCCATACCAACGATCTGGTGAGTCGCCAGGGTGCCGGAACGCATGCCACGCTCGTGACCGCCACCGTGCATGGTCGCTTCGATGCGCACACGCGGCTTGCGGCTGACGTACAACGCGCCGATGCCTTTAGGGCCGTAGGTTTTGTGGGCAGAGAACGACATCATGTCGACTTTCAGCTTCTGCAGGTCGATCTCGACCTTGCCAGTGGACTGAGCAGCGTCAACGTGGAAAAGGATGCCCTTCGAACGAAGCAGCTCGCCGATGGCGGCGATATCGTTGACGGTACCGATTTCGTTGTTCACGTGCATGGCCGACACGAGGATGGTGTCTTCGCGCAAAGCGGCTTCGATCATGGCCGGAGTGATCAGACCGTCTTCAGTCGGATCAAGGTAGGTGACTTCAAAACCTTCACGCTCGAGTTGGCGCATGGTGTCGAGGACAGCCTTGTGCTCGATCTTGGAGGTGATCAGGTGCTTGCCCTTGGAGGCGTAGAAATGTGCCGCACCCTTGATTGCCAGGTTGTTGGACTCGGTGGCGCCGGACGTCCAGACGATTTCACGCGGATCAGCGTTGACCAGATCGGCCACCTGACGACGAGCGTTTTCGACGGACTCTTCAGCTTTCCAGCCGAACACGTGGGAACGGGAAGCCGGGTTACCGAAGTTTCCGTCGACCAGCAGGCATTCACTCATTTTTTGCGCAACGCGCGGATCGACCGGGGTGGTCGCAGAGTAATCAAGGTAAATCGGCAATTTCATGGACTATCTCCTAAATCAGGCTGGCTGGCGTGCCGCTAGCTCTTTGGCTGTCATTCGACGGCGGACGCTTCAATCTTGTCCAGGCGCGGCGCCTTGCCATTGCAACGACGCTGATCCTGACGCTGGGCTACTTCTTGCACCTCACGGCGAGTCACAAGATCAGCCAAGCTGATACCGCTGAGAAATTCGTGAATCTGCAGGCTAAGGTCGCACCACAGGTGATGGGTCAGGCAAGTGTCGCCGGAATGGCAATCGCCTTGGCCCTGGCATTTGGTAGCATCAACCGATTCGTTAACCGCATCGATCACCTGTGCAACCTGAATGCCCTGCATGTCGCGGGACAACTGGTAGCCACCGCCCGGACCGCGAACACTGGATACCAGGTTGCTGCGGCGCAGCTTGGCGAAAAGCTGTTCGAGATAGGACAGGGAGATGCCTTGGCGCTCGGAGATATCGGCCAGGGACACCGGCCCGTGCTGCGCGTGCAACGCCAGGTCGAGCATGGCGGTCACGGCGTATCGGCCTTTTGTAGTCAGTCGCATGGACAGTTACCACGGAGTTCAGAATGAGCGGGAGTATGCAATTCCCGAGCATTTAAGTCAACTATAAGACCTAGTGCTTTAGTCGGGTTTACCCGCAAAAGAGCGCGCGAATGATATCAGGGTCTGCGGCTTAATGGCACACCGGTTGCCGGATGTGCCGTGCAGGAGCTGCCGCAGGGGTGTCAGCCAGTTTTGGATTCGTCTTTGCCTTTTACACAGGCGAAATCCTCTTCGCGCAGCTCAGGCAAATCTTTCGCACAGTAATTACTGCCCAGATCCTTCAGTGCGCCGCACATCCCCTCCAGTCGCCCATCCACCGCTTGCAGGTGATCAAGCAACTGACCGATGGCGCGCGCCACCGGGTCAGGCATGTCTTCGCTGACACCATAGGCATCGAAGCCGATTTTCTCGGCCATGGCCTTGCGCTTGGCGTCCTGCTCCTCATCGGATTTAACGATGATTCGCCCCGGAATACCCACGACCGTCGCGCCCGGCGGCACCTCCTTGGTCACCACAGCGTTGGAGCCGACCTTGGCCCCGGCGCCGACAGTGAATGGCCCAAGCACTTTCGCTCCAGCACCGACAACAACACCATCACCCAAGGTCGGATGACGCTTGCCTTTGTTCCAGCTTGTGCCGCCGAGGGTCACGCCCTGATAGATAGTCACGTCATCGCCAATCTCGGCGGTTTCGCCAATGACGATGCCCATGCCGTGATCAATAAAGAAGCGTCGACCGACTTTCGCCCCTGGGTGAATCTCGATCCCGGTCAACCAGCGACCAAAGTTCGACACCAGACGCGCCAGCCACTTCAGGTCATTGCGCCACAACATCCCGGCCAAGCGATGAATCCAGATCGCGTGCATACCGGGGTAGCAAGTCAGGACTTCAAAAGCGTTACGCGCCGCCGGATCTCGATGGAATACGCTTTGGATATCTTCACGCAAACGCTCAAACATCATTCAGTCCTTCCGTTTCAGAAGCTCACCACGGGCCGCTTTTTGGGTTTCCGTGAGGATGCCACGCAAAATATTCATTTCCGCCCGGCTGACCGAGCTGCGTCCGTACAACCGGCGCAGGCGCGCCATCAGGTGCCGCGGCTTCTCAGGATCGAGAAAATCGATGGCGATCAGCGTCTGCTCCAGATGCTCATAGAATCGCTCCAGCTCATCCATGGTCGCTAGCTCGGCGCTTTTTACCGAAGCCACTTCTTCCTTCTCGATCTTGCTCGGCTGACCTTGTGCGGCCAGCCATGCCATACGCACTTCATAGCTCAACACCTGCACCGCCGCCCCAAGGTTCAGCGAACTGAACTCAGGATCGGAGGGGATGTGCACGTGAAAGTGACATCGCTGCAGCTCGTCATTGGTCAGGCCGGAATCTTCACGGCCGAACACCAGTGCAATCTCTGCGCCCTGCCCGGCTTCCTCAACCACTTTGGTGCCGCATTCGCGCGGGTCCAGCAGCGGCCAGGGAATACGCCGGTCACGGGCGCTGGTGCCGAGTACCAGATTGCAGCCGACCAAGGCATCTTCCAAGGTGGCGACAACCTGGGCGTTTTCAAGGATGTCACCGGCACCGGAAGCGCGAGCATCGGCCTCGTGGTGCGGAAACAGGCGCGGCTCGACCAGCACCAAGCGCGACAGACCCATGTTTTTCATGGCGCGCGCGGCCCCGCCGATGTTGCCGGGGTGGCTGGTATTGACCAGGACGACACGAATGTTCTGCAGCAAGGGAGGCGCTCTCGGACACAGGAAAGGGGTGCAAATCTTACAGAACAGCCTACCGTTAAGCTATGAAAGCGAACAGCAACCTTCACCTGAAGAAAAGTTCTGATAGAATGCGCGGCTTTCTTTAACAACCTTAGGTGACACATCCATGCAGCCCATGCTGAATATCGCGCTGCGCGCCGCCCGCAGCGCCAGTGAACTGATCTTCCGCTCCATCGAGCGCCTGGATACCATCAAGGTCGACGAAAAAGACGCCAAGGATTATGTATCCGAGGTGGATCGCGCCGCCGAACAGAAAATCATCGACGCGCTGCGCAAGGCTTACCCGAACCACTCGATCCGTGGTGAAGAGACTGGCCTGCACGCCGGTACCGGCATCGAAGGCGAAGAATACCTGTGGATCATCGATCCGCTGGACGGCACCACCAACTTCCTGCGCGGCATTCCACACTTTGCTGTCAGCATCGCCTGCAAATACCGTGGTCGCCTGGAACACGCTGTTGTTCTGGACCCGGTTCGCCAGGAAGAATTCACCGCCAGCCGTGGTCGCGGCGCGCAACTGAACGGTCGTCGCCTGCGCGTCAGCGGTCGCACCAGCCTCGACGGCGCCCTGCTGGGTACCGGCTTCCCGTTCCGTGACGATCAGATGGACAACCTCGACAACTACCTGGGCATGTTCCGCGCCCTGGTCGGCCAGACTGCCGGCATCCGTCGCGCCGGTTCGGCCAGCCTGGACCTGGCCTATGTGGCTGCCGGTCGTTTCGATGCATTCTGGGAGTCGGGCCTGTCCGAGTGGGACATGGCTGCAGGCGCCCTGCTGATTCAAGAAGCTGGCGGCCTGGTGAGCGACTTCACCGGCGGTCACGACTTCCTTGAAAAAGGCCATATCGTTGCCGGCAACACCAAATGCTTCAAGGCAGTGCTGACGGCGATCCAGCCGCACCTGCCAGCCTCGCTGAAGCGCTAAGCTTCTCGCGAAACGAAAAAAAGCACCCTTCGGGGTGCTTTTTTTATGCCAAAGATTCAACACACTCCCTGTAGGAGCTGCCGAAGGC
>NZ_JACSZV010000045.1 GCF_014472415.1 Pseudomonas sp. N40(2020)
CTGCCGCAGGCTGCGATCTTTTGATCTTTAAAGGCAAAGATCGCAGCCTGCGGCAGCTCCTACAGGGGGGGGCGTTTAGAGGTTTTGCAGGGTTTGAAGGAGGATTTTCACTTTGGTAATCGACTCCTGATACTCAGCCTGCCAGTCCGAATCCGCGACAATCCCGCCGCCACCCCAGCAGCACACCTGCCCATCCTTGACCAACAGACTGCGAATGGCGATGGAGCTGTCCATCTCGCCGCGTACGTCCAGATACAGCAACGATCCGCAATACAATCCCCGCCGGGTCGGCTCCAGCTCATCGATGATCTGCATCGCCCGAATCTTCGGCGCACCGGTGATCGAGCCGCCGGGGAAGCTGCCGGCGATCAGGTCCAGCGCATCGCGATCCTGCGCCAGTTCGCCGGTGACGCTGCTGACCAGGTGATGCACGTTCGGATAGCTTTCCAGGCTGAACAGCTCCGGCACCCGCACCGAGCCGATGCGGCAGGTGCGGCCGAGGTCATTGCGCAGCAGGTCGACGATCATCAGGTTTTCCGCGCGATCCTTGGGGCTGGCCAGCAGTTCGGCGGCGTTGGCGGCGTCTTCGGCGGGCGTCAGGCCACGGGGGCGGGTGCCCTTGATCGGGCGGGTTTCGACTTGGCGCTGGCTGACTCTGACGAAACGCTCCGGTGACAGACTCAGCACAGCGCCGCCGTCGGGCAAACTCTGGAAGCCGGAAAATGGCGTCGGGCAGGCTTCGCGCAGTGCGCAATAGGCCTGCCATGGATCGCCCTGGCATGGCGCGCGGAAACGCTGGGCGAAGTTGACCTGGTAGCAGTCGCCAGCCTGGATGTAATGCTGGATACGTTCGAACGCCTGACGGTAATCGTCGGCCGAGAGATCGGCGGTCATCGGGGTGTTTAACTTGAACGGTATCAGTGAGCCAGTAATGGGCTGAGCGAACAGTGCGATCAACCGCTGTTTTTCACTGTCGTCAACCGATGGGTGAAACACCAATTGGCTGGTGCCGGCCTGGTGATCGCTGACCAATGCCCAGTCATACAGCCCGAACCGCGCATCCGGCAATTGCAAATCATCCCGCGCCTGACTCGGCAGACTCTCAAGATGCCGGCCGAAGTCATAACTCAGATAACCGATCAGCCCGCCGGCGAACGGCAGCTCATAAGCGTCAGGGAGTTGCGCTTCGCCCAAACGGCCCAGATGGTCGCGCAGACGTTGCAGGAAATGGCTGCCGGTTTCGTCCGGCAAGACCGCCAGTTGTTCCAGCGGCCAGGCGCTGAGCAGGTCATAGCGGCCACGGTCGGCACTCGGTCGGCCGCTGTCGAGCAGCACGGCGCCGGGGGCGTTGCGGATTGCCGCGAAGTAGTCGGCGGGATTGGCACGGTAGGGCAGCGGGTGTACGGAACAGGTCAACATGGGCGGGGCAGATCGGCCGTTGAAGCGGGGTGGGGATTGTAGTCTTCTGCGGGAGTCGCTCCTAGAGGGGATGTCGGGGATTGGCAGATTGGCGACAGGGTTGAGCCTTGGGGTGGCTGGGGAGCCGCTTTCGCGAGCAGGCTCGCTCCCACAGGAGGATGCATTCCAATGTGGGAGCGAGCCTGCTCGCGAAGGCCGCGACTCGGTCGCGGATCAGCCTTCGACGGGCGGAATATGCCCAAACATCTCCTGAGTAAACGCCACCCGCTCTTCAACCGACTCCGTCACCCCACGTGCCTTCAGCTCTTCCAGCCGCGCTTCCACTGCATGAGTGCGCAGCGTTAGCCCGCAGTCATTGGCGATCTGAATATTCAGCCCCGGCCGCGCATTGAGCTCAAGAATCAGCGGGCCCTTTTCCTGATCCAGCACCATGTCGACACCGATGTAACCCAATCCGCACAGCTCATAACAGCCGGCGGCGAGTTTCATGAAACCGTCCCAGTAGGGCAGTTGCACGCCGTCCACCGCGTTGGTGGTGTCCGGGTGTTTGGTGATGATGTTGTTCAGCCAGGTGCCGCGCAGGGTCAGACCGGTGGCCAGGTCGACACCAACACCGATGGCGCCCTGGTGCAGGTTGGCTTTGCCACCGGACTGGCGGGTCGGCAGGCGTAACATCGCCATCACCGGGTAGCCCATCAGCACGATGATGCGGATGTCCGGCACGCCTTCGTAGCTGATGCTTTTGAAGATCTGATCCGGGGTCACGCGGTATTCGATCAGTGCGCGATCGCGGTGGCCGCCCAGCGAATACAGGCCGGTGAGGATGCTGGAGATGTGATGTTCCAGCTCCTCGTGGGCAAGGATCTTGCCCGACACCGTGCGGTAGCGTCCCTCGAACCGGTCGGCAATCACGATGATGCCGTCACCGCCGGCGCCCTGGGCCGGTTTGATCACGAAGTCGCTACGCCCGCCGATGATCTCGCCGAGCTTGTCGATTTCCTTCTCGGTGGAGATCACGCCATACAGTTCCGGCACGTGAATGCCGGCTGCGATGGCGCGTTCCTTGGTGATGATCTTGTCATCGACGATCGGGTACAGGCTGCGCTTGTTGTACTTGAGCACATAGTCGGCGTTACGCCGATTGATGCCCATGATGCCCAGGGCTTCCAGGGCCTTCCAGGTCTTCCAGAAACCGAACATCAGTGATCAGCCTTGTTCAGGAACGCCTTGAAACGCACCAGTTCGGTCAGGCGGTAACCGCGATAGCGACCCATTGCCAGCATGAAACCCACCAGAATCAGCAGGATCGCCGGGAAGGTGAACACGAAGTAGACCAGTTCCGGCACGGTCATGATCAGGTGCGCCAGGGACGCAGCGAACAGCGTACCGATGGCGACTTTCATCGCATGGCTGGCACCGCGCTCTTCCCAGGTGATCGACAGGCGTTCGATGGTCATGGTCAGAATCACCATCGGGAACAGTGCCACCGACAGACCGCGCTCCAGGCCGAGCTTATGGCTGAACAGGCTGATCGCGGCAATCAGCACCACGACAAAGGTCAGTACCACCGAGAGTCGCGGCAGCATTTGCAGCTTCAGGTGTTCCAGGTACGAGCGTAATGACAGGCCCAGCGCCGTGATCACGGTGAACAGCAGGATGCCGAAGCCCAACTGCGTTTCACGGAAGGCGAGGGCGATCAACACCGGGGTAAACGTGCCGAGGGTCTGCAGGCCGATCAGGTTGCGCAGGATCAGGATCACCAGCACGCCGATCGGGATCATCACCATGATCATGAACGTCTGCTGGGTCTGCAGCGGCAGGCCATACAACGAGTATTCAAGGAAGTTGGCGTCGGTGTTTTCGTCGGTCAGCTTGGCCAGACGAATCGCGTTCATCTCGCTGTTGTTCAGGCTGAAGGTCACGTTGGCCTTCTTGCCGCCGTCGACGGTGATCAGGTTCTCATCACCGGTCCACCACAGCAGGCGGTCAGTCGGCAGGCCCTGTTCGCCGGTTTCCGGGTTGAAGTACAGCCAGTCATTGCCGTTGAAGCTGCGCAGCCAGAGTTCAGGGGTTTGTGGCTGGTCCGCGACGAGGCGGATGGTGTGGACTTTTTCCACCGGGACATGGGCGATGGACAGCAGCAATTCGACGATTTTGGCTTTGTGCGGCGTCGATGTATCGCCGGCCAGCAGCAGTTTCACGTTGTCGTCGTTGACGTTGTTGACCCGTTTGATCGCCTCGCCGATGAAGGTTTCGACGTCGGCCGAGTGTTGGCGGATCGGTGCGAGCAGGGCTTCGGCAGCGATTTTTTCCGGGCCTTCGATAACCATGCTGTCGCGGAAAGTCGGGCCTTTGATCTTGGTTTTTTCTGCGGTGTAACGCTTGGTCAGCACCAGACGGTAATACAGGGTCTGGTTGCCCTTGGCCCGGCGTGCCGACCACGTCACCTTGCGGTTGCCGTCGACGCGGTTCACGGCCACACCGTAGTTATTGGAGATGAAGCTCTCGTTGAGGCTGACGTAATCGCGGCTCAGCGGCGGCACGAACATCTGGATCTTTACCGGATCCTTGGTGCTGGCGACGAACTCGACTTTGGCGTCGATGTTCCACAAATCGTCGGTGGCGTCTTCGGTCACGGGGATGCCGAGCACGAAAATCTGATAGGCCGTAACCGAAACGCCCAGCAGCACCAGAATGGTGATCAGGATTTTCAGGTGGAAGGTTAGAGAACGCATGAAAATTACTCGGCGGTATGAGCGGCGATGGTGCAGGCGGGTTTGCCGGCAGCGTATTTAAGACTGGGGTCGACCAGCGCGTCGAAGCGTTTCAGCGCTTCGGAGCCGATCAAAAGCGGATATTTGAACGCACTTCGGTCGGTCAGGTTCACTTCGATGCTGCGCATCGCTGTGCCCATGCAGATATCCAGCTCGATCACCGGGCGGGCGGTGTACTTCTTGCCTTCTTCCGGATCGTAGTCGCCGGCGCGGCGCTTGATCTTGCTGACCCGTGCCAGCGGTCGCTCGATCGGGTGCGAATGCGCAGCATCGATAGCCAGATAGAAGCGCACCCAGGACTCGCCGTTGCGTTTGAAACGTTTGATGTCGCGGGCGCTCAGCGAGGCGGTTTTCGCGCCGGTGTCGAGTTTGGCCGCAACTTCCAGATTGATGCCATCAAGGGCGGCGTATTCGTTGAGGCCGTACACGGTCTTTTCCCCCGCGGCGGCGAGGCCGGGCAGGCAGAACAGAGCGAAAAATGTGGGGAAAGGCTTGAGTCTCATAAATCCTGGTGCGCAGCGTTCCGTTTTCGGTTCAGGTCCCTGGCAAAAACTTGCGCAAGGCCCTTCGTGTGCCTATCAGCTTTTTATGACAAGCCGTACAAATGGCCAGCAAATGCGGGCGGCATTCTAGCACGGTGGTTTTATGGCGCCAGCGCCCGAGCCGGTCTATAACCCTTGGGGTTGTTGAAGAGGGTTATTAGACGATTGTCGACAATGTCTATTTATCCTTTGACTGATGCGGGCGAATTGGCTAGTTTTTGCCGCATTGGATTTCAAGGTGTCGACAATAATGCTGAATCAACTCGATCCCCCGGTCATCATTGGCGACGATTCCGAGACGCTTTCGGAAAACGTCTTTCGGCGCATTCAGGCGGCCATCGTCAAAGGCGAGATCGCCCCGGGCAGCAAGATCTCCGAGCCGGAACTGGCGCGCACCTATGGCATCAGCCGCGGGCCGCTGCGCGAGGCGATTCATCGTCTGGAAGGTCAGCGCCTGTTGGTGCGCGTACCGCACGTCGGCGCGCGGGTGGTGTCGCTGAGCCACGCCGAATTGCTCGAACTCTACGAAATCCGCGAATCCCTCGAAGGCATGGCCTGTCGTCTGGCGGCTGAGCGCATGAGCGTCGAAGAAATCGACGAACTGCGTCGGGTGCTGGAAACCCACGAGCGCGACGCGGCGTTTCAGGCTGGCGTCGGTTACTACCAGCAGGAAGGCGATTTCGACTTCCATTACCGGATCATTCAGGGCAGCGGCAACCGCACCCTGACCCAGATGCTCTGCGGCGAGCTCTATCAACTGGTGCGTATGTACCGCATCCAGTTTTCCACCACGCCGAACCGCCCACGCCAGGCTTTCGCCGAACACCACCGGATTCTCGATGCCATCGCCGACCGTGACGGCGAACTCGCGGAATTGTTGATGCGCCGTCACATCGGCGCCTCGAAACGCAACATCGCCCGTCATTACCAGGACGGCACCCACAATAAGACAGCCACTGAACGAGGTGAGTCATGAGTTCCAACCTGAACACTCCAGGCCAGCGTTTTCGCGATGCGGTCGCCAGCGAACACCCATTGCAGGTGGTTGGCGCGATCAACGCCAACCACGCGCTGCTGGCCAAGCGTGCCGGTTTCAAGGCGATCTACCTGTCCGGTGGCGGGGTGGCCGCAGGCTCGCTCGGCGTGCCGGACCTGGGCATCACCGGCCTGGATGACGTACTGACCGACGTGCGTCGCATCACCGACGTCTGCGACCTGCCGCTGCTGGTGGACGTGGACACCGGTTTCGGTTCTTCGGCGTTCAACGTGGCGCGTACCGTCAAATCGATGATCAAGTTTGGCGCGGCGGCGATTCACATCGAGGATCAGGTCGGCGCCAAGCGCTGCGGTCATCGCCCGAACAAAGAGATCGTCAGCCAGCAGGAAATGGTCGACCGCATCAAGGCAGCTGTTGACGCGCGTACCGACGACAGCTTCGTGATCATGGCCCGCACCGATGCGCTGGCGGTGGAAGGTCTGGAGTCGGCACTGGATCGCGCCGCCGCGTGCATCGAGGCGGGTGCCGACATGATCTTCCCGGAAGCCATCACTGAGCTGGAGATGTACAAGCTGTTCGCCAACCGCGTGAAGGCGCCGATTCTGGCCAACATCACCGAGTTTGGCGCGACGCCGCTGTACACCACTGAGCAACTGGCCGGCGCCGACGTGTCGCTGGTGCTTTATCCCCTGTCGGCGTTCCGCGCGATGAACAAGGCTGCGGAAAACGTCTACACCGCGATCCGCCGCGACGGTACGCAGCAGAATGTCATCGACACCATGCAGACTCGCATGGAGCTCTACGATCGCATCGACTACCACACCTTCGAGCAGAAGCTCGACGCGTTGTTTGCGGCAAAAAAGTAAGCCGCAGCCGTACTCCCTAACAAATTTAAGATTGGAGAAAACGATGGCCGAAGCAAAAGTACTCAGTGGCGCCGGGCTCCGTGGCCAGGTCGCCGGGCAAACCGCACTGTCCACCGTGGGCCAGGCCGGTGCCGGGCTGACCTATCGCGGCTACGACGTGCGTGAACTGGCAGCAGACGCACAATTCGAAGAAGTGGCGTACCTGTTGCTCTACGGCGAGCTGCCGACCCGAGCGCAACTCGACGCCTATCAGGGCAAGCTGAGCAAGCTGCGCGACCTGCCGCAGGCGCTGAAGGAAGTGCTCGAACGCATCCCTGCCGATGCCCACCCGATGGACGTGATGCGCACCGGTTGCTCGTTTCTGGGCAATATCGAGCCGGAGAAAGACTTCTCCGAACAGCGCGACAAGACCGACCGTCTGCTGGCCGCGTTCCCGGCGATCATGTGTTACTGGTATCGCTTCAGCCATGACGGCAAGCGCATCAACTGCGTCAGTGATGAACCGACCATCGGCGGGCATTTCCTGCACTTGCTGCACGACAAGAAGCCGAGCGAACTGCACGTCAAAGTCATGAACGTGTCGCTGATCCTCTACGCCGAACACGAATTCAACGCCTCGACGTTCACCGCGCGGGTTTGTGCCTCGACCCTGTCCGACCTTTATTCCTGCGTCACGGCGGCCATCGGTTCGCTGCGCGGCCCGCTGCATGGCGGCGCCAACGAAGCGGCGATGGAAATGATCGAACGCTTCTCGTCGCCGGAAGAGGCGATCAAGGGCACCCTCGGCATGCTTGAGCGCAAAGACAAGATCATGGGCTTCGGCCACGCGATCTATAAGGACAACGATCCGCGCAACGAGGTGATCAAGGGCTGGTCGAAAAAACTCGCGGACGAAGTGGGCGACAAGGTGTTGTTTCCCGTCTCCGAGGCCATCGACAAGACCATGTGGGAGCAGAAAAAACTATTCCCCAACGCCGACTTCTACCATGCCTCGGCGTATCACTTCATGGGCATCCCGACCAAGTTGTTCACGCCGATCTTCGTCTGCTCGCGCCTGACTGGCTGGGCCGCGCATGTGTTCGAACAGCGTGCCAACAACCGCATCATCCGTCCGAGCGCCGAGTACACCGGCGTCGAACAGCGCAAGTTCGTGCCAATCGAACGCCGCTGAATGGTGAGGGCTGAACACGAACCGCAATCCCTGTAGGAGCTGCCGAAGGCTGCGATCTTTTGATCTTGATCTTAAAAAACAAAGTCAAAAGATCGCAGCCTGCGGCAGCTCCTACAGGGGATCGGCGCCAAGGCCTCCACCTCTTGAAACTACCGTGACCCGAGTCCTGACCCGATGAACACAGAATTCCGCAAAAACCTGCCCGGCAGCCCTCTGGATTACTTTGACGTCCGCGCGGCGGTCGATGCAATTCAGCCCGGCAGCTACGACACCCTGCCGTACACCTCACGCGTGCTGGCGGAAAACCTCGTGCGGCGCTGCGATCCGGCCACGCTGACCGATTCCCTGAAACAACTGATCGAGCGCAAACGCGACCTCGACTTCCCGTGGTTCCCGGCGCGCGTGGTGTGCCACGATATTCTGGGCCAGACCGCACTGGTCGATCTGGCGGGCCTGCGTGACGCGATTGCGTTGCAGGGTGGCGACCCGGCGCAGGTCAACCCGGTGGTGCCGACACAATTGATCGTCGACCACTCGCTGGCCGTCGAGGCGGGCGGTTTCGATGCCCAGGCGTTCGAGAAAAACCGCGCCATCGAAGACCGTCGCAACGAAGACCGTTTCCACTTCATCAACTGGACCAAAAAGGCCTTCAAGAACGTCGACGTGATCCCGCCGGGCAACGGCATCATGCACCAGATCAACCTGGAGAAAATGTCTCCGGTGATCCAGGTGCGTGACGGCGTGGCTTTCCCCGACACCTGCGTCGGCACTGACAGCCACACCCCGCATGTCGATGCGCTGGGCGTGATCGCCATTGGCGTCGGCGGCCTCGAAGCCGAGAGCGTGATGCTCGGCCGCGCCTCGTGGATGCGCCTGCCGGAAAGCGTCGGCGTCGAGTTGACCGGCAAGTTGCAACCAGGTATCACCGCCACCGACATGGTGCTGGCGCTGACCGAATACCTGCGCAAACAGAAAGTCGTCGGCGCCTGGCTGGAGTTCTTCGGCGAAGGCGCCTCCGCGCTGACCCTCGGCGACCGCGCGACCATTTCCAACATGGCCCCGGAATACGGTGCCACTGCCGCGATGTTCTACATCGATCAGCAGACCATCGATTATCTGAAACTCACTGGCCGCGAAGACCAGCAGGTTCAACTGGTCGAGCACTATGCCAAGACCACCGGCCTGTGGGCTGACAGCTTGAAAGGCGCGCAATACGAGCGCGGTCTGACCTTCGATCTGTCGACGGTCGTGCGCAACATGGCCGGCCCGAGCAACCCGCACGCTCGCGTCGCCACCAGCGATCTGGCCGCCAAAGGCATCTCCGGCCAGTGGGATGAAGTGCCGGGGCAAATGCCCGACGGCGCTGTGATCATCGCCGCCATCACCAGTTGCACCAACACCAGCAACCCGCGCAACGTGATCGCCGCCGGCCTGATCGCACGCAATGCCAACAAGCTGGGCCTGACCCGCAAACCATGGGTGAAATCGTCGCTGGCGCCGGGTTCGAAAACCGTGGCGTTGTACCTCGACGAAGCCGGGTTGACCACGGAACTGGAACAGCTTGGTTTCGGCGTCGTCGCGTTCGCTTGCACCACCTGCAACGGCATGTCCGGCGCGCTGGACCCGGTGATCCAGCAAGAAATCATCGACCGCGATCTGTACGCCACTGCCGTACTCTCCGGTAACCGCAACTTCGACGGCCGGATTCACCCGTACGCCAAGCAAGCGTTTCTTGCCTCGCCGCCGCTGGTGGTCGCGTATGCGATTGCCGGCACCATCCGTTTCGACATCGAGAAAGACGTGCTGGGCGTGGTCGATGGCAAGGAAATCCGCTTGAAAGACATCTGGCCGAGCGATGAAGAAATCGACGCGGTGGTGAAGTCTTCGGTCAAGCCTGAGCAGTTCCGTCAGGTCTACATCCCGATGTTCGCCGTCCACGAGGACACCGGCCCGAAAGTCACGCCGCTGTACGACTGGCGCGAGATGAGCACCTACATCCGCCGTCCGCCGTACTGGGAAGGCGCGCTGGCCGGCGCTCGGCCGCTCAAGGGCATGCGCCCGCTGGCGGTGCTGCCGGACAACATCACCACCGATCACCTGTCGCCCTCCAACGCGATCATGCTCGACAGCGCCGCCGGCGAATACCTGGCGAAAATGGGCCTGCCGGAAGAGGACTTCAACTCCTATGCAACGCACCGTGGCGACCACTTGACCGCGCAGCGCGCGACCTTTGCCAACCCGAAACTGTTCAACGAAATGGTGGTGGAAAACGGCAAGGTCAAACAGGGCTCGCTGGCGCGTGTCGAGCCGGAAGGCAAAGTGATGCGCATGTGGGAAGCCATCGAAACCTACATGGAACGCAAGCAGCCGCTGATCATCATTGCTGGCGCCGACTACGGTCAGGGTTCGTCCCGCGACTGGGCGGCCAAAGGCGTGCGTCTGGCCGGTGTCGAAGCGATTGCCGCTGAAGGTTTCGAGCGTATTCACCGCACCAACCTGGTGGGCATGGGCGTGTTGCCGCTGGAGTTCAAGCCCGGCACCGACCGTCACACCCTGGCCATCGATGGCAGTGAAACCTATGACGTGATCGGCGACCGCAAGCCGCGCGCCGATCTGACGCTGGTCATCCATCGCAGGAACGGCGAGCGTGTTGAGGTGCCGGTGACTTGCCGTCTCGATACCGCTGAAGAAGTGTCGATCTACGAGGCCGGCGGCGTGTTGCAGCGTTTCGCCCAGGACTTCCTCGAAGAGTCGGCGGTTGCCGTTTAAATCACGTTTTGTGCTCGCGGGCTTCAACGCCCGCGTTGACGATGAAGGAGCACCATGGCTCACGCACCTCAAATTAAGATCCCCGCCACCTACATGCGTGGCGGCACCAGCAAAGGCGTGTTTTTCAGCCTCAAGGATCTGCCCGAAGCCGCGCAGATTCCTGGCCCGGCACGCGATGCCTTGCTGCTGCGGGTGATCGGCAGTCCCGACCCCTACGACAAGCAGATCGACGGCATGGGCGGCGCCACCTCGAGCACCAGCAAAACCGTGATCCTGTCGAAAAGCATCAAGTCCGATCACGACGTCGATTATCTGTTCGGCCAGGTTTCCATCGACAAACCGTTCGTGGACTGGAGCGGCAACTGCGGCAACTTGTCGGCAGCGGTCGGTTCGTTCGCCATCAGCAACGGTCTGGTCGACGCCAGTCGCATTCCGCACAACGGTGTCGCGGTGGTGCGTGTATGGCAGGCCAACATCGGCAAAACCATCATTGCCCACGTGCCGATCACCAACGGTGAAGTGCAGGAGACCGGTGATTTCGAACTCGACGGCGTGACCTTTCCCGCCGCCGAAGTGCAGGTCGAGTTCATGGACCCGGCGGCGGAAGAAGAGGGCGGCGGTGGGTCGATGTTTCCCACCGGCAATCTGATCGATGAGCTGGAAGTGCCGGGTGTCGGCACGTTCAAGGCAACCATGATCAATGCCGGGATTCCGACGATCTTCGTCAACGCCCAAGACATCGGCTACACCGGCACCGAGCTGCAAAGCGCAATCAACAGCGACCCGAAAGCCTTGCAGATGTTTGAAACCATCCGTGCCTACGGTGCTTTGCGCATGGGGCTGATCGCCAATCTGGATGAAGCCGCCAAGCGCCAACACACACCGAAAGTCGCCTTCGTGGCCAAGCCTGCGGATTACGTGGCGTCCAGCGGTAAGGCGATTGCCGCCGGTGATGTTGATTTGCTGGTGCGCGCCTTGTCGATGGGCAAGTTGCACCATGCAATGATGGGCACGGCGGCGGTGGCGATCGGTACGGCGGCAGCGATTTCCGGGACGCTGGTGAACCTCGCGGCGGGCGGTGTTGAACGTAATGCCGTGCGCTTCGGGCATCCGTCCGGGACCTTGCGGGTGGGTGCTGAGGCCAGTCTGGAAAACGGTGAGTGGGTGGTGAAGAAAGCGGTCATGAGCCGCAGTGCGCGGGTACTCATGGAAGGCTATGTTCGCGTCCCCGGGGATTCTTTCTAACCCCACCTCGCCACTGTAGGAGCTGCCGAAGGCTGCGATCTTTTGATCTTGATCTAAAAAAAACAAAGTCAAAAGATCGCAGCCTCCGGCAGCTCCTACAGGAGTACGTATTTCAATAATAAAAATCCATCGCCTGAACCGAGGTCCCATCAACGAACCACTTAAAGAGTGAATCGAACATGAGCGCCAACGTCGACCTGAACAACCGCCCCGACTACGACCCTGTCCTGCAGGACATCGCTGATTACGTCCTCGCTTTCAAAATCGAATCCACCGAAGCCCTGAACACTGCCCGCAATTGCCTGATGGACACCTTGGGCTGTGGCCTGCTGGCCCTGCGTTTTCCCGAATGCACCAAACACCTCGGGCCTATCGTCGAAGGCACCGTCGTGCCGTTTGGCGCGCGGGTCCCAGGCACCAGTTATCGTCTCGACCCGGTCAAAGCCGCATGGGACATCGGCTGTATCGTCCGTTGGCTCGACTACAACGACACCTGGCTCGCCGCCGAATGGGGGCACCCGTCAGACAACCTCGGCGGGATCCTCGCGGTGGCCGATCACCTGTCGCAAAAACGTCTGGCCAACGGTGAAGCGCCGCTGACCATTCGTCATGTGCTTGAAGCGATGATCATGGCCCACGAGATTCAGGGTGTCATCGCCCTGGAAAACTCCTTCAATCGCGTAGGACTCGATCACGTCATTCTGGTGAAAGTCGCCTCGACCGCCGTTACCGCCAAACTCATGGGCGCCAATCGCGAGCAACTGTTGTCGGCGCTCTCTCATGCCTTCGCTGATGGTCAGGCGTTGCGCACTTATCGTCATGCGCCGAATGCCGGTTCGCGAAAGTCCTGGGCGGCGGGGGATGCCTCAAGCCGAGGCGTGAGACTGGCCGACATCGCCATGCGCGGCGAGATGGGCATTCCGGGTGTTTTGAGTGCGAAACAGTGGGGCTTTTACGACGTGCTGTTCAGCCACACCAACAACGATCTGGCGCTGAAAACCGAAGACAAACGTACCTTCAGCTTCTCGCGCCCTTTCGGCAGTTACGTAATGGAGAACGTCCTGTTCAAGATCAGCTTCCCCGCCGAATTCCACGCACAAACGGCCTGCGAAGCCGCCGTCACGTTGCATCCACACGTGCGCAATCGCCTGCATGAAATCGACAAAATCGTCATCACCACCCACCAATCGGCGATCCGCATCATTTCCAAGGTCGGGCCGCTGGCCAACGCCGCTGACCGCGATCACTGCATCCAGTACATGACCGCCGTACCACTGGCCTTCGGCAATCTGGTGGCCGAGCAATACGAAGATGACTTCCACAAGGCCCATCCGATCATCGATGTGCTGCGCGAAAAAATGGTCATCGTCGAAGAGCCGCGCTTCACCCGCGAATACCTGGAAGCCGACAAGCGCTCGATTGCCAACGCCGTGCAGGTGTTTTTCAAGGACGGCTCCAGTACCGACAACGTGGTGGTGGAGTACCCGATCGGCCATCGCCGCCGCCGTGCCGAGGGCATTCCGTTGCTCGAAGACAAGTTCAAGACGAACCTGGCCACCCGTTTCACCGGACAGCGCAGCGGCGAGATCTTCGCGCTGTGCAAGGATCAGGCGCAGCTTGAGGCGACCCCGGTGAACCGCTTTGTCGACCTGTTCGTGATCTAAGGCTCATTCAAACCGCAGAATCACCCGGCGGTTGGTCCTGCTCTTCTTCTCGATCTTTTCGCAGAACACTCGGCCGATTTCTCGAGTGTTTTGCACGTGGGTGCCGCCACAGGGCTGGATGTCGATGCCGATCACTTCAACCATCCGCAGCTCACCCTGAATCGCCGGTGGGTTAACCGTTTTGCTGCCGGTTTTTTCCAGCAGAGCGGAGTGTTCCGAGGCCGGCATAGAAACAATGGTGACTGGAATGGCCTGCTCGATCAGCGCGTTGAGTTCGCGGGTGAGGCTGTCTTTGTCGAGGGTCATTTCTGGCAGATCGAAATCCAGGCGTCCCTTGTCTGCGCTGATACTGCACCCGGTGACCGGCGCATTGATGAGCGAACCCAACAGGTGCAGGCAGGTGTGCATCTTCATGTGTTGATAACGACGCGCCCAGTCGAGGCTGGCATTGAGCAGTGTGCCGACACACAACTGCGGCGGGCACTGCGCCACGTTGTGCCAGATGATCGATGGCAGCAAGGGATCGCGCAGCGTTGCTGTCACGTCGATTCTTGTGCCATCCGGCAGGCTGAAGTGCCCGGTGTCTCCCGGTTGCCCGCCACCGGTGGGATAGAACAGCGTGTGTTCGAGGACGACGGCCTGATCAACCACCGCGATCACCCGGGCGCTGAAATCGCGCTGGTAAGGGGCATTGTTAAACAGGCTAAGGGTTTCCATGGTGTGTACCGACATTTGAACCTCCGATGTTCAATGCATGATTTTTCAGCGCTTGGCAGGCAACTTGGTGATCGCAAAACCGGCGAGCAGGATTGCCGAATAGAGCATCAGGTCCCGAGAAATTTCCGTGCCTTCGTACCAGGCGCCAATGATCACGGCGAACACCGGAAAGATGATGAACACGAATGACAGAAGCACCGGGCTCAGGCGCTTGAGCAGGGCGAAATAGACGATGAAGCCCCCGACCGATGCCACCAGTCCTAGATAGAGCAGGGCGCCCCAGGAACGTGGAGTGATGGTGGCGAACGTCGGGCTTTCCAGTGAAAGGCCAGCGACCAGCAGCATCACACCGGCGATGCCGATGGGCAGGGTGTTGTAGGTGATCACGCTGATCGCGCTGCCGTGCTTTTTGGTCACCACGTAGCACAGCGCATGCAGGAGCGCCGCGCCGAGAATCGCCAGGACACCGAGCCATTCCGCCTGATCCAGATGCAAGCCCTGACTGCGGATAATCATGAACAGGCTGCCGAAACCAATAGCGATGCCGAGCATTTGCGCTGGGTGGATTTTCTCCCGCAGAAACAGCGCAGAAAAAATCAGGATGAACACCGGCATGCAACTGAACAGCAGCGCGGTCAGGCCGGACGATACGTGCATTTCGCCATAGTTGAGCAGGTAGTAGGGCAGGCTGAAATACGACAGCGTGACGAACACAAAGAACCAGCGACTCTGCCGGGGGAACAGCAATGGTTCCTTGCGTAATGCGGCGAAGCCCAAAAACAGCGGAAAGGCAATCAGAAAGCGCAGCCCGGCCGCCGTCAGGGGCGGCACGCTTTCCACGGCAATCTTGATCCCCAGCCACGTAGTGCCCCAACTCAGGCAGACAATCAGAAACAACACGCTGGTGACCAACCCGGCGAGCCAGGGTTTGCTGGTGTTCAATGGCGTGCTGAGGGCGATGGACATGCGGTGTGCTCCGAACGGCAGAATTGACCTGGTTACTGAAAAGGTCTATCCCTGATTGAACCTGTTTTCAGTACGCTATTCGGGGCAAGAATGACTGTCAAAGTAAGTATTGCCATGGTGTCAATCCTCCGTGATGGCCTCGCCCATGGCGTCGGCGTGAAGTACAAGCGCCTCGCGGATGCGGTCGAGAAGGCCATTAATGCAGGCGTGATTGAGGCGGGTTGCAAGTTGCCGCCCCACCGGCTGTTGGCCGATAGCCTGGGCGTCACCATCGGCACCATCAGCCGTGCTTATGGCGAACTGGAGCGTGTGGGATTGGTCGTGGCGCGTGTAGGAGACGGCACTTACGTGCGTCAGCGCGGAATGGAACGGCCGCAAGACAAGGGCTTTCGCAATGTCAGCGATGAGCCGCCAGCCTGCTTCGACATGAGTAGGAATCAGCCGATTCCCGGGCAGGAAGCGGCGTTCATGAGCCAGACCCTACAGACTCTGGCCGTTGATTCGCACCGCTTGCAGCGGTTGACGGGGTACACCGCCGAAGGTGGCCTGCCACGGCATCGGGCGGCAGGTGCCGAGTGGCTGCGTCACGGGGACTTTGTCCCGCACGCCGATCAGGTGCTGTGCGTCAACGGTGGCCAGCATGGTCTGTTGTGCGCGTTGATCGGGTTGCTCAAGGCGGGTGACACGGTGGTCACCGAGCATTTGTCCTACCCCGGATTGATCAGCGTCGCACGCCAGCTCGGGATAAAACTGATGGGTGCCGCGATGGATGACGAAGGACTGTTGCCTTCGGCGCTGGAGGATATTTGTCGTCAGCACCGGGTATCCGCGCTGTATTGCACGCCGACGATCCAGAATCCTACGGCTGCGGCCATGTCTGTCTCACGACGCCAGGCGATTGCAGAGGTGTGTCGCCAGCACAATCTGCTGATCCTCGAAGACGAAGCCCACGCAGTACTGGATCGCCAGCGGCCGTTGCCACTGAGTTATTTCGCCCCCGAGCGCTCTGTGTTGATCGGCAGTCTGAGCAAGGCTGTCTCGGCGGGGTTGCGGGTCGGCTATCTACATGCGCCGCAAGCGTTGCTCGGGCGTATCAGTTCAGCCATTCGCAGCACCTGCTGGATGGCCAATCCACTGGCGATGGAAGTGGCGAGCCTGTGGATCGAAAACGGCATGGCCCAGCGTTTGCTGGATGAGCAGATCAGTGAGATTGGTCGGCGCAAGGCATGGGTGGCGGGGGCGCTGGAGGGGCTGAGCTACAAGACACATATCCACAGTCCGCATTTCTGGCTGCAAGTGCCGGAGCTGTGGCGCGCTTCGCAGATTGCCGCGGAGCTGAAGGAGAACAACTATCTGGTGGCGACTGCCGAGGCGTTCGCGGTCGGGCATGCGGCGGTGCCGCAGTTCATTCGGGTGAGTGTGTGTAATTCGGTGGGGGATGACGGGTTGTTGCTCGGCGGCTTCGAGGCTCTGGCCCGGGCATTAACAGAGACCGCGTAATCGTTCATTGCGAGCAAGCTCGCCCCCACAGGTTTTTCGGGTGTCTGCACATTTTGCATTCATCCCAAAACCCTGTGGGAGCGAGCTTGCTCGCGAAGGCGTCAGACCAGCCCCCGCCAATCTATTTGAAACGCCGCTCCACGCCTTTCTCCACCAGAATCTTCGCCGAGATCTCTTCCACCGAAAAATGCGTGGAATTGATGTTCGGGATGTTCTCGCGGCGGAACAGGTTTTCCACTTCGCGCACTTCGAATTCGCACTGGGCGTAGCTCGAGTAGCGGCTGTTGGGCTTGCGCTCGTTGCGGATAGCGGTGAGGCGGTCCGGGTCGATGGTCAGGCCGAACAGTTTGTGCTGGTGCGCGCGCAGGGCCGCTGGCAGGGTCAGGCGCTCCATGTCGTCTTCGGTCAGCGGGTAGTTGGCCGCGCGGATGCCGAATTGCATGGCCATGTACAGGCACGTCGGCGTCTTACCACATCGCGACACGCCCACTAGTATCAGATCGGCCTTGTCGTAATAGTGGGTGCGGGCGCCGTCGTCGTTGTCGAGGGCGAAGTTCACCGCCTCGATCCGCTCCATGTAATTGGAGTTATGGCCGATCGAATGGGACTTGCCGACGGTGTAGGAAGAATGCTCGGTCAGTTCTTGTTCGAGAGGCGCCAGGAAGGTCGAGAAAATGTCGATCATGAAACCATTGGAGGTCGCGAGAATCTCACGAATGTCCTGATTGACGATGGTGTCGAAGATGATCGGGCGAAAGCCGTCGGTTTCGGCGGCTTTGTTGATTTGTTGTACCATGGCCCGAGCTTTTTCCACGCTGTCGATGTACGGGCGCGTGAATTTGCTGAAGGTAATGTTTTCGAACTGCGCCAAGAGGCTCTGACCCAGGGTTTCGGCGGTGATGCCGGTGCCATCGGAGATAAAGAAAGCAGATCGTTTCATTTGCACCTTGGGCCTTAAGCTAGTCATCAATCTTGGATATGATAGGCGCGATTTGCCGGCCGCCAATGGCCCGCATTCTCACTTATTTTCCAGGTCCAGGCCATACAACCGGCCAATGCTCCCCCGAGCTGCCGGTTTCTGAGCTTTTCCAACACAGTTAGTGGAGAGATCACCTTGGTAGAGTACGTAGTTTCCCTCGATAAGCTCGGCAAACACGATGTTGAGCATGTGGGGGGCAAGAACGCATCCCTGGGCGAGATGATCAGCAACCTGGCAGGTGCCGGTGTGTCGGTCCCTGGCGGCTTTGCCACCACCGCGCAGGCCTATCGCGACTTCCTCGAACTGAGCGGCCTCAACGACCAGATCCACCAGGCCCTCGACGCTCTCGACGTCGACGACGTCAATGCCCTGGCCAAGACCGGCGCCCAGATCCGCCAATGGATCATGGACGCCGAATTCCCCGAAAAACTGAATGCCGAAATCCGCACCGCGTTCGCCGCGCTGTCGGCCGGCAACCCTGACGTGGCCGTAGCCGTGCGTTCTTCCGCTACTGCCGAAGACCTGCCGGATGCTTCTTTCGCCGGCCAGCAGGAGACCTTCCTGAATATCCGTGGCGTGGAAAACGTTATCCGCGCCGCCAAAGAGGTATTCGCCTCGCTGTTCAACGACCGTGCGATTTCCTACCGCGTGCACCAGGGCTTCGACCACAAACTGGTCGCCCTGTCGGCTGGCGTGCAGCGCATGGTGCGTTCGGAAACCGGCACCGCCGGCGTGATGTTCACCCTCGATACCGAATCCGGTTTCCGTGACGTGGTGTTCATCACCGGCGCCTACGGCCTGGGCGAAACCGTTGTACAAGGGGCGGTGAACCCGGATGAGTTCTACGTGCACAAGGGCACGCTGGAGGCCGGTCGTCCGGCAATCCTGCGTCGCAACCTGGGCAGTAAAGCCATCAAGATGATCTACGGCGACGAGGCCAAGGCCGGTCGTTCGGTCAAGACCGTCGATGTCGACAAGGCTGACCGCGCACGTTTCTGCCTGAGCGACGCTGAAGTCAGCGAATTGGCCAAACAAGCGATGATCATCGAAAAGCACTACCAGTGCCCGATGGACATCGAGTGGGCCAAGGACGGTGACGACGGCAAGCTGTACATCGTGCAGGCCCGTCCGGAAACCGTGAAAAGCCGCACCCAGGCCAACGTCATGGAACGTTACCTGTTGAAAGAAACCGGCACCGTGCTGGTTGAAGGTCGCGCCATCGGCCAGCGCATCGGCGCCGGCAAGGTTCGTATCATCAAGGACGTGTCCGAGATGGACAAAGTCCAGCCGGGCGACGTGCTGGTCTCCGACATGACCGACCCGGACTGGGAACCGGTCATGAAACGCGCCAGCGCCATCGTCACCAACCGTGGCGGCCGCACCTGCCATGCGGCGATCATCGCTCGTGAACTGGGTATTCCGGCGGTTGTAGGTTGCGGTAACGCCACCCAATTGCTGAAAGATGGCCAGGGTGTGACCGTTTCGTGCGCCGAAGGCGACACCGGTTACATCTTCGAAGGCGAACTGGGCTTCGACATCAAGAAGAACTCCGTGGATGCCATGCCGGATCTGCCGTTCAAGATCATGATGAACGTCGGCAACCCGGATCGCGCTTTCGACTTCGCGCAACTGCCGAACGCCGGTGTGGGCCTGGCCCGTCTGGAATTCATCATCAACCGCATGATCGGCGTCCACCCCAAAGCGCTGTTGAACTACGACGGCCTGCCGCCGGAAATCAAGGAAAGCGTCGACAAGCGCATCGCCGGTTACGACGATCCGGTCGGTTTCTACGTCGAAAAACTGGTTGAAGGCATCAGCACCCTCGCTGCCGCGTTCGCTCCGAAGAAGGTCATCGTGCGTCTGTCGGACTTCAAGTCCAACGAATACGCCAACCTGATCGGCGGCAAACTGTACGAGCCGGAAGAAGAAAACCCTATGCTGGGCTTCCGTGGCGCTTCGCGTTACATCAGCGAATCGTTCCGTGACTGCTTCGAACTCGAATGCCGCGCGCTGAAACGTGTGCGCAACGAGATGGGCCTGACCAACGTCGAAATCATGGTGCCGTTCGTGCGTACCCTCGGCGAAGCCAGCCAGGTTGTGGATCTGCTGGCAGAGAACGGATTGAAGCGCGGCGAGAACGGCTTGCGCGTGATCATGATGTGCGAACTGCCTTCGAACGCGATTCTCGCTGAAGAATTCCTCGAATTCTTCGACGGTTTCTCGATCGGTTCCAACGACCTCACTCAACTGACGCTGGGTCTGGATCGTGACTCCGGGATCATCGCGCACCTGTTCGACGAGCGTAATCCGGCGGTCAAGAAGCTGTTGGCCAACGCGATTGCCGCGTGCAACAAGGCTGGCAAGTACATCGGCATCTGCGGTCAAGGCCCGTCCGATCACCCTGATCTGGCCAAGTGGCTGATGGAACAGGGCATCGAAAGCGTGTCGTTGAACCCGGATTCCGTACTGGAAACCTGGTTCTTCCTCGCCGAAGGCCAGCCGCAGGCTTGATAAGTATGTGAACGGGCCGCTCCCACACGGAGCGGTTCTTTTAGTGTTTCAAACAGGGCGAGCGCCTTCGGATGCCGCCCTTTTTTGTGCAAGAGCATTATGCAAAGCAGCAGCAACCTATTTCCTGTCGCCCTGATCAGCGCCGAGCGGCGCGGCGATCTGAGCGAAGACGTTTATCGATTGAAACCCGGCAACAGCCCGGACTGGTCCGTGGAAATCGCCGTCACCCGTCTGGGCATGGCCGATGAACCGGCGGTGCGCGGGGTGCCGGTCATTCTGCTGCACGGCAGTTTTTCCAATCGGCGCTTCTGGTTTTCACCCAAAGGCCTGGGGCTGGGGGCGTATCTGGCGCGTCTGGGCTTTGATGTGTGGATTCCGGAGATGCGCGGCCACGGTCTGTCACAGCGCAACGAGGAGTACCGGCGCAATCGCGTTGCCGACTACGCCCGTTACGATCTGCCGGCGATTGCCGCATTCGTGCGTGAGCAGAGCGGGCAGGTGCCGCACTGGATCGGCCATTCGCTGGGCGGCATCACGTTGGCTGCCGCGCTCGGCGGCGAATACTTGGGCGAGCCGGCGGTGGCTTCGGCGGCGTTTTTTGGAACGCAGGTGAGCCGCACCTATTGGCCGTTGAAAATTCCGCCGGTGGAATGGAGCGGTCGCTTCATTCTCAAGCGCTTCGCGCAGCTGTCTGGTTCACGCCTCAAGCGCGGCCCGGAAGACGAGCCTGTCGGGCTGGCACTGGAAAGCATGCGTTGGTACGGCCTGTTCGGCCGCTTTGGCGACAAGGACAAGGATTGGTGGGCCGGTCTTGCCGATGTTCAGGTGCCGGTGCTGGCGGTCAGTGCGACAGGGGATCATCAGGATCCTGCCTGGGCTTGTCGCAAACTGTTCGAGCAGATCGGTTCCGAGCACAAGCAATTCATCAATCTGGGGCGTGAGCAGGGCTTCAAGGATAATTTCGGTCACGTCGAGATGCTGGTGAGCAAGGCTGCACAAGCCGAAGTATGGCCACTGGTGGCGCGCTGGCTTCAGGATCAGCACATACCGTTGCTGGGCGATAAGCCGGATCTGGCTGCTGCGGTCTGAGGCGAGGGCTCTGAAAAGGGCATTTCGCTCGGATCAGCTTGCGGCTAAGATATGACGCATTGTGCGGTTCTGGTCATATTTGGTGGCTGTTTCGCTATTACGTTTCAGCGTTTGTTCAGGTTCGTTCAGCAACCATGGGATGAACTAAGGTAAACAGCGACCGCCGGGACTCGTCTCAAAAGAGTGCGTCATCCTTGATCGTCTTCCTTTTTACAGGAGTTTTTCGATGAACCATTACCTCACGCCTGACCTGTGCGACGCCTATCCGGAGCTGGTGCAGGTGCTGGAACCGATGTTCAGCAATTTCGGCGGCCGTGATTCGTTCGGCGGCGAAATCGTGACCATCAAATGCTTCGAAGACAACTCGCTGGTCAAGGAACAAGCCGAGCTCAAGGGTAACGGCAAGGTGCTGGTGGTCGATGGTGGTGGTTCTCTGCGCCGCGCACTGCTGGGCGACATGATCGCCGAGAAAGCCGCGAAAAATGGTTGGGAAGGGCTGGTGATCTACGGCTGCATCCGTGACGTCGACGTCATTGCCCAGACTGATCTTGGCGTTCAGGCGCTGGCCAGCCACCCGATGAAAACCGACAAGCGCGGCATTGGCGATCTCAACGTTGCAGTCACGTTTGCCGGCGTGACATTCCACCCAGGCCACTACATCTATGCGGACAACAACGGCGTGATCGTCTCGCCGAGCCCGCTGAAGATGCCTGAATAAGCTTTCGACAAAGGGGTGAGGATGTTCGAGGAAGAAAACGCGCAATGGGGGCTGGTGCATGCCCTGGTGCTGGATGGTAATGGCGGTGCGCGTTCGATAGCCCGAACTGAGCTCGACGATCTGCAGCTGCAGGCCCATGAAAGCCTGTGGCTGCATTGGGATCGCAGTCATCCACAAACCCAGACCTGGCTACGCAAATCCAGCGGTCTCAATGAGTTTACCTGTGACCTGCTGCTGGAAGAGAACACCCGGCCGCGCCTGTTGCCGTTGCCCGACTCCGAGCTGCTGCTGTTCTTGCGCGGGGTCAACCTCAATCCGGGCGCCGAGCCGGAAGACATGGTCTCGGTGCGGATTTTCGCCTCCGCTCAGCGCGTGATTTCTCTGCGTTTGCGCCCGCTGCGGGCCACCGATGAGTTGCTGACGATGCTGGAGGAGGGCAAGGGCCCGAAAACCTCCTCTGAATTGATGCTTTATATGGCGCAGTTGCTCACTAATAAAGTGCAGGATCTGGTCACTTGCCTCTCGGAAATCGCCGATGAGGAAGAAGAAAAGATGGATGCCGACGAACGGTATACCCCGGAGCATGGCGCCATTTTGCACATCCGTCGCAGAGCGGCCGGGCTGAAGCGTTTTCTCGCGCCGCAGCGGGATATTTTCGGACAGCTGACGCGGATAAAACTGCCTTGGTTTGTCGATGACGACGCCGATTACTGGAACGAATTGAACAACAGTCTGACCCGCTATCTGGAAGAGCTCGAATTGACTCGAGAGCGCGTGGGGCTTGTCCTGGAGGCTGAAGACCGGCGTTTGAGCCTGCGCATGAATCGCACGATGTATCGCTTCGGGATCATCACCTGCATCTTTTTGCCGATGAGTTTTATCACCGGTCTATTGGGCATCAACGTTGGCGGAATTCCCTTCGCGAGCAGCCCTTATGGTTTCCTGATCGCCTGTCTGACGGTGCTCGCCATGGCGTTCGGACAATGGTGGTTATTCCGCCGTTTGCGCTGGGTTTGAAAATGGCGCATGTGACCCGACCAAATTTGCCCGCGTCTTTCACAGACATCACGAGAGGTGCGTATGCACGATCCGTTTGAACAGTCTTTGCGCGACATGCTCAACGCCTCGCCGTCCAGCCGCGACGACGATGCATGCCTGGGCCGCGTACTCAAAACCGCCAACCGTCAGGTCGGCGCCGGTGATCTGTTCAGTCTGCTGGGCCGCTGGCTGCCCGCGCTGATGATCGCCCTGAATAACGGATCGGCCCACGTGTCGCCGGTTTCCCGTCTTCGTAAACCTACCGCTCGCACTGCTGATAAGGCTGATTGAATATGGAACTTGATCTCTGGACTCAGAGCCTCGTCACTGCAATGACTGCGTTGTGGACCAAAGTCGCCAACTTCATTCCGAACCTGTTCGGCGCACTGGTCGTGCTGCTGTTGGGTTTCGTCGTGGCCAAGCTGCTCGATACCTTGTTGTCCAAACTGCTCGCCAAACTGGGTCTTGATCGCCTGATGGGCGGCACCGGACTGACCAAATTGATGTCGCGGGCGGGGCTGCAAGTACCGATCTCGACCCTGATCGGCAAGATTGTCTACTGGTTCGTTCTGCTGATTTTCCTGGTTTCTGCAGCAGAATCCCTTGGACTTGAGCGAGTTTCAGCTACGCTGGATATGTTGGCGCTGTATTTGCCGAAGGTTTTCGGCGCCGCGCTGGTGTTGCTGGTGGGGGTTTTGCTTGCTCAACTGGCGAACGGATTGGTTCGCGGGGCGGCAGAGGGCGTAGGCCTGGACTACGCTTCGGGGCTGGGGCGAATTGCTCAGGGGCTGGTGATCATCATCAGCATCTCGGTAGCGATCAGTCAGCTTGAGGTCAAGACCGACCTGCTGAACCATGTGATCGTCATCGTTTTGATTACCGTTGGTCTGGCGGTTGCGCTGGCCATGGGCTTGGGAAGCCGGGAAATTGCCGGTCAGATTCTTGCGGGAATCTATGTGCGTGAGTTGTATCAGGTTGGGCAACAAGTGCGTGTTGGCGAGGTCGAAGGCCAGATTGAAGAGATCGGCACGGTTAAAACCACATTGCTGACCGATGAGGGTGAGCTAGTCTCTCTTTCCAATCGGATCCTGCTGGAACAGCATGTGAGTAGCCGCTAACCCGGCAAACCCTGCTAATGTATGCCGCCGCAAAATGCCAGCTGATGCTGGTTGCGGCGGACATTGACCTGACTGTCGGCACGACTTGTTTTGAATAAAGCCCATACGCTATCCACGCGCTACGACCCCCGCGAGCTCTCTGATGAGGAGTTGGTCGCGCGCTCGCATACCGAGCTTTTTCACGTAACTCGCGCTTATGAAGAACTGATGCGGCGTTACCAGCGAACATTATTTAACGTCTGCGCGAGATATCTTGGGAACGATCGCGATGCAGACGATGTCTGTCAGGAAGTCATGTTAAAGGTGCTGTACGGCCTGAAGAACTTCGAGGGGAAATCGAAGTTCAAAACGTGGCTCTACAGCATCACGTACAACGAATGTATTACGCAGTATCGAAAGGAACGGCGAAAGCGTCGCTTGATGGACGCATTGAGTCTTGACCCCCTCGAAGAGGCGTCCGAAGAAAAGGCGCCGAAACCCGAGGAGAAGGGCGGGCTTGATCGCTGGCTGGTGTATGTGAACCCGATTGACCGCGAAATTCTGGTGCTGCGATTTGTCGCAGAGCTTGAATTTCAGGAGATCGCAGACATCATGCACATGGGTTTGAGTGCGACAAAAATGCGTTACAAACGTGCTCTAGATAAATTGCGTGAGAAATTTGCAGGCATTGCTGAAACTTAGTTCAGCGCAAATATCTCTTACGTGTAGGCAAGTTCTGATAGACTTGCCGCCGAGTTGTCCCCCGGTTTGCGGGACTGCTTCACAATCACCAGATGGGGATTTAACGGATGAAACTGAAAAACACCTTGGGCTTGGCCATTGGTTCTCTTATCGCTGCCACTTCGTTCGGCGCTCTGGCACAAGGCCAAGGCGCAGTTGAAATCGAAGGCTTCGCTAAGAAAGAACAATTCGACAGCGCTCGTAACTTCAAGAACAACGGCAACCTGTTCGGCGGCTCGATCGGTTACTTCCTGACCGACGACGTTGAACTGCGTCTGGGCTACGACGAAGTTCACAACGTACGTGCCGATGATGGCAAGAACGTTAAAGGCGCTAACACCGCTCTGGACGCTCTGTACCACTTCAACAACCCGGGCGACATGCTGCGTCCGTACGTTTCGGCCGGTTTCTCTGACCAGAGCATCGACCAGAACGGTTCGAACGGTCGTAACCGTTCCACCTTCGCCAACGTTGGCGGCGGTGCCAAGCTGTACTTCACCGAGAACTTCTACGCCCGTGCCGGCGTTGAAGCTCAGTACAACATCGACCAGGGCGACACCGAGTGGGCTCCTAGCGTCGGTATCGGTGTGAACTTCGGTGGCGGCTCCAAGCCTGCTGCTGCTCCAGTTCCAGCACCAGCTGAAGTCTGCTCCGACAGCGACAACGACGGCGTTTGCGACAACGTTGACAAGTGCCCAGACACCCCAGCCAACGTAACTGTTGACGCTGACGGCTGCCCTGCAGTTGCTGAAGTTGTTCGTGTTGAGCTGGACGTCAAGTTCGACTTCGACAAGTCTGTTGTTAAGACCAACAGCTACGGCGACATCAAGAACCTGGCTGACTTCATGAAGCAGTACCCATCCACCACCACTACTGTTGAAGGTCACACTGACTCCGTCGGTCCTGACGCTTACAACCAGAAACTGTCCGAGCGTCGTGCAAACGCCGTTAAGCAAGTTCTGACCAACCAGTACGGTGTTGAATCGTCCCGCGTTCAGTCTGTTGGCTACGGCGAATCCCGCCCAGTTGCTGACAACAAAACTGAAGCTGGCCGTGCTGTTAACCGTCGCGTAGAAGCGCAGGTTGAAGCTCAAGCTAAGTAATTAGCTGCCGCTCTGAGAAAAGCCCGGCTTAGGCCGGGCTTTTCTTTGTCTGCGATTTGAATAATGTCGGTATTCGCGCCTCGCGCGGCAGGTCGATGCCCGGCTATAATCGCCGCCTCTTTTCGCCGTCCGAGTCATCGCCGCCCATGTATTCCCTGGCCCGTCAGCTGTTGTTCAAACTTTCCCCGGAAACCTCCCACGATCTGTCGTTGGATCTGATCGGCGCGGGTGGGCGTTTGGGCCTCAACGGCTTGCTGTGCAAGGCGCCGGCGAAGATGCCGGTGACAGTCATGGGCCTGGAATTCCCGAACCCGGTGGGTCTGGCGGCCGGTCTGGACAAGAACGGCGCGGCCATCGACGGCTTCGCGCAATTGGGTTTCGGTTTTGTCGAAATCGGCACCGTGACCCCGCGTCCACAGCCGGGCAACCCGAAACCACGAATCTTCCGTCTGCCGGAAGCCGAGGCGATCATCAACCGCATGGGTTTCAACAACCTCGGTGTCGATAACCTGCTGGCGCGGGTGGCAGCGGCGAAATACAAGGGCGTGCTGGGCATCAACATCGGCAAGAACTTCGACACGCCGGTCGAGCGCGCGGTGGACGACTACCTGATCTGCCTGGACAAGGTCTACGCCCACGCCAGTTACATCACGGTCAACGTCAGTTCGCCGAACACCCCGGGTTTACGCAGTCTGCAGTTCGGTGACTCGCTCAAGCAGTTGCTCGCGGATTTGGCCGCGCGCCGCGCCGAACTGGCGCTGCGCCATGGCAAGCATGTGCCGCTGGCGATCAAGATCGCGCCGGACATGACCGACGAAGAAACCGCGCAGGTGGCGCAAGCGCTGATCGAAACCGGGATGGACGCGGTGATCGCGACCAACACCACCCTGAGCCGTGTTGGCGTTGAAGGCATGGAGCATGGCGACGAGGCGGGCGGTCTGTCCGGCGCGCCGGTGCGTGACAAGAGCACCCACACCGTGAAGGTGCTGGCGGCTGAGCTGGGTGGTCGTCTGCCGATTATTGCGGCGGGGGGGATTACTGAAGGCAAGCATGCGGCGCAGAAGATCACCGCGGGTGCGAGCCTGGTGCAGATTTATTCGGGCTTCATCTATAAGGGCCCGGCGCTGATTCGTGAGTCGGTAGACGCCATCGCAGCCCTGCGCTGATCCTCCTCCTACAGGGCATCGATAAAACACCAAGGCAATAAAAAGGGCTCCTCGAAGGAGCCCCTGGGCCGAAGCCCGCCGTCCGGGAAGGACGTGCGTGGTTAATGCGTTACAAATTCAGATTGTCGTGTCGGAATTAATGCCCTGTGTCAGCCGACGGCGTGAAGTTCGTTGAGTCTGTGGATTCCCGCAGTGCCGGTCATACCGTCCCAGTTGTCGCCGCGTCCTTCTCGCCAGCCGTTGATCCAGGCTTGACGTACCGACGGTAGAGTAAATGGGCAAAGCTCACGGGATTTGCCACCAACGCCATATTGATATCCGCGCAAAAATGCTCTTTCCAACGGATCACGCTTAAGTCTTCTCATAGGGTGTTTCCCTCACTTGTTGACTGTTTGTGTCGCGTTGACCTCAACCGAGGTCTGGCAGAAAAACTCTGCCGGGGGCGGCTCGCTGCCGGCGTGGCGAGCCAAGGTGTTGACGCCGTTGCGACGTCAACCTGTTGTCAGTTCTAACCAATGAGTCACAGCGATGGAATGACCGTTTTGTCATAAGGACGTAACGAAATTAGTGCTTAGGCCATAAGTAACTTTGGGTTTCATGCACGTTTTTTCAGCAAACCCCGGTATGATCGGGCCCGCGCTGGATGATGGGGTTAATTCTTTAGTGAGAATGACCCACGTTTAGCGTCAGGTACTATTCGACGAAGGGTCGATTTCAGGCAACTTTGTTTCACCAACTTTTTTATCTGTCCTTGCATCTAAGCTCTTTTAACCCGAGCAGCGGGGATGGAACGGCACACCTTCGTGCCACGCGGGCGTTCTTTTAGAAAAGCGCCTGATTGAAAACCGGGTCGGCAACGCGTTGCCGATCCACTAGCCAAAGGCTCTGGAAATACCATGTCCGACAGTTTCGAACTCTTCCTCACTTGCCCCAAAGGCCTCGAAGGCCTGCTTATCGAGGAAGCCGTCGGGCTTGGCCTTGAAGAAGCCCGCGAGCACACGTCCGCGGTGCGTGGCATGGCGACCATGGAAACCGCCTATCGCCTGTGCCTGTGGTCGCGTCTGGCCAACCGTGTGCTGCTGGTGCTCAAGCGCTTTCCGATGAAGGACGCCGAAGACCTTTACCACGGCGTGCTCGATGTCGAGTGGCAGGATCACATGCTCAGCGATGGCACCCTGGCCGTCGAATTCAGCGGCCACGGCTCGGGCATCGACAACACTCACTTCGGCGCGCTGAAAGTCAAAGACGCCATCGTCGACAAACTGCGTACGCCGCAAGGCGACCGTCCGTCGATCGACAAGCTCAACCCGGATCTGCGCATTCACCTGCGTCTGGATCGTGGCGAAGCCATTCTTTCCCTCGACCTCTCTGGCCACAGCCTGCACCAGCGCGGCTATCGCTTGCAGCAGGGTGCGGCGCCGCTGAAGGAAAACCTCGCGGCAGCCATCCTGATCCGTTCCGGCTGGCCGCGTATTGCGGCCGAAGGCGGCGCGCTCGCTGACCCGATGTGCGGTGTCGGTACGTTCCTCGTCGAAGCCGGCATGATCGCCGCCGACATGGCGCCGAACTTGCGTCGCGAACAGTGGGGTTTCACCGCGTGGCTCGGTCACGTCCCGGCGCTGTGGAAAAAACTTCATGAAGAAGCCGCCCAGCGCGCCGCTGCCGGTCTGGCCAAGCCACCGCTGTGGATTCGCGGTTACGAAGCTGACCCACGACTGATTCAACCGGGCCGCAACAACGTTGAGCGCGCCGGTCTGAGCGAGTGGATCAAGATCTATCAAGGTGAGGTCGCGACCTTTGAGCCGCGTCCGGACCAGAACCAGAAAGGTCTGGTCATCTGCAACCCGCCGTACGGTGAGCGTCTGGGTGACGAAGCCAGCCTGCTTTATCTCTACCAGAACCTCGGCGAACGTCTGCGTCAGGCCTGCCTGAACTGGGAAGCGGCGGTGTTCACCGGTGCCCCGGATCTTGGCAAGCGCATGGGCATCCGCAGCCACAAACAGTATTCGTTCTGGAACGGCGCGCTGCCGTGCAAGCTGTTGTTGATCAAAGTGCTGCCGGATCAGTTCGTCACGGGCGAGCGTCGTACTCCGGAGCAGCGTCAGGCCGAGCGTGAGCAAGCGGCTTACGATCAAACCCCGGACGAGCCACAAGAGCGCAAGTTCAACAAGAACGGCAACCCGATCAAACCGACGCCAGCCCCGGCTCCGGTGATCGAGCAGCCGCGCTTGAGCGAAGGCGGGCAGATGTTTGCCAACCGTTTGCAGAAGAATCTCAAGGCGATGGGCAAGTGGGTCAAGCGCGAAGGCATCGATTGCTACCGCGTCTACGATGCCGACATGCCGGAATACGCGATGGCCATCGACCTGTACCACGATTGGGTGCACGTCCAGGAATACGCCGCGCCGAAGTCGATTGACCCGGAAAAAGCCTCGGCACGCATGTTCGACGCACTAGCAGCCATTCCACAGGCGCTGAACGTCGACAAGAGCCGCGTAGTGGTCAAACGCCGTGAGCGCCAGAGTGGCACCAAGCAGTACGAGCGTCAGGCTGCGCAGGGCAAGTTCAATGAAGTCAGCGAGGGCGGCGTGAAGCTGTTGGTCAACCTCACCGACTATCTCGACACGGGCCTGTTCCTCGATCACCGGCCGATGCGCCTGCGCATTCAGAAAGAGGCGGCCGGCAAGCGCTTCCTCAATCTGTATTGCTACACCGCGACCGCCAGTGTGCACGCGGCCAAGGGCGGCGCGCGCAGCACCACCAGCGTCGACCTGTCGAAAACCTACCTCGACTGGGCACGCCGCAACTTGTCGCTGAACGGCTATTCGGACAAGAACCGTCTGGAGCAGGGCGATGTGATGGCGTGGCTGGAAAGCTGCCGTGAAGAGTACGACCTGATCTTTATCGATCCGCCGACCTTCTCCAACTCCAAGCGCATGGAAGGCATCTTCGACGTGCAGCGTGACCAGGTTCAGCTGATCGACCTGGCCATGGCCCGTCTGGCGCCAGGTGGCGTGTTGTACTTCTCCAACAACTTCCGCAAGTTCCAGTTGGAAGAAAACCTCGCCGAGCGTTATGCGGTCGAGGAAATCAGCGCGCAGACCATTGATCCGGATTTTGCCCGTAATACCAAGATCCACCGCGCCTGGAAAATCACGGCTCGTTGACACTCGGAAATATTGGATCCACAGAGCCTTGATTTTTAAAGGCTCTTGGACTCTTTCCGAGCTAGCCAAATTAGTGGCTAATAGCTATAACTCAACTCACGGCCAAAGGGGTTTTCCCGGAACACTGGCGTAGTGAGTTGCCCTTATGTCGTTGCACCCCGTGCGCCCGAAGATACTGGGTTTTATCAGCGAAGAAGTTTCGGCCTGGCTGGTCGCGATGCTGGTATTGCTCGTCGGCGGGATTCTCACGGGGCTGCTCGCCTGGGGCACCCTCAATCAGTTTCAGCAACAATTGCGTCAGCGCTTTCAATTGCTGGCCAACGAACGCTACAGCCGCATCGAAGAGCGCTTTCAGGACCAGGAACAGCGTCTGGACGGCTTGCGCCGCTTCTTCGCCAACTCTGAATCGGTGTCTCGCGCCGAATTCGACGGCTACACCCAACCTCTATTGCTGCGCACCCAGGCCTATTCGTTCGCACTCAGGGTCAGCGCTGCCGAACGCGCGGCGTTCGAGCAGCGAGTGCGTGAGGAAGGGCTGAGCAACTTCACCATTCGTGAACTCAATGCGCAGGGCGAACTGCAACTGGCCGCCGACCGTGATGAATACGTGTCGGTGCTGTACAGCCAGACGCAAAGTCGTCTGGGCTCGCCGCTGGGTTATGACTTGCTGGCGCAACCGCTACGCCGCGACACTCTGCAACGCGCAGACAAGCTGGGCAGTCTGGCGGTGTCGCAACCCATGCATCTAGTCAGTATCGAAGCGTCTTACGCGCGTGGTGTGCTGCTGGTCGCGCCGGTGACGCGCGCTGGCGAAAAAAAGCCGTTCGGTTACGTGATGGCGGTGATCAGCATGCGCCAGTTGCTGGCGGATGGTTTACCGGAAGCGTTTCATGACTACCTTTCGGTGCGCATCCTCGACTTGTCGACTAATGACCAACATGAAGTGCTGTTCGAGTCGATCAATGAGCCGGCCCCCAGTGATTTGTCGGCGACGCGACTGGTGCGCATGGCCGATCACGACTATCAGGTCGATATCCTGCCGAGCGATGCCTTTATGCAGGCTAACCACTCGTCAGTCAGCAGCGTCGTCATACTGGGTGGTTTGCTCAGTTTGCTGCTCAGCGCGCTGCTCTATGTCCTGGTCAGCCAGCGCCAACGTGCCTTGCGTCTGGTAGAGCTACGCACACAGGAGCTGCACGAACGCGAACAGGAACTGCGCGGCACTCACGGTCAATTACGCGGGGTGCTGAATGCCGCCACGCAAGTCGCAATCATTGCTACCGATTTGCGCGGCGTAATCAACACCTTCAATCCCGGCGCGGAACAGTTGCTCGGATACAGAAGCGTCGATGTTGTTGGTCATATGACCCTGGAAAACCTGCACTTGCCACGCGAGCTGACGGCGCGTTCTGCGGAGTTGAGCGCGCGTTACGGCAAGAGCATTCCGACCTGCCAGGCGATGCTGGTCGAGGGCGGTGAAGTCGGCGGTCATGAGGCGCGCGAATGGACGCTGGTGCGCAGCGATGGCAGTCATCTGCCGGTGAACATGCTCGCCACCCCGGTCATTGACGAGCAGGGGCTGTGGGTCGGACATCTGGCAATCTGTATCGACATCACCGAACGCAAGCGTGTGCACGAGGCGCTGGCAGCGCGGGACTTGTTGCTAAAGAAGCTCAGCGCCCACGTTCCGGGCGGCATCTATCAATGCAAAATGGAGTTCGGCGGGCGTTTCAGCGTGATTTACGCCAGCGATGGTATTCGCGACATTTACGAGTTGGCACCGGACGTACTGTTGCTCGACGCCGAGGCGATCTTTTCTCGCATCCACCCGCAGGACATTACCCGCGTGCGTACTTCGATCCGTGAATCGGCCGATAACCTCAGCCCGTGGCGCGAGGAATATCGCGTGCAGTTGCCCGAGCGCGGCCTGCGCTGGGTGCGCGGCGAGGCGACGCCGGAAGAGCTGCCCGGTGGCGGTGTGCTGTGGCACGGCTACATCTCGGACATTTCCGACTTGAAGCGGGTCGAGGAAGAGCTTCGCGCGCTGTCGATAACCGACTCGCTGACCGGCATTCACAACCGTCGCTATTTCCAGGAGCGCTTGACCACCGAAATGGCCCGGGTCGAGCGCGGCGGTGGCGAACTGTCGGTGATCATGCTCGACATCGATCATTTCAAAAGGATCAACGATCATTACGGCCATGCCGTCGGCGACCGGGTGTTACAGGCGGTGTGCGAGCGTATTGGCCATCGGCTGCGGCGCACCGATGTGTTCTGCCGATTGGGTGGCGAAGAGTTCATGGTGTTGTGCCCGGACATCGACGGCGAACACGCGCACATGCTGGCGCAGGAATTGTGGCAAGGGCTACGCAGTGCGCCGGTGGATGTGGTCGGCGTGGTCACCGCGAGTTTTGGCATCGCCAGTTGGCGACCGGGGGAAGGCGCGGATTCACTGCTGTTGCGGGCGGATTCGGGCGTGTACGCGGCGAAGCAGGGCGGGCGGGATCGGGTTGAGCAGATGGGTTAAGCCCTGCCACCAAACCAATGTGGGAGCGTGCCTGCTCGCGAAGGCGGTGTATCAGTCAGCACATTTATTGACTGACCTGACGCCTTCGCGAGCAGGCTCGCTCCCACAGGTTTTTGTGGTGTTGCTTGAACTTGGATTACAGGACCGAAGCCGTCTGCGCCGTCTTCGGCTGGCGATACAGATCCAGCAGCACCTGATCCAGCACCGACGATGCACCAAACGGTGCCTTGTCGTTGAGGATCGCCACCACCGCCCAGGTATTGCCATTCACGTCACGGCTGAAACCGGCAATCGCTCGCACGGTATTCAGGGTGCCGGTCTTGACGTGAGCTTCACCGCGCATCGCGGTGGTCTTCAGGCGTTTGCGCATGGTGCCGTCGGTGCCGGCAATCGGCAGCGAGCTGATAAATTCGGCGGAGTACGGGCTGTGCCAGGCGGCTTGCAACATGCCGGCCATTTCGCGGGCGCTGACGCGTTCAGCGCGGGACAGGCCTGAGCCGTTCTCCATCACCAAGTGCGGCGCGGTAATGCCTTTCTTCGCCAGCCACTGACGCACTACGCGTTGCGCTGCTTTGGCGTCGTCACCGTCGGCGTCGTTGCGAAATTTCTGTCCCAAGCTCAGGAACAGCTGCTGGGCCATGGTGTTGTTACTGTATTTGTTGATGTCGCGGATGATTTCCGCCAGATCCGGCGAGTAGGCGCGGGCCAGCAGTTTGGCGTTGTTCGGGGTCGACGCCAGACGATCCTTGCCCTGAATGCTGCCACCCAGTTCTTTCCAGATCGCGCGAACGGCGCCAGCGGTATAGGTCGCGTGGTCAAGCAGCGACAGGTAAGTCTGCGAGCTGCAACCTTCGCCCAACTGGCCGGCGACGGTCACGGTCACGCTGCCATCAGCCTGTGGCACCGGGTTGTAGCGCACACCGCCGGTGCATTGCTTGGAATTGAGGGCCTTGACGGTGTTTTCGATGCGGATACTGGCGATCGGTGGCTCCACCGAAATCAGCACGCGGCCACCGTCATTGCGCGCCACAAAGCGCAGGGCCTTGAGGTTGACCAGCAGCGAATCCGGTTTGACCAGGAACGGCTTGTTCTCGTCATTGCCGTCATCGTTGAATTCCGGCAACTGCGGCTGCACGAAGAAGTTGCGATCCAGTACCAGATCACCGGTGATCTGGGTCACGCCGTTGGCGCGCAGGTCACGCATCAGCAGCCAGAGTTTTTCCATGTTCAGCTTCGGATCACCGCCACCCTTGAGGTAGAGGTTGCCGTTGAGGATGCCGCCGCTCAGGTCGCCGTCGGTGTAAAACTCGGTTTTCCACTGATGGTTGGGGCCGAGCATTTCCAGCGCCGCGTAAGTGGTGACCAGTTTCATGGTCGAGGCCGGGTTGACCGACACGTCAGCGTTGTACACGGTCGCCGTGCCCGGGCCGTCGAGCGGCACCATCACCAGCGACAGCGCAGAAGGCTGCAGCTTGCTGGCCTTGAGGGCTTTTTCGACGTTGGGGGTGAGGGAGGTATTGAGGGTGGCAGCAGAAACAGGCAGGGCCAAAGGAAGAAGAAGGCCGGCCAGCAAAAGAGGACGCAACGATTTGATCATATGAAATAAAACCCTGCAAAAGAGGGGGAAAAAGACGAGGACATGGATGAAAAAGCCCTCAGTGGTCATGAAAGTGTCGGCATTATGCCCCAAGGTGTAACCACTTGTGCCGTCGGCGGGTGGGCTAATCGGTGATTTTTTTACAGGCGGTCGGCCTCAGCGTCCACAGAGGCGGGCAATTGACGTCTTAAACTGGTAAAGTGCCGGCCGTTATTACTTAAGAGGATTGTTCCAATGGCGACTAACCGTTCCCAGCGTCTGCGCAAAAAACTGTGCGTTGATGAATTTCAAGAGCTGGGTTTCGAACTGAACCTGGACTTCAAAGAAGACTTGTCCGAAGAAGCCATTGACGCTTTCCTCGAAGCATTCATCAAAGAAGCCATGGAAGCCAACGGTCTGGGTTATGTTGGCGGCGATGACTTCGGTCTGGTTTGCCTGCAGAAGCGTGGCTCGGTCAACGAAGAGCAGCGCGCTGCTGTTGAAGCCTGGCTGAAAAACCGCACTGAGCTGACCGGTATGACCGTCAGCCCACTGCTGGACGTTTGGTATCCGGAAAAGCCGATCAACGCGGCTAAGTGATACTGAAAAAAACGGCGACCTAAGGGTCGCCGTTTTTTTATGCCTGGCGTTTTATGCGTTACGCCAGTTCAGAATCACCAGCGTCAAAACCCCCGCAACAATCCCCCAAAACGCCGAACCGATGGAAAACAGCGTCAGCCCCGACGCCGTGACCATGAAGGTGATCAGCGCCGCTTCACGTTCCTTCACCTCAGTCATGGCAATGCTCAATCCGTTGATGATCGAGCCAAACAGCGCCAGTGCAGCAATCGACAGCACCAGTTCTTTCGGCAGCGCGGCAAACAGCGCCGCCAATGTGGCGCCGAACACCCCGGCAATCCCGTAGAAAATCCCGCACCACACCGCTGCGGTGTAGCGTTTGTTGCGATCTTCATGGGCGTGCGGGCCGGTGCAGATCGCCGCGCTGATGGCGGCGAGGTTGATCCCGTGGGAGCCGAACGGCGCCAGCAACAACGAGGCGATGCCCGTGGTGGTGATCAGCGGCGAGGCCGGGACGTTATAGCCGTCTGCGCGCAAGACGGCGATGCCGGGCATGTTCTGCGAAGTCATCGCCACCACGAACAGCGGGATGCCGATGCTGATGGTCGCCGCCAGCGAGAAGTGCGGCGTGGTCCATACCGGTGTCGCCACTTCCAGATGAAAACCGCTGAAATCCAGCAGGCCCATGAAGCCCGACAGCGCGGTGCCGATCAGCAGGGCGGCGAGTACGGCATAGCGCGGCGACAGACGCTTGATCAGCAGATACGTGAAGAACATCCCCAGCACCAGGCCGGTGCGGTGTTGCGCGGCGACGAAGATTTCGCTGCCGATCTTGAACAGTATCCCCGCCAGCAGCGCGGCCGCCAGTGAGGCCGGAATCTTTTTCACCAGACGTTCGAAACTGCCGGTCAGCCCGCAAATCGTCACCAACACCGCGCAGGTGATGTAGGCGCCGATGGCCTCGCCGTAACTGACGCCGCCCAGGCTGGTGATCAACAACGCCGCGCCGGGAGTGGACCAGGCGATGGTGATTGGCGTGCGATAACGCAGCGACAGGCCGATCGAACACACCGCCATGCCAATCGAGATCGCCCAGATCCAAGAGGAAATCTGCCCGCTGGTCAGGCCCGCCGCTTGCCCGGCCTGAAACATCAGCACCAGCGAACTGGTGTAGCCGGTCATCATCGCAATAAAACCGGCGACGATGGCCGAGGGCGAGGTGTCGGAAAAGGGACGCAGTTGGGTATGCGTGGCGTCGTTCATGACGGCGGTGTTCCTTATACAAATGACATTATTTCTCTGTAGGAGCTGCCGAAGGCTGCGATCTTTGATCTTGCTTCTAAAAAACAACATCAAAGATCGCAGCCTTCGCCAGCTCCTACATGAGCGGATCGCGTTTGGGCGGCGGATTCTGCGATCAAGCCTAAACTCAATCGTAACGGATCGTTGCAATACAGCCGTGGTCACAAACAGCCATACAGTCGTGTTGCCACCATCCATTGTGTACAATCGCGCTGTTTTTTACGCGATACTTGCCAGCGACCTACTGTGCCGTATTACAGTCACGGTCTATTCGCCGCAGTTCTCCCGACTCGAGTGCCCATGAACGAACAGTTGCAACCCCTCAAGAAACAACCGCGAGCAGGCAAAGCCGGCCGCAGCGGAACCCAGGACGATATTGTCTACGCGCATATCTTCGAGGCCATCCTCGAACAGCGTCTGGCGCCCGGCACCAAGTTGAGCGAAGAAGCGTTGGGGGAAATCTTCGGGGTCAGCCGCACCATCATTCGCCGCGCGCTGTCGCGTCTGGCCCATGAAGGCGTCGTGTTGTTGCGGCCGAACCGTGGCGCTGTGGTTGCAAGCCCGAGCGTTGAAGAAGCGCGTCAGGTGTTCATGGCCCGTCGTCTGGTCGAGCGTGCGATCACTGAACTGGCTGTGCAACATGCCACCGCCGAACAGATCGCCGAGCTGCGCCAGATGGTCAACGACGAGCGCGACAGCTTCTCGCGCGGCGATCGTGGCGCCGGTATTCGTTTGTCGGGTGAGTTCCACCTGAAACTCGCCGAAGCGGCGAAGAACGCCCCGCTGATCAGCTTCCAGCGCAGCCTGGTCTCGCAGACGTCGCTGATCATCGCCCAGTATGAAAGCGGCAACCGTTCGCATTGCTCCTACGACGAACACACTCAGTTGATCGACGCGATCGAAGCGCGCAACGGTGAGCTGGCGGTGGACCTGATGATGCATCACATGGATCACATCGACAGCAAGCTCAACCTCGACGAGGAAAGCGCTTCGGATGATCTGCATGCGGTGTTCTCGCATTTGTTGCAGACCAAGAAGCCGGGGCGTCCTGCGGCCAAGCTCTAAAGTAGACCGAGTCGCTCCCTTCGCGAGCAGGCTCGCTCCCACAGGGGAATGCATTTCAAATGTGGGAGCGAGCCTGCTCGCGAAGGCGTACTGACAGGCAATAAAAATCCCCCGGGGCTGAACACCTCCGGGGGATTTTTTATGCCTGAAAGACTTGCCTGATCGTTCCCATGCTCTGCGTGGGAATGCCTCTGGGGGACGCTCCGCGTCCAGTGACGCGGAGCGTCACGGGCTGCATTCCCACGCAGAGCGTGGGAACGATCATGTGTCGGGAAAAGCTCAGCGCTGATGCACCAAAGCACCCGCCGCATACGTCTGCTGCACCGTGCGGTCATCGCCCAGCGTCATCAACACAAACAGCGTTTCGGCAATGTTGTTGGCCTGCTTCAAGCGATAACTGAGCAGCGGCGTGGCGTTGTAATCCAGCACCAGGAAGTCGGCATCCGATCCCGGTTGCAGGTTGCCGATCTTGTCTTCCAGACGCAGCGCCCGCGCTCCACCCAGCGTCGCCAGGTACAACGACTTGAACGGACTCAAGCGCGCACCTTGCAACTGCATCACTTTGTAAGCTTCGTTCAGGGTTTGCAGCAGCGAGAAACTGGTGCCGCCACCGACGTCAGTGCCGAGGCCGACGTTCAATTTATGCTTTTCGGCCATCGGCAGGTTGAACATGCCGCTGCCGAGGAAGAGGTTCGACGTCGGGCAGAACGAGATCGCCGAGCCCGTTTCCGCCAGACGCGCGCATTCGTCGTCGCACAGGTGCACGCCATGGGCGAACACCGAGCGCTCGCCGAGCAGCTTGTAGTGATCGTAAACATCGAGGTAACCCTTGCGCTCCGGGAACAGCTCCTTGACCCACTCGATTTCCTTGAGGTTCTCGCTGATGTGGGTCTGCATGTACAGATCCGGGTATTCGGTCAGCAATTGCCCGGCGAGGGCCAATTGTTCCGGGGTACTGGTCGGGGCGAAACGCGGGGTCACCGCATAGTGCAGGCGGCCCTTGCCGTGCCAGCGCTCGATCAGCGCCTTGCTCTCGACGTAGCTCGATTCAGCGGTGTCAGTCAGGTAGTCCGGGGCGTTGCGATCCATCATGACCTTGCCGGCGATCATCCGCAGATCAAGTTTTTCGGCCGCCTCAAAGAACGAGTTCACCGACTGCGGGTGCACGCTGCCGAACACCAGCGCCGTGGTGGTGCCGTTGCGCAGCAGTTCCTTGACGAAAATGTCAGCGACTTCATCGGCATGCGCCTTGTCGCCGAACTGGCTTTCGCACGGGAAGGTGTAAGTGTTGAGCCAGTCGAGCAGTTGCTCGCCATAGGCGCCGACCATGCCGGTTTGTGGCAGGTGAATGTGGGTGTCGATAAAGCCCGGGGTGATCAAGGCATCCTGATAGTGGTTGATTTCGATGTCCGCCGGCAGCGTCGGCAGCAGTTCGCTGGCGTGGCCGAGGGCGCTGATCTTGCCGTCATCGACCACCAGCAGGCCGTCCTCGAAATACTCGTAGGAGGCTTCGATCCCGACTTCGGCGGGATCGGCGATGCTGTGCAGGATGGCGGCGCGGTAGGCTTTGCGAGTCAGAGGCATGAGGGTTCTCTAATCAATTTGAGGCTTTGAGTTTGGTGGCTTCACTGCGGCGCGAAACAGGCAGCAGTTTGGCAATCGGTTCGGCGCTGGCGGTGTGCTGGCCGAAATTGGCGTTATACGTGGCGATGATTTCACCGGCGATGGAGATGGCGATTTCCACAGGCAGTTTGCCTTTGACTTCGCCGATACCCATCGGGCAACGCATGCGTTGCACGACGCTGGCGTCGAAACCACGGTCACGCAAACGGTGTTCGAACTTGGCGCGTTTGGTCTTCGAGCCGATCAGGCCGAACCAGGTGAAGTCGTTGCGCTTGAGGATCGCGGCGGTCAGCTCCAGATCGAGCTGATGGTTGTGGGTCATGACGATGCAGTAGCTGCCGGCGGGCAGGTCATCGATTTCATCCACAGGCTCTTCGGCGACGATTTTACGCACGCCTTTGGGAATCTGTTCGGGGAATTCCTCCTCCCGCGAATCGATCCAGCGCACGCGGCAGGGCAGGCTGGCGAGCAGCGGCACCAGCGCGCGGCCGACGTGGCCGGCGCCGAACACGGCAATCTGCGCCTGCACCTGGCCCATCGGTTCGAACAGCAACACGGTGGCGCCGCCACAGCATTGGCCGAGGCTGGCGCCGAGGCTGAAGCGCTCCAGATGGGTGTCCTGCTTGCCACTGGCGAGCATGTCGCGGGCGATCTGCATGGCTTTGTATTCCAGATGCCCGCCACCGATGGTGTCGAAGATTTGTCTGGCACTGACGACCATTTTCGAGCCGGCGTTGCGTGGCGTCGAGCCGAGTTCTTCGATGATCGTCACCAGAACACAGGGTTCGCCCTGGTTCTGCAGGTCGGCGAGGGCGTCGATCCAGTTGTACATGTTCACCTCCCAAGATCATTCCCACGCTCTGCGTGGCAATGCATCTCTGAACGCTCCGCGTCCGCTTTTCAGGATGCGACGCAGAGCGTCGCGGGCTGCATTCCCACGCAGAGCGTGGGAACGATCAAACCACTACTTCTGACTCGACTTCGACGGCTTTCACCGCTTTCAACTGGCGCATCTGCTCACACCCCCACAACACCCGCTCTGGCGTCGCTGGCGCGTCGATTTTCGGTTGATGTTTGTAGTCGCCGAGGCTCGCCACGGCGTCCTTGATCGCACACCACGCGGCAATCCCGAGCATGAACGGTGGCTCACCGACAGCCTTGGAATGGAACACCGTGTCTTCCGGGTTCTTGCGGTTTTCCACCAGCTTCACCCGCAGGTCCAGCGGCATGTCCGCCACGGCCGGGATCTTATAGCTGGCCGGGCCGTTGGTCATCAGCTTGCCTTTGTTGTTCCAGACCAGCTCTTCCATGGTCAGCCAGCCCATGCCCTGGACGAACCCCCCTTCCACCTGACCGATATCGATGGACGGGTTCAGCGAGGCGCCGACGTCGTGAAGGATGTCGGTGCGCAGCATCTTGTACTCGCCGGTCAGGGTGTCGACGATCACTTCGCAGCACGCCGCGCCAAACGCGAAGTAGTAGAACGGGCGGCCACGGGCCTGGCTGCGGTCGTAATAGATTTTCGGGGTCTTGTAGAACCCGGTGCTCGACAGTGAGACCTGATTGAAATACGCCTGCTGGATCAGCGCTTCGAAGGTCAGGATGTGGTCGCGAACGCGCACGTGGCCGTTGTGGAATTCAACGTCTTCTTCAGTGACTTTGAAGTGGCGTGCAGCGAATTCGACCAGACGCTTCTTGATGATTTCCGCCGCGTTCTGCGCCGCTTTACCGTTCAAGTCAGCACCGCTGGACGCCGCCGTCGGCGAGGTGTTCGGCACCTTGTCGGTGTTGGTGGCGGTGATCTGCACGCGGTCGATTTCGACCTGGAACACTTCGGCCACAACCTGCGCGACCTTGGTGTTGAGGCCCTGGCCCATCTCCGTGCCGCCATGGTTCAGGTGGATGCTGCCGTCGGTGTAGATGTGGATCAGTGCACCGGCCTGGTTCAAGAAGCTGGCGGTGAAGGAAATGCCGAATTTCACCGGTGTCAGCGCCAGGCCTTTTTTCAGGATCGGGCTATTGGCGTTGTAGCGGCGGATCGCTTCGCGGCGCTCGGCGTACTGGCTGCTTTCTTCCAGTTCGGCGGTCATCTCTTCGAGCATATTGTGCTCGACGGTCTGGTAGTAGTGGGTGACGTTGCGCTCGGTCTTGCCGTAGTAGTTGGCCTTGCGCACGGCAAGCGGATCAAGGTTGAGATGACGGGCAATTGCGTCCATCACTTCTTCGATGGCGACCATGCCTTGCGGGCCACCGAAACCACGGTAAGCGGTGTTCGACGCGGTGTTGGTCTTGCAGCGATGACCGTTGATGGTCGCGTCGCCGAGGTAGTACGAGTTGTCCGAGTGGAACATCGCCCGGTCAACGATCGATGCGGACAAGTCCGGCGAGCAGCCGCAGTTGCCGGCCAGGTCCATGTTGATCCCATGCAGGCGCCCGGTGCTGTCGAAACCGACGTCGTACTCGACGTAGAACGGGTGACGCTTGCCGGTCATCAGCATGTCTTCAACGCGCGGAAGGCGCATCTTGGTTGGCTGGCCGGTGAGGTGCGCGACCACTGCGCACAGGCATGCCGGGCTGGCGGCCTGAGTTTCCTTGCCACCAAAACCGCCGCCCATGCGGCGCATGTCGACAACGATTTTGTTCATCGAGACGTCGAGCACTTCGGCGACCAGTTTCTGCACTTCGGTCGGGTTCTGCGTTGAGCAGTAGACGATCATGCCGCCGTCTTCGGTCGGCATCACCGAGGAGATCTGCGTCTCCAGGTAAAAGTGTTCCTGACCGCCGATGTGCAGCGTGCCTTGAATACGGTGTTCGGCAGTGGCCAAAGCACCGGCCGAATCACCACGTTGATGGGTGTGACTGTCGAGCACGAAGTGGCGTTTGCGCAGGGCTTCGACCACGTCCAGCACCGGCTCGAGATCTTCGTATTCGATGATCGCGGCCATCGCCGCTTTGCGTGCGGTTTCCAGATCTTTCGCCGCCACGGCCAGCACCGGTTGACCGACGAACTGCACGTCGTCGATGGCCAGCAGCGGGTCGCCGGGCATCAGCGGGCCGATGTCTTTCAGGCCCGGCACGTCTTCGTGGGTGATGGCGATGCGCACGCCTTCGAAGGCGTAGCAGGGCTTGGTGTCGATGCTGATGATTTTCGCGTGGGCGCGGTCCGACATGCGTGCGTAGAGGTGCAACTGATTCGGGAATTCGAGCCGGTCATCGATGTACTGCGCTTCACCGGACACGTGCTTGGCGGCGCTGTCGTGCTTGACGCTGCGGCCGACACCGGTGGTCAGGTCCTGGGCGAACAGCTCGGCCAGTTCAGCCTGGGTCTTCTCTACGGCGTGATGGTTAGACATAAGCGGTCACCCGAGTCTCGATGTGCGGTGTTTGCAGTTCGATGAAGTATTTGCGCAGCAGGTTCTGCGCGCTGAGCAGGCGATATTCCTTGCTGGCGCGGAAGTCCGAGAGCGGCGTGAAGTCTTCGGCCAGTGCGGCGCAGGCGCGCTCGACCACGGCGTTGTTGAACGGCTGGCCGAGCAGCACGGCTTCACAATGGGCGGCGCGTTTCGGAATCGCGGCCATGCCGCCGAAGGCGACACGGGCATCGCTGATCACACCGTTTTCGATGCGCAGGTTGAAGGCGGCGCAGACGGCGGAGATGTCGTCATCCAGGCGTTTCGAGACTTTATAGGCGCGGAACAGCTGCTCGGCGCTGGCACGCGGGACGATGATTTTCTCGATGAACTCGCTTTCCTGACGCGCGGTAACACGGTAATCGATGAAGTAATCCTCAAGGTTCAACGTGCGCCGGGTTTCACCCTTGCACAGCACGATTTGTGCGCCGAGGGCGATCAGCAGCGGTGGCGAGTCACCGATCGGCGAGGCGTTGCCGATATTGCCGCCGAGGGTGCCCTGGTTGCGGATTTGCAGAGAGGCGAAGCGGTGCAGCAGTTCGCCGAAGTCCGGGTACTCGGCGTTCAGCGCTTCGTAGCAGTCGGAGAGGGCGGTGGCGGCACCAATTTCGATACGGTCGTCGAAGCTGTCGATGCGCTTCATTTCCGCGACGTTGCCGACGTAAATCATCACCGGCAGGGTGCGGTGGAACTGCGTGACTTCCAGCGCCAGATCGGTGCCGCCGGCCAGCAGCCGGGCTTGCGGGTAAGCGTCGTAGAGGTCGGCGAGATCAGCCACGGTCAGCGGCACCAGGCAGCGTTTGTCGCCGCTGTTGAGTTCGCCGATATCGGTCGGGGCAATGGCTTTGAGGCGGGCGATGGTGTCGGCTTCGCGGGCGTCGAACTGATCCGGCTGTTTGCCGCAACACGATTGTTCGGCAGCGGCCAGAATCGGCCGGTAGCCGGTGCAGCGGCAGAGGTTGCCGGCCAGCGCTTCGTGGGCTTTGGCCTGATCCGGTGCATCGCTGTTCTTTTGCAGGGCGAACAGCGACATGACGAAACCGGGGGTGCAGAACCCGCACTGCGAGCCGTGGCACTCGACCATGGCTTTCTGCACGCTGTGCAGTTCGCCTTTGTGCTTGAGATCTTCGACGCTGATCAGTTGTTTGCCGTGCAGCGACGAAACGAACGTCAGGCACGAGTTGAGGCTGCGATAGCGAATGTGTTCGCGACCATCGTCATCCGTTTGCAACTCGCCGACCACCACGGTGCAGGCGCCGCAGTCACCGCTGGCGCAACCTTCTTTGGTGCCGGATTTGCCCACGTGTTCGCGCAGGTAATTGAGCACAGTCAGATTCGGGTCCAGGGCGTGCTCGCTACGGAGTTCCTGGTTAAGTAAAAACTGGATCACGGAAGGCCTCGCAGACTCATTATTGTTGTTAACCGACGTGAGCCGAATTTAGCAGCTCTGACTTTTCGGTCAATGATTTTCTGACTTAAAGGTCAAGAAAATGCATTTCGTCGATCAACAACGTGTCTATTCAGTATTGACCCTCATTGAGTCACCTGGTTTTTTGTTTGTTTTTCTCTAGAAAGTTGCGGGAATCGTGCCAAAAACCGCTGAGTGGGCACTCCGCCATGACCGTGCATTTGCGCTACACTGCGCCGCTTGTGCAGATCGATAGAGTTTGAAGGACAACCATGACGTTCAAGGCGCCGGACAGCCTCGCCGAGCAAATTGCTCACCACCTCGCCGAACGCATCATTCGTGGCGAAATGAAGCCGGGAGAGCGCATCCAGGAACAGAAGGTCACGCTGGCATTGAATGTCAGCCGCGGATCGGTCCGCGAAGCCTTGCTGATCCTCGAGCGCCGCCACCTGATCGCGATCCTGCCGCGCCGTGGCGCGCACGTCACTGAGCTGACGGCGCACAAGGTGCAGAGCCTGTGCACGCTGATGAGCGAGCTGTACATCCTGCTCGGCAACTCGGTGGCCAACGGCTGGCAAGTCCAGTCCGACATGGCGCCGTTCGTGCAGATCCAGCAGCGCCTCACCGCCAGCTACGAGCGTCAGGACATCCGCGCGTTTGTCGACGACAGCTTCGCCGTCATGCGCGCCGCCTATCCGTTCGCCAACAATCCGTACCTGCAAGAGACCGTCGAGAACCTGCAACCGGCCATGAGCCGGGCGTACTTCCTCGCCCTCGAACAGCGCAAGGCTGAGATGAGCGAGTTCCTTGAATTGTTCGAACGCCTGCTGGCCGCTGTGCTTGCCCGTGATTTGCCGCAGATCCGCATCGTGTTGACGGCTTACGCCCAGCGCAGTTGCGATCTGGTGGTGTCTGCCCTGACGGTTGCCTAAGCGTGCGGCTCAAGTGCATCAAACTGGCGGGATTCAAATCCTTCGTCGACCCGACCACGGTGAACTTCCCCAGTAACATGGCGGCGGTCGTCGGGCCGAACGGTTGCGGCAAGTCGAACATCATCGACGCCGTGCGCTGGGTGATGGGCGAAAGTTCGGCGAAAAACCTGCGTGGCGAGTCGATGACCGACGTCATCTTCAACGGCTCGACCAGCCGCAAACCGGTGAGTCAGGCGAGCATCGAACTGGTATTCGACAACTCCGATGGCACGCTGCTGGGCGAATACGCGGCCTACGCGGAGATTTCCATTCGCCGCAAAGTCACCCGCGACAGCCAGACCACTTATTACCTCAACGGCACCAAATGCCGTCGTCGTGACATCACCGACATCTTCCTCGGCACCGGCCTCGGCCCGCGCAGTTACTCGATCATCGAGCAGGGGATGATCTCCAAGCTGATCGAGTCCAAGCCCGAAGACCTGCGTAACTTCATCGAAGAAGCAGCAGGCATCTCCAAGTACAAGGAGCGCCGGCGCGAGACCGAAAACCGTATCCGCCGCACCCACGAAAACCTCGCCCGTCTGACCGACCTGCGCGACGAACTTGAGCGTCAACTCGAACGCTTGCACCGTCAGGCCGAGGCGACGAAGAAGTATCAGGAATTCAAAGCCGAAGAGCGTCAGCTCAAGGCGCAATTGTCGGCGCTGCGCTGGCAGGATCTGAACGAACAGGTCGGCCAGCGCGAGTCGATCATCGGCACTCAGGAAGTCAGTTTCGAAGCGCTGGTCGCCGAGCAACGTAACGCCGATGCGGCCATCGAGCGCCTGCGCGACGGGCACCACGATCTGTCGGAGCGCTTTAATCTGGTGCAAGGGCGCTTCTATTCGGTCGGTGGCGACATCGCCCGGGTCGAGCAGAGCATCCAGCACGGCCAGCAACGTCTGCGTCAGTTGCAGGACGATCTGAAAGAAGCCGAGCGCGCACGCCTGGAAACCGAATCGCACCTCGGTCACGACCGCACCTTGCTGCTGACCCTCGGCGAAGAGCTGGACATGCTCACCCCCGAGCAGGAAATCACCAGCGCCGCCGCCGAAGAAGCTGCCGCTGCGCTGGAAGATTCCGAATCCGTCATGCATGGCTGGCAGGAGCAGTGGGACACATTCAACCTGACCGCCGCCGAACCGCGTCGTCAGGCCGAAGTGCAGCAGTCGCGCATCCAGCAACTGGAAACCAGCATGGAGCGCCTGGCTGATCGGCAGAAACGTCTCGGCGAAGAGCGCGCGCTGCTCTCGGCCGATCCCGAAGACGCGGCGATCATGGAGCTCAACGAGCAGCTCGCCGAGTCCGAAGCGACCCTTGAAGATTTGCAGACCAGCGAAGAAGCGCAGGTCGAAAAGCTCGAACAACTGCGTCAGGAGTTGCAGCAAGCGTTGACCGCGCAGCAACAGGCGCAGGGCGATTTGCAGCGCCTCAACGGTCGCCTCGCATCGCTTGAAGCCTTGCAACAAGCCGCGCTCGATCCGGGCACCGGCACCGCCGAATGGCTGAAGGAACACAACCTTGCTGAACGTCCGCGTCTGGCCGAAGGCCTGAAGGTGGAAGCGGGTTGGGAGCTGGCGGTGGAGACCGTGCTCGGCGCCGATCTGCAAGCGGTGCTGGTGGATGATTTCAGCGGTTTCGATTTGTCCGGTTTCACCCAGGGCGATTTGCGCCTGCTCAGCCCCGGCACCGACGGCGTGCGAGTGGCGGGCAGTTTGCTGGACAAGGTCGAGGCGCAGATCGATCTGTCGCCATGGCTCGGTCAGGTCAAACCGGTCGACAGTCTGGAGCAGGCGTTGGCCTTGCGCGGTGAGTTGAGTGCCGGCCAGAGTCTGATCAGCCGCGATGGTTACTGGGTCGGCCGGCATTTCCTGCGCGTGCGTCGCGCCAGTGAAGCGGAGAGCGGCATGCTCGCTCGTGGCCAGGAAATCGAAGCGCGGCACCTTGAGCGCGAAGAGCGCGAAGCCACGGTCGAGTCCATGGAAACCCGGTTGCAAACCCTGCGCGCGCAACAGCGTCAGCAGGAAAACGGTCGCGAACATTTGCGTCGCTTGCTGCAGGATGAAGCCCGTCAGCAAGGCGAGTTAAAAGCCCAACTGTCCGCTGGTAAGGCCAAGGCCGAACAACTGACGCTGCGTCGTACTCGCCTTGATGAGGAGCTGGTCGAGCTCGGCGAGCAGCGCGCACTTGAGCACGAACACATCGGCGAAGCGCGCATGCAATTGCAGGAAGCCCTCGACGCCATGGCGCTGGACACCGAGCAGCGCGAGTTGCTGCTGGCCCAGCGCGATAGCCTGCGCGAGCGCCTCGACCGCGTGCGTCAGGAAGCGCGGCAGCACAAGGATCACGCGCATCAGTTGGCCGTGCGTCTCGGCTCGTTGCGCGCGCAGCACGACTCCACGCGCCAGGCGCTGGAACGTCTGGAAATGCAGTCCGAACGTCTGACTGAAAAGCGCGAACAGTTGAGTCTCAATCTGGAGGAGGGCGAGGCACCGCTGGAAGAGCTGCGCCTGAAACTCGAAGAGCTGCTCGACAAGCGCATGACCGTCGACGAAGAACTCAAGACCGCGCAGATCGCCCTGGAAGATGCCGATCGCGAACTGCGCGACGCGGAAAAACGCCGGACTCAGGCCGAGCAGCAATCGCAACTGATCCGTGGTCAGCTCGAACAGCAACGCATGGAATGGCAAGCCCTGACCGTGCGCCGCAAGGCTTTGCAGGATCAACTGCTGGAAGACGGCTACGATCTCAACGGCGTGCTCGCGACATTGACGGCGCAGGCCAGTGAACGCGAAGCCGAAGAAGAACTCGAACGGATCAATGCGCGGATTCAACGCCTGGGTGCGATCAACCTCGCGGCCATCGACGAATACACGCAACAATCCGAGCGTAAGCGTTATCTGGATGCTCAGAACGCCGATCTGGTGGAAGCACTGGAGACGCTGGAAAACGTCATCCGCAAGATCGACAAGGAAACCCGAAACCGTTTCAAAGATACCTTTGATCAGATCAATGGCGGTTTACAGGCACTTTTTCCAAAAGTTTTCGGTGGTGGACGGGCGTATTTGGAACTGACGGGCGAAGATCTACTCGATACAGGGGTAACGATCATGGCGCAGCCGCCAGGAAAGAAGAACAGCACCATCCATTTGCTCTCCGGCGGGGAAAAAGCCCTGACCGCACTGGCACTGGTTTTTGCCATCTTCAAATTGAATCCGGCGCCGTTCTGCATGCTCGATGAAGTTGACGCACCACTGGATGACGCTAACGTTGGACGCTACGCACGATTGGTTAAAGAGATGTCGCAGACCGTGCAGTTCATCTATATCACCCACAACAAGATCGCCATGGAAATGGCCGAGCAGTTGATGGGGGTAACGATGCATGAGCCGGGTTGTTCGCGACTGGTAGCCGTGGATGTCGAGGAGGCGATGGCGATGGTGGACGCCTGAGTCAGCGTCGTGTCGGAAAGGTATTAGGGGTTTGTAGGACTTTTTTACTGGCTTCGACTTGCTGGCCAATCGACATATTCGCGCAAGCCAATGAGACAGACGGTGTAAAGTTGTCTTTGGTCGTGCTAGTTTAATGTCAATTTTTCGTATACGTGGGCAAAACGCCTGTCAGAACATAGAGTTGGCGCCACGTTTTAAAGCGGTTTGCACAGTGTAAACCCCTTATTTTTCAGCATTTTTTATAGAGGCACGGGATTACATGGAAATCGGTCTGCGCGAGTGGCTGATCGTCATCGGCATCATTGTGATTGCCGGTATTCTTTTCGATGGCTGGCGCCGTATGCGCGGCGGCAAGGGAAAACTGAAGTTCCGTCTTGACCGAAGTCTGTCCAACCTGCCGGACGAGGACACCAGCGCTGAGCTGTTGGGCCCGGCCCGCGTCCTGGACACACATAAAGAGCCACAACTGGACGAACACGATCTGCCGTCGGTGAGCATGCCGGCCCGCGAAGCACGCGAGCCTCGCGAATCCGGCTCCAAGCGTGGCAAGCGCGGCAGCAACGGTCCGGCCCAGGGTGACTTGAATCTGGATCTTGATCTGGACGGTGGCCCGAACTTCAGCAGCCGTGACGATGACTTCGTCGAAGACAGCAAGCCTTCGCCTGCCGTGGTCGAGAAGGATCAGCCACAAGCTGAAGAAGTCTTGGTGATCAGCGTGATCTGCCGCGACGCCGCCGGCTTCAAAGGCCCGGCGCTGTTGCAGAACATTCTGGAAAGCGGTCTGCGTTTCGGCGAAATGGACATTTTCCACCGCCACGAAAGCATGGCTGGCAACGGTGAAGTGCTGTTCTCCATGGCCAATGCGGTCAAGCCGGGCATCTTTGATCTGGATGACATCGACCATTTCAGCACCCCGGCAGTGAGCTTCTTCCTCGGCCTGCCAGGCCCGCGTCATCCGAAGCAGGCCTTCGACGTGATGGTGGCCGCTGCCCGTAAGCTGTCTCAGGAATTGAACGGCGAACTGAAAGATGACCAGCGCAGCGTCCTGACCGCACAGACCATCGAGCACTACCGTCAGCGCATCGTCGAATTCGAACGCCGCGCCCTGACCCAGAAGCGTTGATTGAAAAGATTGCCTCGCTATAAAGAGGCAATCGGCAAAATAGATTGAGCAGCCTCGGCTGCTCTTTTGCTTTATGAGAGAACACCATGACCGCCGCCAAAAATCGCATTCTAGAGCTGCGCGCTGAGCTGGATCAGCACAACTACCGTTACCACGTCCTCGATGAGCCGAGCATTCCGGATGCCGAGTACGACCGGTTGTTCCGCGAGCTCAAGGCGCTGGAAGCGGCCAACCCGGAACTGATCACCAGCGACTCGCCGACTCAGCGTGTCGGCAGCGTGGCGCTGACCGCCTTCACCCAGGTGCGTCACGAAGTGCCGATGCTCAGCCTCGGCAACGCCTTCGAAGAAACCGACATGCGCGAGTTCGATCGCCGCGTGACCGAAGGTCTGGATCTGCCGGCCGGTGATCTGTTCGGTGGCGGCGCGGCGGTGGAATACAGCTGTGAGCCGAAGCTCGATGGCCTGGCGGTCAGCCTGCTGTATCAGGACGGTGTGCTGGTGCGTGGCGCTACCCGCGGCGATGGCACCACGGGTGAAGACATCAGCGTCAACGTGCGCACCGTGCGTAACATTCCGCTGAAGCTGCACGGTGAAGGCTGGCCGGCGACGCTGGAAGTGCGTGGCGAAGTGTTCATGTCCAAGGCCGGTTTCGAGCGTTTGAACGCGTCGCAACTGGAAGTCGGCGGCAAGACCTTCGCCAACCCGCGTAACGCGGCGGCGGGCAGTTTGCGTCAGCTGGATTCGAAGATCACTGCCAACCGTCCGCTGGAATTCTGCTGCTACGGCATCGGACAGGTCTCCCACGATATTTCCGACACCCACATCGGCAACCTCAAGCAGTTGCAGAAGTGGGGCATGCCGATCAGTCACGAACTGAAACTGGCCAAAGGCATTGGCGAATGCCTGGATTACTACCGCGACATCGGCGAACGTCGCAACTCGCTGGCCTACGAAATCGACGGCGTGGTGTTCAAGGTCAACAGCATTGCGGATCAGCGTGAGCTGGGCTTCCGCGCCCGCGAGCCGCGCTGGGCCATCGCGCATAAATTCCCGGCCATGGAAGAACTCACCGAGCTGCTCGATGTGGAGTTCCAGGTTGGCCGCACTGGCGCTGTCACCCCGGTGGCGCGTCTGAAACCGGTCAAGGTGGCTGGCGTCACCGTGGCCAACGCCACGCTGCACAACATGGACGAAGTCGCACGGCTGGGCTTGATGATCGGCGACACCGTGATCATCCGACGTGCCGGTGATGTGATTCCGCAAGTGGTGCAAGTGGTCACTGAACGGCGTCCTGAAGATGCACGCCCGGTAGCGATCCCTGAGAATTGCCCGGTGTGCGGCTCGCACGTCGAGCGCACGCAACTGATCAAGCGCAGCAAGGGCAAGGAAACGGTCAGCGAAGGTGCGGTGTATCGCTGCGTCGGTCGTCTGGCCTGCGGCGCGCAGTTGAAGCAGGCGATCATCCACTTCGTGTCGCGCCGTGCGATGGACATCGAAGGCCTCGGCGACAAGAGCGTCGAGCAACTGGTCGACGAAGGTCTGGTCAGTTCGCCGGCCGATCTGTACGCGCTGAAGTTCGACGACATCGTCGATCTGGAAGGCTTTGCCGAAGTCTCCAGCAACAAACTGCTGGCAGCCATTGCCGACAGCAAGAAGCCTGGCCTGGCACGTTTCATCTATGCCCTCGGTATTCCTGATGTCGGCGAAGAAACAGCCAAGGTGCTGGCGCGCTCATTGGGTTCGCTGGAGCGTGTGCAGCAAGCTCTGCCGCAAGTGCTGACCTACCTGCCGGATGTTGGCCTGGAAGTGGCGCACGAGATTCACAGCTTCTTTGAAGATGCGCACAATCAGCAGGTGATCAGCGAATTGCTCGGTCATGGTTTGCAGATTCAGGATCAGGGTGAGTTAGGCGCCGAATTCGCTGCCAGCACCACGCTGGGTGGCTTCCTCGACAAGCTGCACATTCCATCGGTCGGCCCCGGTGGCGCACAGAAACTGGCGGACAAGTTTGGCTCGCTGGAAGCGGTGATGAACGCCGACTGGCTCGACATGCGTCAGGCGTTGCCGGAGAAACAGGCGAATTCGGTGCGTGAATTCTTTGCGCTGCCGGAGCATCGTCAGCTTGCCGAGGGCGCCGAGAAACAACTGCGTGATTTCGGCATGCACTGGCAGAGCGAGAAAAAAGTTGTCGAAGGTTTGCCGCTGTCCGGCGAGACCTGGGTGCTGACCGGCAAGGTCGAGCTAATGAGCCGTGACGTCGCCAAGGAGCACCTGGAAAGCCTTGGCGCCAAGGTTGCGGGTTCGGTGTCGGCCAAGACTCATTGCGTGGTCGCCGGTCCGGGCGCCGGGTCGAAGTTGACCAAGGCCAACGAGCTGGGCGTGAAGGTCATGGACGAAGAGGCGTTTGTCGCGTTCCTCAAAGGGCACGGTATCAGCGCCTGACTGATCGTTCCCACGCTCCGCGTGGTAACGCATCCCGTGACGCTCTGCGTCACAGCGGACGCGGAGCGTCCGGGGCGGCATTCCCACGCAGAGCGTGGGAACGATCTCTAGGCGAGAATGATCTAGTCTTGGCAAGCCCCAGGGAGAGATCGCCATGTACCGCTTTTTCGAGCAGCTCAGTTCTCGCATCGTCGCGCCGTTCATGGGCGAGTCTTCACGCAACAGCAAAGTCTGGCCGTGCCGCTGCGGCCAGTCGCTGTTTTTTCGCAACAGCCAGTGCCTGGCGTGCAGCGCATTGCTGGGCTACCAACCCGAACAAAGTCGCCTGGCCTCGTTGCAACCCGGCCCGCAGGACGGCACCTGGACGCTCGACGCCGACCCCGACGCCGGACTGTTCCGCCGCTGCGCCAACCTCGACACACCTGCCGCCTGCAACTGGCTGCTGCCGTTCAACGGCCATGACAGCCTGTGCATCGCCTGTAGCCTCAATCGCACCATCCCCGACTTGTCCGATCCGGACAACCCTGAACGCTGGCGCAAGGTCGAGATCGCCAAGCGTCGTCTGGTCGCGCAACTGATCACGCTCGGCTTGCAGGTCATCCCGAAAACCGTGGATGAAGAAACCGGACTGGCCTTCGACTTCATCGGCGTCGACCTCGAAGGCAAAGCGCCGATGACCGGCCACGCCAACGGCCTGATCACCCTCGACATCAAAGAAGCCGACGATGCCCATCGCGAGCAGGTGAGGGCGCAGATGCACGAGCCGTATCGCACGCTGCTTGGGCATTTTCGTCATGAGGTCGGGCACTATTACTGGGATCGGCTGATTGCCAACGGCCCGTGGCTCGGATCATTCCGCAACCTGTTCGGCGATGAACGCGCCAGTTATGCCGAGTCGCTGGATCGTCACTATCAGCAGGGCGCGCCGCTGGACTGGCCACAGCAGTACGTCAGCGCCTACGCGACCATGCACCCATGGGAAGACTGGGCGGAAACCTGGGCGCATTACCTGCACATGATGGACGCGGTGGACACTGCGCTGGGCTTTGGCATGAGCGCGCGGGAGATGGACTTCGACTACCAGCCGTTCCCGACCAGTACGCTCTACGATCCGGAGCATCCCGGTGGCGAGGCCTTCCTGTCGTTCGTCAACGCGTGGATCGAACTGGCCGGGATGCTCAACGAACTGTCACGCAGCATGGGCCAGCCGGATTTCTATCCGTTCGTGCTGCCGGCAGCGGCGATTGCCAAGCTGCATTTCATTCACCTGGTGATCCAGCGCGCGGGCGGCAAGGCGGATGAGGTTCTGACCCTGTAGGAGCTGTCGCAGGCTGCGATCTTTATGTCCTTGAAGCCATTCATATTTTTTATCTACAACCAACGGTTGTAACTTCACCTCAGATAGGTACAATGGCGCGGCTCGCCGACAGGTGAGCGTCGTTATGGTGACCCCATCGGTCCCCCCGCAACGATTACCCGTGAACCTGGTCAGAGCCGGAAGGCAGCAGCCACAGCGGGAACATTGTGTGCCGGGGTGTGGCTGGTGGGGGCACCACCTTAACGAACATAGAACGCTTCAACAGAACTGCATGGGTTTCGCCCACTGCGGTTTTTTTGTGTCTGCGATTTGACGAACACCCCAAATCTTCCTCGTTGACGCGGACCCCGTGGGAGCCGGGCTTGCCCGCGATGGGCATTGGTATCTACACATCTCCCGATCCTGGTCTATAAAAGGACGGCATGGATATCAAATGACCGGGCTAGATGCCCGACTGACAAAACGATACGACGAGTTAGTCATGGGACACAGTAATGGACTA
>NZ_JACSZV010000046.1 GCF_014472415.1 Pseudomonas sp. N40(2020)
GAGCTGATCAACGGCAAGAGCAAAAGATCGCAGCCTGCGGCAGCTCCACAGGTTCGTCAGTTTTTGAAGTCGGTAGACAGTGCCAACTCGTTCCACTCGGCCAGTTCTTGCGCCACCCACCGATTCTTCGCCTCGATTCGCGCAACCGTGTCGCTACCCAACGCCAGGCGTTGTGGCGGATTCGGTGCGTTGACCAGCGCGAGGATCGCCTCGGCAAACTGCAGTGGATCACCCGGCTGCGAGTGGTTCGCGGCCTCGGCTAAGGTGCGCATTTTGCCCACGGTTTCGTCGTAATCCGGCAGTATCAGTGCGGTTTTGATCAGCGACTGTTCATCCAGAAAGTCTGTGCGGAAGAAACCCGGTTCGACCACCGTGGCATGAATACCCAGCGGTGCCAGTTCCTGATGCAGCGCTTCGCTGATGCCTTCCACCGCAAACTTGGTGGAACCGTAAACGCCCCAGCCCATGTACGCCTGATAGCCGCCAATTGACGAGATATTGATCACATGGCCACTGCGTTGCGAGCGCATATGTGGCAGAACGGCGCGGGTGACGTTGAGCAGGCCAAACACGTTGGTGGCGAACAGGCGCTCGGTCTCGCTCGCGCTGGTTTCTTCCACCGCGCCCAGCACACCAAACCCGGCGTTGTTGATCAGTACATCGATGCGGCCGAACCGCTTGATCCCTTCCGCGACCGCTTGATGCGCTTCCTCTTCTCGGGTCACGTCGAGACGCACCGCCAGCAGATTAGGGTGATCGCCGAGGCGATCAGTGATGTCTTGTGGGTTACGGGCAGTGGCAATCACGGCGTCACCAAAACGCAAGGCGCGTTCTGCGATGAGTGTGCCAAAACCACGGGAAGCTCCAGTAATGAACCAGGTACGCATAGCAACTCCTCCTGTCAGCGACCCTTGGCGATGGTGCCGGGTCTTCTCGATGAGTTGATGCGACTTTAAGCGCGTGCTACTGATGTGATAATCCCAGCAATTTTGCATGACTTTGTGAAAGGCATTCACAGATGAAATCACCCTCAGCGGCTGACCTCTCGGTATTCCTGTGCACGGCGCTGCATTTGAATTTCAGCAAAGCAGCAATTGAACTTGGCCTGACGCCGTCGGCCCTGAGCCACTCGATCAAAGCGCTGGAGAATCGTCTCGGCGTGCGACTGTTCAACCGCACAACCCGCAGCGTGGCGTTGACCGAGGCTGGCGAACGCCTCTATGCGCGCCTGAAACCGGCGTTTCGCGACATCGATGATGCACTGGAAGACCTCAACCATTTTCGCGACAAACCCTCCGGCAACCTGCGTATCACCGCCGGCCGCCAGGCCTGTGAGCTGGTGCTGCTGCCAATTGCCAGTGAGTTTTTGCAGGTCTATGGGGATATTCGTCTGGAAGTAGTCGAAAGCGATGCACTGCTGGATATCGTCGCTGGCGGTTTCGATGCCGGCGTGCGCTTTGGCAATCGACTGGAGGCCGACATGGTTTCCCTGCCGATTGGTCCGACGATGCGCTCGGTGGTGGTCGGTTCGCCGGTATTTTTTCAGCGCCACGCCACGCCACAAAAACCCGAGGAGTTGCATGATCTGCCGTGCATCCGCCACCGCTTCCCCAGCGGCGCGATGTACCGCTGGGAGTTCGAACGCGGCGGCATCAGCCAGGAAATCGAAGTCAATGGCCCGCTGACCCTGGGCGATGTCAGCCTGATGGTCGGCCCCGCGCTGCAAGGATTGGGGCTGGCCTATGTGTTCGAAGAAATGGTCAGCGAACATCTGCGTTCCGGGCGTCTGGTCCAGGTACTGGCAGACTGGTGCCCCTACTACCCCGGCCTGCATCTGTACTATCCGAGCCGCCGCCATGTGCCGGCACCGCTCAAGGCTTTCATCGACTTCGCCCGCAACCGCCCCCAAACCAGCCAGAAGCTGTAGCAGGCTGCGATCTTTTGATCTTCGAACAGTGAAAAGCCCAACCCTTCACATGACGGGGCTTTGGGTTCAGCAACCGCTTACTCAGACTTTCTGAGCAATCAGACCGCGGGCGACACACGGCACTTGTTGACCATCGACGGTGGCAGCTCCGAAAAACAGCAACGTGTCGTCAGTGAACAAGGCCGAAGCCATCCCGGCGGGGCTGACACTGAATTGCAGCCAACCTTTGCCCCCACCGAAGGTGTTATCCAGAACTCCCGCATCAGTGAATTTCGCGACCACTACCTGGCCGGGACCATAAAGATGTCCGTACACCAGAATGCTGCCATCTTTCTGGACACAAGCGTTATGCCAACTGGTTTCGCGGTCGCCCAGTTTCACCAGCAATGGTTTGCCGCGATTGAACTGGATGTTTGCACTGCCATCAGACTCCCGGCTGATCAATAGCCCGCAATCATCCTCATCAGAGGTGTAACCAATCCCCAATAGACGTTTGTTCGTCTGCTTAACAAGGTTTTCCATCAGAAAGTTCATTTCGCCACTTAGCGGTTCAATCAACAGATAACCATTGTCGGCAAATGAGGTGTCGGTTTTACCCGTGGAATGCAACCTCGTGAACAGTGCCCGGGCGTGCGGGATGTACATTTCCTGGCAGTTACCGACCAGCACATACTTCCCATCGTCCGCCAGCAGAATGTTCGTGACTTGGGTATGGGTAAAGTCCGGATGAGCGACCCAGATAATGCCGCTCTCGTTGAAATCCGGATCAAGTACGCCATCAGGTGTCAGTCGAATGATCGCGGTTTGAGTTTCTTCTATGCCGTCATAAATCAGCTCATGCAACAGGATTTTACCGTCGGGCAAAATCGCGCTGTTGCCGGTGGCTCGCGCCATGGACGAGCTGTGCAAGCTGCCGAAACTGTCATCCTGACCCTCACCGATACTGCCGAGCGCGATCAGCACTGTCCCGTTTTTGCCAAACGTCTGGTCCGGACTGCCATCAGGGTGCAGACGGATCAGGCCTTTCCAGGTATTGAAAGTGCCGTCGTGGTAGTTGCCGATCAGCAATAGTTTTCCGTCGCGCAACTCGACCACTTCGTTGATCTGTGAATAAGCGCGCCCGCCGTTATTTTGGACAAACTCTGCGATCACATAGCCCGCCTGACCGAACGTCGGGTCGATCGCCCCGTTTGCCTTCAGCCTGACGCAGTAGTAGGCAAATCGCCTGGTAGAGGTGCGGATACTGCCGCAGACGTAAAATCGACCCGCAGAATCGACAGCCATACCTCGGGGGGAAATGTTGTCTCCTGGCTCATCGGGGCCTTTCAACAACACCAACCCGCCCTCCCCGAACGTCGGGTCGAGCTGACCTTCATCGCGCAAAAAAAATGCGTCGATTTTCATGCTGATTACTCCTTGATATTGCCTGCGCGTTTAGCCGACGCGATGATCTGTCCTGATTCAATTTCGCCCGTGATAACGGAGTACCAGGCCTTGGGAAGCTGGCGTTGATAGAAAGCCTGCGATCACGATTTTTCCATCGTCCTGCAGGTCTATGCCGTCAAAAGAGCCGACCCGCTCCAGTGAAGTGCTGACCCAGCCGACGCCGTTGAACGTGGTGTCAAGCGAACCATCGCTAAGCAGTCTGGCTACAACCAATTCCCCTTGCTCTTCTGGCCGTTGGATCTTGCCAAGCAAAACAAGGGTTCCGTCAGGTTGCATGGCGGCGCGGCGCCAGAGGGTGTCGACGTTATCCAGTCGGGTCAGCAACGGTTGACCACGGTTGAACTGAATATTGGGGCTGCCATCCGGCTCGAGGCTGATCAGCAGGCCTTGACCCGCAGCCGTTCTCCCGATCGCCAATAGCCGTTTGTTCGGTTGCCCGATCATCGCGTTGATCGTAGGGGTCTGCAGTGTCGGCGATGACACAACGACAAACCCGTCATCGCCGAAGGTTCGATCAAGGTGGCCATCGATGTTATAGCGCGCGAATAACGGCGCCGGCGTACCTGAACGGGGCGCCAGATTGCCGCCGACCACGATCTTGCCATCGGGATCAATGAAGCCGTTGCGCAGTTTCACATCCGCCGGGGCGCCTTCCGGGTAAACCACTTGGACATGGCCTTTTTGATTGAAAGATTCGTCCGCAGAGCCATCGCTGTTCAGCAAAAAGATCAACGCACGGGTGTCCGCCTCATGAGAGACGACATAGTTGTGCACGACCAGGATTTTTCCGCTATCCAGTGCCGTGAGGCTACACGCATGGTCTTGAGTCTCGCCTTGCGATTGCGGGGCGCGTTGCGCCTGAATGTCTTCGGGCAATCGGAGAATAACCAGGCCTTCGGAGCCAAAATCGCTGTCCAGCGTGCCGTCGCAGAGGAAACGGGCCAGTGTGGGGATTGTGCCCACCTGTCCTGTCAGGAGAATTTTGCCGTCAGCGAGCAACGCGATGGATCTACCCGCAGAGTTCATGTTGAGGGCAAATGAGCCGCTGGAAATGCCATCCACACCGAAGGATTCATCCAGTGTTCCATCCGGCATCAAGCGGCCCAATACGTACGGATAACCGAAAGCGCCTCCGATCGCATAGCCCGCAAAATAAAGGTATTCAAGGTTTGTAGAGCGTTGCACTGCGACGTCATGGATTAAGGTTCGCGACCCTACACGAGGAATATCCAGGCGAAAAATACCGGCATCGGCAAAGCTTTCATCAAGCGACCCGGGGGTCCGCACAGTGTTGTTCGAGTGGCTCATGGAGCGCTCCTTGAGGGGGGATCTCGACTCAAGTAGCTACCCATCAGTCTTTTCCGTCTACTGTAAGGTCTGACAGTAGACACCGAATTTTATCTGTGTGTGCCGACGCTGCACCTACCGTCAAGTGAAGGTCTATAGTGGATTAATCCATTGCCCTCGTGGCCTGCTGTCGAGCGCTGTCCATGGTCAACACCGAATACCTGATCATTTGCGAACACTGCGATTGCGTGTATGAAAAAGTCGCGCTCGCCAAACATCAGAAAACCCTGTGCCAACGTTGCGGCGGCGTGCTCCAGCGCTACAACGGCCTGACGGTTGAACAGCGTCTGGCATTGACGTTCACGGCAGCGATGCTGTGGCTGTTCGCCAATTTCTATCCGGTGATGAGCATCAGCCTCAAAGGCCTGAAAAACAGTGCGACGCTGTGGGATTCGGTGCTCGCGCTGAGTCAGGGGCCGATCACGTTCATGGCGATGGTCGCGGCGATCTCGATCATCATTGCTCCAGCCTTTCAATTGGTGCTGCTGATCTGGGTGCTGAGTTTCGCCCTGTCGTCGCGCCGCGCACCGGGATTCAAGGTGTGCATGCGCTGGCTGGAAACCCTGCGCCCGTGGAGCATGCTTGAAGTGTGTTTGCTGGGAGCGATGGTGGCAGTGTTCAAACTCGCCGGACTGCTCGATGTCTTGCCCGGTATCGGCCTTTTTGCGCTGGCCGTGCTGAGCCTGATGATGATCCGTATTGCCGGCCGCGATATCCGTGACCTCTGGGACATGCCATGAATCGACCAGCGACCGCCAGCGAACTCAATCTGTGCCTGTGCCACAGCTGCGGCCTGGCCTGCGACATGACCGACGAACCGCATGAATGCCCGCGCTGCGACGCCCCCTTGCACCGGCGCAAGACCAATTCACTGACGCGCACCTGGGCCTATTTACTCGCTGCGCTGGTGTTTTATATCCCGGCCAATCTGCTGCCGGTGATGAACACCACCATGCTTGGCAGTGGCTCCGACAGCACGATCATGAGCGGCGTGCTCGAGTTCTGGCAGCACGGCGCCTGGGACATCGCCCTGATCATCTTCATCGCGAGTATCGCCGTGCCGGGCGTCAAGTTCGTCGCACTGTCGTTGCTGCTGATTACTGTGCAACGCGACAGTGGCTGGGCACGCCGCGAGCGCTCGAAAATGTTCCGTTTCGTCGAGTTGATCGGCTACTGGTCGATGCTCGACGTGCTGGTGGTCGCACTGGTCGCGGCGCTGGTGAAATTCCAGGCGCTGGGCGATATCGAGCCACGCCCGGGCATCCTGTTTTTCGGCATGGTGGTGGTGTTCACCATGCTCTCGGCAATGAGCTTTGACCCGCGGCTGATCTGGGACAACGCCCCCGACGACGAACCGCTCAGCGACGCAGAAGCGCCAGCAGCACCTGCAATGGATGGCGTAGCGCCCGATCCGACTGGCGCTTGACCTGGCTGCGGCACGAATAACCGGTCGCCAATGCCTCGCCGTTCTCTGCCGGTGCATCGACTTGACGCGCCCACGATTGTTCGTAGATCACCGCCGAGGTTTCGCGGTTACGCGCCTCGTGACCATAGGTGCCGGACATCCCGCAGCAACCGGTGGCCTGAGTGGCCAGTTTCAACCCCACGCGCTCAAACACTTGCTCCCATTGCCGAGTGGCAGCCGGGGCATTGGTTTTCTCGGTGCAGTGCGCCAGTAAACGGAAGGTCTCGGCCCTGCTCTGGCTGGTCTGTTCCGGCATGACGTCGAGCAGCCATTCCTGCAACAGCGCGACCTCCGGGCATTGCTCCATGCCCGGCACTTTCTGATATTCCTGGCGATAAACCAGTGTCATCGCCGGATCCAGCCCTATCAGCGGCACGCCGACATCCGCCAGCGCTCGCAATTGCCGCGCGTTGCGCACCGCCGCACGGTTGAATGCCGACAGAAAGCCCTGCACATGCAGCGGTTTGCCGTTGGCACTGAACGGCGCCAGATACACCTGATAACCCAGACGCGAAATCAGCTCGACCAGATCCGCCAGCAGCGGCGCTTCGAAATAGCGGGTAAACGCATCCTGCACCAGCACCACGCTGCGTTCACGCTGTGCCTGGGTCAGGCCAGACAGGGTCGACACCGTCGCCGGTTGCACCTGCCAACGACGCATCGCCGCGTGAAAATCAAAGCGACTGAGCAACGGCACATCGACCATTCCTCCGACACGCTCAAGCATGCCGCGAACCCACGAGGCGCCCATCAAACCGTTGTACAACGCCGGAATTCGCGCCATCCAGGGGATGGTGTATTCCAGCGAGGCGATCAGATAGTCCCGCGCCGGGCGCAGATACCGGCTGTGATACAGCTCAAGAAACCGCGAACGAAACTCCGGCACATTGACCTTCACCGGGCATTGCCCCGCGCAGGACTTGCACGCCAGGCAACCGGCCATGGCGTCGTAGACCTCATGGGAGAAGTCTTCGGACTGCGCGCGGCTATTGCGCCAGCGCTGCCACAACGAAGAAAAAAATGCCGGTCGGCGAACGGCATCCGACAATACATCTACACCCGCCTCGCCCTGCAACCGCAGCCACTCACGGATCAACGATGCCCGCCCCTTGGGCGATTGCGCGCGTTCGCGGGTGGCTTTCCATGACGGGCACATCGCATCGTCAGGGTCAAAGTTGTAGCAGGCGCCGTTGCCATTGCAATGCATGGCCGCGCCGTAGCTCTGCCAGACTTTTTCGTCGATCTGCCGATCCAGTTCGCCACGCAGAGTCACTTCGTCAATTTTCAACAACGCCGCGCCGGTGTTGGCTGGGGTGGCGATCTTGCCCGGGTTGAACTGGTTGAACGGGTCAAATGCCGCCTTCAACGCTTGCAGGGCCGGATACAGTTCGCCGAAAAACGCGGGCGCGTATTCCGAGCGCAGGCCTTTGCCGTGCTCACCCCAGAGCAGGCCGCCGTAACGTTGGGTCAGCGCCGCAACGCCATCGGACACTGGACGCACCAGCGCCGCTTGCTGTGGATCTTTCATGTCGAGAATCGGCCGCACGTGCAGCACGCCCGCGTCAACATGGCCGAACATGCCGTACTGCAAACCGTGGCTGTCGAGAAGCTCGCGCAACTCGGCGATGTATTCGGCCAGGTGCTGCGGCGGCACGGCGGTGTCTTCGACAAACGGCTGCGGCCGTGCTTCACCGGCGACGTTGCCGAGTAGACCGACCGCACGTTTGCGCATGCCATAGACCTTGTTCACTGCCGCGTGACCGACGGCCAGGGTGTGGCCGAGTCGCTCGACAGTGCGGTCACTGGCCAGGTGCTCGATGAAGGCTTCGACCCTTTTCTGCAAATCCTCGGGATCATCACCGCAAAATTCGACGAGGTTGATCCCCAGGGTCGGTCGCTCGGCGCTCTGCGGAAAATACTCGGCAACGCCGTGCCAGACGATGTCCTGCATTGCCAGCAGCAACACCTTCGAGTCCACGGTTTCAATCGATAGCGGCTTGAGTGCCATCAAGGCGCGAGCGTCGCGCAACGCGTCCATGAACCCGGCGTAGCGGATGTTCACCAGCATCGTGTGCTTGGGGATCGGCAGCACGTTGAGCCTGGCCTCGACCACAAAACCCAGCGAACCTTCGGCGCCACACAACACGCTGTTGAGGTTGAAACGATTGTCTGCCTCGCGCAGATGTGCGAGGTCGTAACCGGTCAGGCATCGATTGAGGTCGGGAAAGCGCTCTTTGATCAGTGCGCCCTGCTCATCAATGATCTGCCGCGCACAACGATAGACTTCGCCGACCCGATCCTCGCGCGCGCACTGTGTCTGAAGTTCGCTGTCCTCAAGCGGTAAACCGTGCAGACGCTCACCGCCACGCAGAATCATGTCGAGCTCGAGTACGTGGTCGCGGGTCTTGCCGTAGGTGCAACTGCCCTGGCCGCTGGCGTCGGTGTTGATCATGCCGCCGACGGTGGCACGGTTGGAGGTCGACAATTCTGGAGCGAAAAACAGTCCGGCGGATTTCAGCGCGGCGTTGAGCTGATCCTTGACCACCCCGGCCTGCACCCGCACCCAGCGTTCCTCAACATTGATTTCCAGAATACGGTTCATGTGCCGCGACAAGTCGACCACGATGCCGTCTGTCAACGATTGGCCATTGGTGCCGGTTCCACCGCCACGCGGGGTGATGACCACTTGTTGGTAGGCCGGTTCGGCAATCAGTCGTGCAACACGCGCCACATCGTCGGCGTCCATGGGAAACACCGCAGCTTGCGGCAAGCGCTGATAGATTGAGTTGTCGGTGGCCAGCACCACGCGACTGGCGTAGTCGGCGCTGATTTCACCGCGAAATCCACTGGCCTTAAGGGCTTTGAGGAACTGCTGATAATCGGAGGTCAGAGCGGTAGCGGGCGACAGCTGGGCAATCATCGGTCAGGGTATCTCGGGTCAAAATCAGGCCGTGTGGCGGTGAACAGTTGTACGCAACGAATGATTGCGTCAGGCTCCGCCATCTCATGTTGTCCATATTCATTGCTGAAGGTTCTTGGGACAACCGTAAATTCGACCCGTTATTAATGACTTTTACGAATGAATCCGCGAACGCTCACCCCTTCCATGTCGTTATTGCTCGCCTTCGAGGCTGCCGCGCGCCACGAAAGCTATACCCGTGCCGCCCATGAACTGTCGCTGACGCAAAGTGCGGTCAGCCGTCAGGTGCAGATTCTGGAGAAGATGCTCGGCATGCGCCTGTTCAATCGGGAGGGCCGCAAAGTCGTCCTGACGGATGTCGGACGCATGTATCAACGCGAACTCGCCGAGGCCCTTGGGCAAATTCGCAGCGCCACTCTGCAAGCCATGGCGTTTGGTTCGGGCATCCACAGCTTGCGGCTGGCGACGCTACCGACCTTCGGTTCGAAATGGTTGCTGCCGCGACTCAAGGACTTCTACACCGCCCACCCCGGCATGACCGTGCACTTGCATTCACGCATTGAAGCCATCGACTTTGATACCAGTGAAATCGATGCGGCGATTTGTGTGGGCGCGGGGGACTGGCCGGGGCTGAGCGCCCTGCCCCTGCACACTGAAGAACTGGTAGTTATTGCCAGTGCGCAATTGTCCGTCGCCGAGCGCGATGACGCCGAAAAGCACGTCGCCGGGCAATTGCTACTCAACGTCAGCAGTAACGCCCAAGCCTGGACCGAGTGGTTCACTCATCACGGCCTGCCGCACCGCAGCATGCGCATCGGCCCGAGCTTTGAAATGACCTCGCACTTGATTCAGGCGGTGCGGGCGAATATTGGTGTTGGCTTGGTGCCGCGCATTCTGGTCGAGGATGAGTTGCTCAGCGGTGAGCTGCTGCAACTCGGAGAACCGATCACCAGTCGTCGCAGCTATTACCTGGTGTATCCGCCGCGCAATGAAGCGCTGCCATCGCTGAAGGCGTTTCGGGATTGGTTGGTGGATACGCTCTGACCCGCATCAGCGCTTTAGCGGTGGAGGCGCACTCGGCCCCTTGAACAGTGGTTTCTCCAACGGCTTTCCGTCGGGCCCAAAGAATAGATATTCGTATTTCTTTGGCATTAACTGCATAGCTCTGGCGGTCATGACGAACCCTCTGATGCCGGGCTGAACTCAACCCATTTAACCTTCGCGGAATCTATCAGCAAAAACTCAGCGCCAAAAGGCACCGTTTGGCCATTGCCATCGAGCCAACGCGGATTATGGATCAGGAACTGCCCATTGGCTGACTCCGGCGGCCACTCGGCCGGCCAGCCAGCGACGCGCCTTTCGTCATGCAAATGCAGGGTGATGAGCCGATCAAATTGCGCAAATGCGCAGAACCACTCACTCGGGTAGGAAGATTGTTTCGTTACGTTTCTGCGACGCAACCAGCCATGCAACCTGTCATTGGTAGCAAAATAACAGGACAGCAATCCAAGTAACAGCGAAGAAAGGAATGCCCATGACGTCTGCGCCTTGCCATCCCATATTCCTACAGAAAGTCCCTTCGCCCCCAACCACAAACAGACCACACCAATACCTGTTACCGCCCCATGAATCAAAAACGTAAATATCAACGCCTGCACAATCTGCCCGAAGGTATCAGGCCGCTTGAATGCGGTAAGCGTGTAAAAAATCCAGGTTGAGACAAATCCGGGGATGAGGTACTGCAGCAACGGAATAACTTCTTTGACCAGATCATCCATGATCTGCGGCTCCTTGAAAGACATGCCGCCCCCGATTGAGGGCTGGCACTTAAAAGCCTAGTGCACGCTGAAAAAATGCTCGCCGCCAACTGTCACAGGTCATTACCCGAGACCGAAAAACCTAAGCATCCTGCAAGATCAGATCCGCTCCCTTCTCCGCCACCATCAGCACGGCCGCGTGAGTATTGCCCGACGTCACATTCGGGAAAATCGACGCATCGACAATCCGCAATCCTTCAAAACCATGCACCTTTAGACGCTTGTCGACCACTGAAGTCTGCTCGTCCGCGCCCATCGCGCAAGAGCCGCACAGGTGATAGATTGAGCCGCAGTTCTCGCGGAAGTACTGCAACATCTGTTCGTCGGTCTCTACCGCAGGTCCTGGCAGAACTTCGTCGACGGTGATGCTCTTGAGCGCCGGGGCGTTCATGATTTTGCGCATCAGGCGACTGCCCTGGATGACTTCGTCGATGTCCTTCTGCGTGCTCAGATAATTCGGATCGATCAGCGCTGCATCACGGGGATTTTTTGAGGCGATCTCGATGTGCCCACGACTGGTCGGGCGGCACGGGTTGAAACACAACAGGAAACCGGAATACGGCTCGGGCTTGAGACTGGCCTTGTTGTTTTTCGGGATCTGGTACGAAAGCGGATTGAAATAGAGCTGCAAATTCGGATGATTCTGTTGCTCGTCGCCACGGAAGAAACCGCCTGCCTGATTGACGCTCATCGCCAGTGCACCTTTGCGCGTCAGCAGGTACTTCACACCGAGCTTGAACTGGCCGAACAGCGAACTCAGTTCATCGTTGAGCGTCGGGATATTGGCCTTGTAGTAGTAACTGGCGCACAAGTGATCCTGCAGGTTCTGCCCGACCGCCGGCAGATGTTTGACCAGAGGAATCTGGTGCCTGGCCAGCAACGCGCGGTCAGCCACACCGGACAGTTGCAGAATTTTTGGTGTATCGACTGCTCCCGCGCAGAGGATCACTTCCTTGCGCGCTGTGAAGGTTCGCACCACGCCGTGCTGGGTAATGGCAATGCCCGTCGCGCGCTGTCGGGTTTCGTCGAACAACACCCGATCCACCAACGCGTAATGCTCAACCGTCAGGTTCGCCCGCTTCAGTGCCGGATGCAGGTGGGCGAAGCTGCTGGAGCAGCGCTGCCCATTTTTGGTGTTGACGTCATAAAGGCCGGCGCCTTCGAATTTCGCACCGTTGAAATCCTCGCTACGCGGGTAGCCGAGCTCAGAGCAGCCCTCAAGGAATACATCACAAATCGGATGAGTCTGGCCCTTCATCGGCGTAATGCTGATCGGGCCGCTGCCACCGTGGTATTCGCTGTCGCCCAGCGGATGGTTTTCCAGTTTGCGGAAGTACGGCAGCACATCCTTGAAGCCCCAACCGTCATTGCCATTGGCTGCCCAATCGTCGAAATCATGAGCCTGGCCGCGCACATAGATCATGGCGTTGATCGAGCCCGAACCGCCCTGGACCTTACCGCGTGGTGCATAGATTTCGCGGTTGCCCAACTGCTTCTGGGGCTGGCTGTAATACATCCAGTTGAAGGTCGGGTTGTAATACATTTTGGCGAACCCGACCGGGATCTTGAACCACAGGGAGCTGTCCTTGCCGCCCGCCTCCAGCAGCAGCACGGTGTGTTTCCCCGAGGCCGAGAGCCGGTTGGCCAGCACGCAACCCGCGGCGCCTGCGCCAGCGATGATGTAGTCGTATGTCATGCACGGTTACCGCGTAAGTCGTTGTACAAAAATCGGAATGAACACTGCGATCCCCTGTAGGAGCGAGCCTGCTCGCGATGGCGGCGTGTCAGTCGACATTTGCATGTCTGGCACACAGCTATCGCGAGCAGGCGAAGGCCTACAGGAACCGTGTCAGCCTCGGGCCGGCGATGTGTCTTTGACATCCACCGGCGTCGGCGCCATTTGCAGGTGCAGACGCTCGCCGGTGTAAGGCGAGTGCTTGCGCACCACGTCCATGTTCAGCTCAACCCCCAGGCCCGGCTCGGTGGACGGGATGATGTAGCCGTCCTCCCACTGCAACGGTTTGGTCAGCACCTCGGCGTGGAAACCGCCCCAGGTCTCGATGCTTTCCTGAATCAGGAAGTTCGGCGTGCAAGTCGCTAACTGGAAACTCGCCGCCGCACCGATCGGCCCGTTGTAAAGGTGCGGGGCGATTTGCGCGTAATAGGCCTCGGCCATGCTGGCGATCTTTTTGGCCTCGAGCAGGCCGCCGCAGCGTGCGACGTTCATCTGCAAAATCGATGCACCACCCGCCTGCAACAACTTGAAGAATTCGTACTTGGTGGTCAGACGCTCGCCGGTAGCAATCGGGATGCTGGTCTTGGCCGCGACTTGCGCCATGGCCTCTTCCTGGCCCGGCGGTACCGGCTCTTCAAACCACAGCGGATCGTATTTTTCCAGGCGCTTGGCCAAACGGATCGCCGACGACGGCACCATTTGCCCGTGGGTGCCGAACAACAGGTCACACTTGTTGCCCACTGCTTCGCGAATCTTGCGGCAGAAGGTTTCGCAGCGCTCCAGCACTTCCAGTGAGATCTGGTGCCCGGAGTACGCGGTATACGGCCCGGCCGGGTCGAATTTCAAGGCAGTGAAGCCTTTGTTCATATTGTCGATGGCGCATTCGGCCGCCAGATCCGCATCGTCGTAGTCGTATTCGCCACGACTGTTGAGCGGGTACAGATAGGTGTAGGAACGCAGGCGCTCGTTGACTTTGCCGCCTAACAATTCGTAAACCGGTTTGTTCGCCGCCTTGCCGATGATGTCCCAGCAAGCCATCTCCAGGCCGCTGACCACGCCCATCATGGTCAGGTCGGGACGCTGTGTGAAACCGCTGGAATAGGCCTGACGGAAGAAGCGTTCGATATGGTGCGGATCCTGATTGAGCAGATAGCGCTCGAACACGTCCTCAATGATCGGCAGCATGGCTTTGGGACCGAAAGTAGCGGCGTAGATCTCGCCGACGCCTTCGATGCCGCAATCGGTTTTGAGTTTGACGAACAGCCAGTACATGCCTCCGATGTGCGGTGGCGGTACGGCGACGATGTGAGTTTCAAGGGCGATGACTTTCATCTCAGGCACCTGTCTTTTTCAGTGATTTGCGGTTGATCCGGGCACGCAGGGTCAGCGCGGCAAAAGTGCCGAGCAGACCGACGAAGGCGATGTAGCCGAAATACAGCTGGTAGCCGAGGGCGCCCGGGTAGTGTTCGGTGAGGTAGCCATTGATCAGCGGAATAAAGGCATCCGGCATGTAACCCACTACCGAGACGATGCCGATGGCCAGGCCTGTGATGCGCAGCGGAATGTCGCAGCTGTCGAGGATCGCCCAGTACAGACCACGAATCGCGTAGGTCATCAAGCCGATGAAAATCACCGTGGCAATCAACAAGCCCATGCTGTTGAGCGCTGGAAACACGATCAGCCCGATCATCGCCAGCGAGGCCAGCAGCAGAGCAACGATCAGCACCGAGATGTTGGAAAACTTGTCGCCCAACCAGCCCCCGCCAATGCCACCCAGCGGGCGCATCCACAACTTGATCGTGGTGATGGTGCCCGCCATGACTGCCGTCAGACCGCCACCTTGCAGGTAATCCGAGAAGCTGTAGGTGGCCCAGAAGATGTGGTAACCGCAGAACACGATGGCGGTGACGAGCCACAACTCAGGGATTTTCACCAGCGTCGTCAGATCCTGGAGCAGGTTGAACTTGCCCTTCTCCACCGCTGGCGTGTCCTCCATCGATTTCGGATCCTTGATCAACACCAGCACACAGCCGATGGCAATACAGGTAAAGGCGTAGAGGTAGACCACCTGCTTGAAACCTTCGGCAGTGGACTCACCACGGGTCTCGGTGGCGAACGCAAACAACGCCAATGCAACCGTCGCCAGCAACGCTTCAACCAGACCGCGACCACCATCAAGGATGCCGAAGAAACGACCCTGCTCGGTGTGATGAGCAATCATCTTCACCCGCTTGAGCACCGAGGCCCAAAAGGTCAAACCGGTGGTCAGGCCCCAGCAGCCAAAGATGATCATCAGCCCGGTCATCGACGGCGCGGTCGAATACCAGAGCCCCAAGGCGCCGGTGGCAACCAGCGAGAAGAAAATCAGAAAGCGTGGCGCAATTCGGTCGGCCAACCAGCCGCTCGGCAAATAGCTGAGCAGGAAGATCGTGCCGAGCATCGAGTACAGATAGCCCAGTTCACTGTGGCTGATCTGAAACACCTCGAGCATCGTGGTCTGGTAGACCTGGCGCAGGTACAGAATCGGATAGATCGCGCCGGCGGCGAGCACCAGCAACATCAATTGGAAATAGCGACTTCCCTTGTCACTTTGGCTTTTCACAGCCGAATTGGAACCCTGAACAGCGGCAGCAGAGGATGCATGCTTGGACATTGAAGTGACCTCGGGCAACCCGGTGCTCCGGGCGCCCCTGATAATTGTTTTTATAGGTGCAGCGTGAAGCGTGTTGCGGTGGATCAGTACTTCATGACCACGAGTCGGGTCTGGGTAAATTCGAGCATGCCGTGCTTGCCGTCATCGCCGCCCAGACCGGAACGTTTCCAGCCGGCGTGGTAGCCCTGATACGGATCGGCCGGGGTGCGATTGACGTACAACTCGCCAGCCTCGATGGCATTGGCGATTTTCTGCGCGGTGCGATAATTCTCGGTGTAGAGCACCGACGCCAGGCCGAACTGGTGGTCGTTGGCCATGGCCAGCGCCTCGTCGATATCCCGATACTTGAGCACCGGCAGCACCGGGCCGAAGATTTCTTCCTGAACGATTTCCATGTCCTGACGGCAGCCGCTCAGCAGCGTTGGCGGGTAGAAATGCCCCGGCCCTTGCGGCAGTACACCGCCACTTTCGAGGATCGCGCCTTGTGCAACGGCGCGCTGGACCATGGCGTGGATGTTCTTTTGCGAACTGGCGTTGACCAGCGGGCCCATGAGGTTTGCGTCGGTCGCGCGATCGCCGAATTTGACGTTGGCGATTTTGGTCTTGAGCAGACCAAGGAACTGCTCGTAGATGCTTTCCTGCACATAGACCCGCTCCACCGCCGTGCACAACTGGCCGCAATGGGTGGTCTTGGAGGCAATGATCGCGCTCGCGGCAGCTTCCAGATCGGCATCCGCCTCGATGATCGCCGGGGTCTTGCCGCCCAACTCCAGCGACGGCTTGGCGATGTTGGCCTTGCAGTAGTCGAGCACGATACGCCCGGCGTTGACGCTGCCGGTCAGGGTAATCAGGCCCACTGCTTTATGAGTGCAAACCGCCGCTGCGGTGGCGTGATCCATGATCAGGATATTGATGACACCCGCCGGCATGCCCGACTGCTGCACCGCTCTGGCGATTTCGAACGCCGAAGTCGGTGTGTTGTTGCTCGGACGCACCACCACGGTATTGCCCGCAATCAGCGCCGGGGCGATTTTGCGCAGCAAGGTATAAACCGGGTAGTTGAACGGGATCAGGCAGGCCACGACACCAATGGGCTCGCGGTGTAGAAACAGGTTCTCGTCGGGACTGTCGCTGGGGATGATTTCGCCTTCGATACGCCGCGCCCACTCGGCGTGGTAGCGGGTGATCTGTGCGGCGTAGCGGGCTTCGTTGCTGGCATCGCTGACGCTTTTGCCGGACTCGGCTGCCAACGCGGCGCCGATGGCTTCGGCGCGATCCTCAAGAGCCGTGGCGAGCGCTCGCAGATGTTCGCCGCGTTCGATGCTGGTGAGTTTGCCCCAGACCTTTTGCGCCGCTGCGGCGGCGTCGACGGCGGCGGTGGCCTCTTCAGCAGTGGCGCCCGACACATGGCCGAGCAGCGCTTCGGTGGCCGGGTTGTAGACCGCGATCAGCGCCGCGCTCGCAGGCTCGATGAATTGGCCGTTAACAAAATTTCGCTCGGTTCGCATGTGCATCGCCCATCGTTGTTTTTATCAATGCCACCAGTCTTGTCATCGATGGCAGGTTGAACAAACGATTTATCGGGCGCCAGAACATTCGAAAAATGCAGGTTACTCCAAAAACAACACCGCCCCCCCCCTGTAGGAGTGAGCCTGCTCGCGATAGCGGTTTTCCAGCAACGAATAGGTGACTGACATACCGCTATCGCGAGCAGGCTCGCTCCTACAAAAGCCTGTGACGTGTCAGATGGCAGCGGTCGAAGGCTCTAATTGGCGCTGGGCTAACCAGATCTCTTCCTGCAACCACTGACTGAACACCTGCAACTGCGGCAGTTCAGTCTGCTCCGGCCGGGTTACCAGCCAATACGACTGATGCCCCTCAACATGCACGTTCAGCACTTGGGTCAACTGACCGCTGGCCAACTCTGCGGCGACCATGTGCCAGTCGGCGATGGTAATCCCCAACCCATCGGTCGCCGCTTGTATCGCCAGATCCAGCAGGTCGAACTCATAGCCGCCCTGGGTATCGACACCGCTGATACGTGCCGCGTCGAGCCAGTGTTTCCAGGTCAGGTAACGCTGATCTTCCTTGGCCAACACATGCAGCAGTGTCAGGCGATTGAGATCAATGCCCTGCTCGCTACCCTCGCGGGTATACAGAGAAGGCGCACACACGGCGATATGTCGCTCCTGGATCAGCAAAGAGCTGTCGAGCCCGTCCCACTCGCCGTCGCCAAAACGGATCGCACAGTCCAGGTTGCTGGTTTCCGCCAGGCTGTCCTGCAAGCGCGTGGTGATGCTCAACTCGAGTTCCGGGTGCTGCTCGCGCAAACGCCCCAGCCGCGGCATCAACCAGCGACTGGTAAAGGTTGGCGGCGCGTTGATGTGCAGACGATTGGAGTGGGTTTTCTGCTGGATGCTGCGCACCGTCAGCTCAATCTTGTCGAATGACTGATGCAGCGCCCGCAGCAGAACCTTGCCGGCACTGGTCAGCTCCAGATGATGATGGCGGCGCTCCAGCAGGCTTTCGCCGAGCTGCTCTTCCAACTGCCGGACCTGACGGCTCACCGCGCTTTGGGTGACATTGAGCAACTCGGCGGCGCGGGTGAAGCTGCCGGTGCTACCGGCCACTTCGAACGCTTTGAGCGCATTCAGGCCGGGCATTTTGCGTTTCATATCAAGGCACTCGAAAACCACTGACAAGACGCGAAGCATCCCACGAGTTTGACGGACTGTCCTACAGGAATTTCCGAGTAACATGCATTCGACGCAGGTTCTTCTGTCGTTTTTATCGTTTGTTCCAGATCTGTCGGATGGCAAAACTGCGCGGCATCTCTAATAAAAACAATCGAGAGCCGCTCCATGCCCTTCCCCTCTTTGTTTCGCCTGCGCACGACCTCCATCGTTCTGTTCTGCAGCTTTGCCGCTCCGGCAATGGCGGTGCAGGTCACCGATAATCTTGACCTGGGCGGCGCCATTCGCGCGCGCTGGGATGTCGATCCTGATCGCGACATTCAAAAGTTCGGCCTCGACACGGTGTTCCTCAGCGCCAAGTACAACTCCGATACCTGGATCGGCGAGGCGCAATACCGCTTCTACGGTCGCTCCTACCCTTACCAGTACAGCAAAAACTACGGCGACATCCGCTTCGCCAAGTTCGCGTGGGCCGGGTACAAATTCAATCCCGATCAGCAAGTGCAAGTGGGCTTGAACACGGTGCCGTTCGGTTTGCAGCCCTACTTCGGCAGCACCTTTTACGAAACCCTGGGCAACGTCATCGGCCTGGAAGATGTGCAGCAGGTCGGCGCCAAATACATCCAGCAAAGTGGCGACTGGAATTTCCAGGCCGGTTACTACCTGCGTCCTGCGTGGCAAGGCAAAGGCACCAGCAATGGCGTGACCTATTCCAGCGTAGTGTCCGAGGCTGACAGCTACGTCGCTGACGGCAGCGACAACCAGGAGCGCAACACCGTGGTGCTGCGGGTGGCCAAGGCCATGGATCTTGGCCCCTGGAAATCCGAAGTCGGCGTCTCGGGCCTGACTTCAAGCCTTCAGAACAGAGACACCGACAACGATGGGCGACGCAACGCCGTGGCCATCCACTATCTGGGCAAGAACGGCCCGTGGGGCGTGCAACTTCAGGCGGCGCGACAGCAGATGTCGCCGCGCAATCCCGGCAGCGATGAAGTGGTGACGCTCGGCGGCTATGACGGCACCTATAACGTTGCCAGTCGCGGCAATTTGTACGTCGCGGATGTGAGTTATGACATCGCCGGCAAGTACCTTTTCGATCAAGTCAGCGGGATCAAGCTCTACGCCAACTACAGCGCTTTCGACAAGTCTGCCAGCGGCTTCAAGACATCAGAACGAATGATCCTTGGCAGCTCGTTTTCGGTGAGCAAGTTGTGGGTGGCCGCTGAGTGGCTGATCGGCAAGAACGATCCGTACATCGGCGGCAGCAGTTACACCCAGAGCCTGGGCGCCGGCGGACTGGATCAGTGGGAGAACCAGATGTATGTGAACATCGGCTACTACTTCTGATCCGGTATTCACTGCGTCTGAAAGTCAGCCTTCGCGAGCAAGCTCGCGAAGGCGTCCTGCCAAACACCACTTGCATCCATCCTCCACCAATAGTCAGATAGCCCCTACCAACAAAACCTACAAAAATAAACCGAGCTAAACGCTCGATCCGGGGTTCTGCCTCCATGCGTCAACTGCCCTCGCTCAACACCCTGCGCGTGTTCGAAGAAGTCGCGCGCCATCGCAGTTTCAGTCAAGCCGCACAAGGACTGAACGTCACTCAGGGCGCAGTCAGTCGCCAGATCAAACAACTCGAAGACTACCTGGGCGTGGCGCTGTTCGTCCGCACCCCGCAAGGCCTGTCACTGACCGAAGCCGGCAGCAACCTCAAACCGCATCTGGCCGAAGCGTTCGACCACATGGAGCGTGCGCTGCTAGCGGTGCGCGTGCCCAACCTGCGTCAACGCCTGCGCGTGCTCGCACCGCCAACCTGGGCGACACGCTGGCTATCGCCGCACTTGCGTGCGTTCTGTCAGCGCTATCCAGACATCAGCCTGAGCGTGACCAATCAGGCCAGCCACGACAGCGCCGCAGAAATCGACTGCCACATCCGTTTCGGCCTTTGCGCCTCTACGCATTGCGCCAGTCAATTGTTGGTGATGGAACGGCACATCGCAGTGGCCAGCCCTGAGTTATTCAATGGCGATCAAGCGCCGGATCTGAGGGAGTTTCCACTGTTGCACATCCTCCACGACGGCAAGCGCCTGAAGGTTTGGGAGAACTGGCTGGCGGCCATGGGCCGGGAGGACATCGATGCCGGGCAGGGACTGGAATTCAGCACACTGGATCAGGTGATCCACACCGCGCTGGCCGGAGGTGGCCTGGCGGTGATCGATCGGCAGATGATCGAGAAGGAACTGGCTAACGGCAGCCTGTTACCGATCACCCCGATTGAAGTGATCGGCCCCTACGGTTACTGGCTGGATGTGGCGAATGACAAGCAAGGCTTGTCGAAAGTGAAGCTGTTTACCGACTGGTTGAGTCTGGTCAGTAATCCTTGAAACACCGCGCTCCCATTGTAGGAGTGAGCCTGCTCGCGATAGCGGTCTTTCAGCCAGCATCCATTTGGATGTCAGTCCCTCATCGCGAGCAGGCTCACTCCTACATTCAGATTTGTGTCGCCACTTTGGTCGCTGTGGTGACACTCCCCTCCACCGGACTCTGCGCCTTGCACGCCTGACTCAACGTCAACGACTTGGTCTCCGGCGCCCATGCCCACGACAGCAGCGCACCGATCGCCAGAATCGCTGCCAGAATGCCCATGGTCGGACTCAGACCAATCCCCGCCACACTGACCGGCAGCAGGAACGTACTCACCGCCGAGCCCAAGCGACTCACTGCTGTTGCCAGGCCAATACCGCTGGCGCGCACTTCGGTCGGGAAACTCTCTGCCGGGAACACCCCGACCAGATTGCTCACCGCCGACAACACCAGTGTGAACACGCCGAACACCAGCACCATCAGCCACGCCGCGCTGCCCGGCAACACCGCCAGCAGGAGCAATGCCACCGCAAGGATGATGAACGAGTTGATCAGAAATCCGCGGCGGGTGAACTTGATCGTGCACCAGATGCCAATCAGCGCACCGAGGATCAGCAGCATGTTCAGCATCAGTTCGGTGCCAAAGCCTTCCGCCAGGCCCATCTGCTGAAGGATCGACGGCAGAAATGTGTAGATCGCAAAGTACGGCATCACGATGCACACGAAAAACAGGCAGTTGAACGCAGTGCGTTTGCGGTACTCGCGGCTGAACAACACCGCATAGCCGGAACGGGTTTCCGTGGAGCGGGTTTCATCCAGCTCTACGTTATCGCCCAGATGTTTTTTGACGATCGCCCGCGCCTCGGCCACCCGCCCTTGATTGACCAACCAGCGTGGCGACTCCGGCGTGCCGATCCGCGCAATCAGAATCAACGCAGCGGGGATCGCTGACGAGGCCAGCATCCAGCGCCAGGCATCGTCGCCAAGGCTGAGCATCGCGGTGCCGACGAAGGTGGCGGCAACGTAACCAAACGTCCAGATCACGCTGAACGACCCGAGCAACACGCCACGATGCTTCTTCGGCGAGAACTCGGCCAGCATCGCGTGACCGACGCTGAAATCACCGCCCAGCCCAATGCCGATCAGCACGCGGCAGAGAAACAGGCTCATCGCCGTTTCAACGTAGAACTGCATCACCGAGGCAACAGTGATGAGCACGAAACTGACCAGGAAGATTTTCTGCCGGCCGACCTTGTCCGAGATCCAGCCGAAAAACAGACTGCCGAAAAACAGCCCGATCAACGCCGAAGCGCCAATCAATCCCTGCCAGAACGCATCCAGTTGCATTTGCGGGCTGAGCAAGGTGAACGCAATGCCGATCAGGCCAAGGATATAGCCGTCGGTGAAGTGCGCGCCGAAGGTCAGGCCGGCGATTTTGATGTGGAAGCGACCGATGGGCAGGTCGTCGATTTTTATCGGTTGAGCGGACATGTTCATCTCCAATTGTTGTTATTGACGGAGAAATCGATTGCTCTTGCTTTGTTTTATGTGGGAGCGAGCCTGCTCGCGAAGCCGCAGTGTCAGTTGATGCAATATCGACTGAACCACCGCTTTCGCGAGCAGGCTCGCTCCCACAAGGGGGATTTTCGCTGAGGCTCAGAGACCGCCCATCAACAAGTATTTGATCTCCAGATAGTCATCCAGACCGTACTTCGAACCTTCGCGCCCGAGGCCCGATTCCTTGATCCCGCCGAACGGCGCTACTTCCGTAGAAATGATCCCTTCGTTGATCCCGACCATCCCGGCCTCAAGTCCTTCTGCCATGCGCCACACCCGGCCGATGTCGCGACTGTAGAAATACGCCGACAGCCCGAATGGCGTGTCATTGGCGCGCTGCAATACTTCGGCTTCATCCTTGAAGCGGAAACACGCGGCGACCGGCCCGAAGGTTTCGTCCTGCGCGATCAGCATGTCGCCATTGACCTCGGTGAGGATGGTTGGCTCGTAGAACGTGCCACCCAAGGCATGACGACGCCCGCCGCACAACAGCGTGGCGCCCTTCTCCAGTGCATCGCTGACATGGCTTTCAACCTTGGCCAGCGCGGCAGCATTGATCAGCGGCCCCTGCTCGGTATCACCTTCCAACGCACTGCCGACACGCATCGCCGCAACGGCTTCGGCCAGTTTGCCGGTGAAGGCCTCGTACACACTGTCTTGAATGAAGAAGCGGTTGACGCACACACAGGTTTGCCCGGTGTTGCGAAATTTGGAGGCCATCGCACCTTTGACGGCAGCGTCCAGATCGGCATCGTCGAAGACAATGAACGGCGCGTTGCCGCCCAGTTCCAGCGAGACCTTTTTCAAAGTGTCGGCGGCCTGGCGCATCAGCAATTTGCCAGTGCGCGTGGAACCGGTGAACGACAGTTTGCGCACCACGCTGGAGGCTTGCAGCGCGCCACCAATAGCGACGGCATCGCCGGACACTATATTGAGCACACCCGCCGGAATGCCGGCCTGTTCAGCCAGTACCGCCAGGGCGAACGCCGACAATGGCGTCTCTTCCGAAGGTTTGAGAATCATCGTGCAACCCGCCGCCAACGCCGGCCCCACCTTGCGGGTGACCATTGCCAACGGGAAGTTCCACGGGGTAATCGCCGCAACCACGCCGATGGCTTCCTTGACCACAATGATCCGAGCATCGGCCTTGTGGCTCGGGATCACATCACCGTAGGCCCGCTTGGCCTCTTCGCCGAACCATTCGAGGAAGCTTGCGGCATACACTACTTCGCCCATGGCCTCGGCCAACGGCTTGCCCTGCTCACGACTGAGCAGTGTCGCCAGATCTTTCTGGTTGGCGAGCATCAAGTCACTCCAACGCTTGAGCCGTTGGCTGCGCTCCTTCGCCGTCAGTTTTCGCCACGCCGGCAACGCACGGTTGGCAGCCTCGATGGCCAGAACGGTTTCCTCGGCACCGGCCTTTTGCACCTCGGCAATCAACTCGCCATTGGCCGGATTGCGCACCGGATAAGTCGAGCCACCCCTGCCCCATTGGCCATCGATGAAGTTGCCGTACCGGATCAAATCGCTCATGCCACCGCTCCTTGCAGGGTGAACCGCTCCAGCCCCGGACGGGCCATGCGCAAGATGCGTTTGCCAGCGGTGTAATCGTTGATCACGTCGCACGGCGTGTAATTGCGTTCCAGTTCATGCAACTCGTCAGCGTCGAGCCTGGTTTCCAGCGCGGCCAGCGCACTGTCGAACTGCGCCGTGGTATCAGCGCCGACCAGCATGCAGTCGACACCGGGGTGATTGGCCACCCAGGCCTGCGCGATTTGCGCATTCGACACGCCGCGAGCCCGGGCTACGCGCTGCACCGAATGGGCGATCTCGAACGAGGCTTCGTCGCTGTACATCTGCTGGGTAAAGAAGTCGGTCTGGTTGCGGGTCGACTGCACGTCACCAGTCAGCAAGCCGCGAGCCAGCGGACTGAACACCGAGACGCCAATACCCTGGTCGCGGCAGAACGGAATCATCTCGCGCTCTTCTTCGCGGTAGGCGCAATTCAATTGCAGCTGCATGTTGATCGGCTTGACCCAACCATTGCGCTCGCAAGCCATGAGGATCTTCGCCAATTGCCCGGTGAGCATGGTGGATACGCCGATATAGCGAGCCTTGCCCGAGCGCACGATATCGTTCAATGCGCTCATGGTTTCTTCGACCGGGGTATTCACGTCGAAGTAATGGAGCATGAACACGTCGACGTAATCCATGTCCAGACGCTTCAGCGACGCATCGATGCTGTCCATGATGTGCTTGCGTGAATGGCCGCTGGCATTGATCCCGGTGCGAGTGCCATAACCGACCTTAGTGGTGATCACCAGTTCTTCTCGACGAGCCAGACGCTTGACGATGCGCCCCACCACCTCTTCACCGACACCGGCGGAATAGAAGTCTGCGAGGTCGATGAAATTCACGCCGTTATCCAGTGCGTGCGCGACGATCGGCTCGCTCTGCTTTTCATTGAAGATCCACGGTTTCCAGTCCGGCGTGCCCATGTTCATGGTGCCCAGGCACAAGCGGGAAACTTCCAGGCCGGAGTTGCCCAAACGAATGTATTGCATAGCTCTGACCTCAGGCTTTCGGCGTGTAGAAAGGGTTGCTTATGTGCGCGACAACATCTTTGAGTTGCGCGGTTTCCGGCTTGCCGGTCAGGGCTGCGCGAATCGCAGTGCGGCAGGCGTTGTAGTTGTTCAGATACACAGCGTCGAGATCGTCGCAGGCCGGGTTGACCCAATTGGCCGTGACGATCGCCCACTCATCTTCGGCTTCCGGTGGAAGCGTGCCGTCGAGCAATGCTTCAAGCACTGCTTTAGCGATCCCGGCTTGCGAAGCGCCCCACGTTGCGTTGCCGTGCAAGTCGCTACTGATCGCGGCTTTGTTCACATACAGGGTCATCGGCTTGACCGGGATGTTCGGCTGCGCAATCACCATGAACGGGCAATGGCCCTGGCTCGGCGACGCGAGGCTGTTGGCGAACGCCTGGCCCGCCGGACCATTGCGCGGGCCGATCAGAATATTGATGTGCGCGGCGTTCACGCCCGGGCCTTCGAAACCTTCACCGATGTACAGGTCGAGTTCTTTCATCAGTCATTACTCTTTGTGATGCAGAGGGATTGTTCGGGTGATCGGCAGCTCAAGCGGGCCGGATGGCGAGCGTGATCAATAACGGGCATGGGGAGGTGCGGCGGGGAAAATGCGACATGGCTGCAAACGCTCTCTGGTTGTTATTGATGAGCTGTGTTTGCGATTTTTTAACACCGGGCCATGAGCCGGCTGTAACCATTAAAAATCATGGGGCAATGACTTTTAGTCATGGCCCCTTGAAGACGACTGGAGAAAGGCTCAGCCGAGGGAATTGTCGGCAATCTTATGCTCGCGACAGATCAAATCGACTTCCTTTGCCTCAAGCGGTTCGTGGGTCAACCCGCAAAAACCACCGGACGCCGTAGTCTGATGAAAGCGGCACGTACGGCACAGCCCAAAGCTCGCGACGTTTTCCCCGCGCTGAATGTTGCGCAGCAATTCCAGGAGCAAGCCCTCAAGATCGCTGGCGCGTGCGCCCATGCGCTGGGCGGCGCCGACCAGAAAATCTGGCGGCATCACTGACTCGATCAACGCGCGCGCCGGTGGTGTCAGCTCGAGATGCACGCTGCGCTTGTCCCGCGCGTCCGCGACCTTATTTAAAAAGCCCTTGGTCTCCAGCGCCTTCAGCGATTGCGAGACGGTGCCTTTGGTCAGCCCCAGGTACTCGGTGACCGCCAGCGGCGTATTTGAATAGCGGTTGCAGCGCGCCAGGTACAACAGCGCACTGAGCTGAATCGGCTGCAACTCGGTGAGCAGCGGATGCTCGCGGAACCACACCCGCGTCAGGCTCGACAATCTTTCCAACAGATCAAACAACACGGTTTTAGCCTAAGTCTATGAGGTTGATAAATAGTATCGGTTAAAAACCATATTGACAAAAAACTGTTGCGCTTTAGTCTTGTGGTATCGATTCGAAACAATGATACGGAGTCCACCATGAGAACCGCACTCGCCCTTTCCATCACCACACTGCTAGCGACGCAAGCCTTGGCTCACGGGCCTGAAGGCATTCACAGCGAACCAGGCAAAGCCGATGCGGCTTTCGATCTGGTTCATACCCGCGTGTTCAAGGACGGCAGCAACCTGGTCTTCGAACAATTGGTTGATGGCAAGGCAGGCAGTCGAGTGCCAAGCGCCAAAGGCTCGTTTGCCGGTGCCGAGGTCTACAGCTACGTATGGCCGACCAGCCTCGACAGCGGTGCCGTCGGTTTCGAAGCCGGCTCCGGGATTCTCGCCCTCGCCCTGACCTCGCACCCGGACTTCGACGACACGCCGCAACTGGATGAGAACAAGGACGGCAAAAAGGACAACGACGGCGGACTCTGGCACTCGCACTGGGTAGTGCTGAGCAAGGATGAAAGCTGTGGCCCTGGCGGCCTGAAGGTTCGCGACATTCCCAAAGATGCAAAACCGAAGCTGCCTGACACTTGGCCAGGCGCGCCGCTCTACATTGACTCGCCGGGTTACGACCTGAGCGTCTCGCAAAACGCCGCGAAAATCCGCGTGCCTTTGGCGGCCGTGGGCTTCCCGCAGAGTTTCAATTACGACGGTGTGACCGCAGCACTGAAGGTCAACGCCGACCTGCACAACCCGTTGCTGTGCGTCAGCAGCGTCTATGACATTGCCTCTGGCGACCTCTCGCTGCCGGGCACCTGGAAAATGAAGGAGGGTAAATAATGTTCGTCAAAGTGTTCGATACCCACGTGCGGACCAAAGATGGCCGCTACCTGCATTTCGATGTGCTCACCGATCGCCAGGCAGACGCGGCGAAGTCCTACGCCCGGCAGTTTCTGATCGACAACGGCTTGCAAGACGAGGACATTTCCCAGAGCCAGTGCCAGTTCTGCCACAGCGAACCGGCCAATCCGCAGGTCGCTGCGGCAATCAACGAAAAAGGCTACTTCATCATCACTCTGCAAGGCTTCGAGGAGTAACGCCATGACCCGCTATCAGCCACTGAACTGCGATTTGCACGACTATCTGGAAATCGCCTGCATGCGCGGCTATCAATTGGATATCGAGTTGATCGATGGTCAGCGGCTGGTTGCCCGGGCCATCACCACTCGCACCTCCAGCGACAAAGAGGAGTTCATGGTTATCGAACAGGCAGGTGCGCAACAGGACATCCGTCTCGACCAACTCTTCGCAATCACGCCACAGGATGCCAATGCCGAGTTCGGTCGGATCGTGCTCAGCGAAGCATCTTGCGGCATATGAGAAAAAAGTCCCGCCCGGATTGAACCGGCGCGGGATTTTTTTGGAACGAAGAGGCTTTACGCAACCACAGGAATCATCGGATCGGCAGCCGCCAGAGCACTCACGCGATCAGCCGCCGGCGGATAGATCCACTGAGTGTTGATCTGGGTTTTCAAAGCTTTGCCTTCCTGTTTAACCAGTTTCACCTGACGATCCCAGCCTTCGGTGTACACCGCGCCCCAGGCACCAAGGTCCAGACACGTTACGTATTTCGGTTGGCTGTACGGCGTCGAGTCAACACCGAGAATCTGCGCCGCAGCGTTATTGCCGGCGTGACGACCGAGCGAGATCGCATGCTGGCAGGTCATCAGCGCGTAGTTGCCGATATCGTCGGTAGCGGCGTAGGCCACATCGCCGGTGGCGAAGATATCGTCCTGACCGATGACTTTCAGGTGCGCGTCGACGTGCAGGCGCCCTTGCTTATCGCGTTCGGCGGGGATTTGTCCAGTCAGGGAGCTGGCGCGCACACCGGTGGTCCAGATGACAGTTTTCGCGTCGATGTGCTGACCGTCCGACAGGGTCACACCGTTAGCGTCGATTGATTGCACCGAAACGCCCAAGCGCCATTCAACCCCCAGTTCCTCGCTGGCCTCGACGATGGATTTACTGATTTCTTCGCCCATCGAGGCACCGATCTTCTGTCCACGATCGACGACGACAACCTTGATATCAGCCTGCTCACCGAGAATCTCGCGCAGACGCGCCGGCATTTCCGTCGCCGTTTCAATACCGGTGAAACCGCCACCCGCGACAACAACGGTATTGCGCGCCTGATTTTCCGGCAGGTCTTTCAGGGCTTTGAGGTGAGTTTCCAGGTGAATGGCCGCTTCGATCCGGTCCACATCAAAGGCGTGCTGGCTGACACCAGGTGTGTCGGATTGTGCCAGGCCACTGCCGGCCGCCAACACCAATTTGTCGTAGTGGAGCACTTGCTTCACGCCATAGGCATCGGTGTAGCCGACCGTTTTTTGCGCGACATCGATGGTCTCGGCCGCGCCTTTGATGAAGTGAACGCCGACCACTTCGAACAGTTCACTCAGCGGTGCAGCCAGTTGATGAGCATTCGGCTCGTAGAATCGCGGACGTACACGCAACTCGGCCTGCGGCGCGAGAACGCTGACTTCGACGTCATCACGACCGTGAAGATCCACCAGACGCGTCGCACTCAACGCCGACCACATACCGCCAAAACCCGCGCCGATAATCAGAATCTGCTGCTTCATAGTGTTTCTCCAGAAAAAGCCAAACCGCTGAAAGAAAGGTGATCGATGTTGCCGAAAGCCACACACTGCCAACCCAATAGCGCCGACTCTATTGGTCGTATATAAATCCAACAAGTCAGATTTACTGATAGATTTAAACGAAATATTAGATATTGATCGCGCTTGATAAACTGCCAAAAGCCTCAGCTTTATTGGAGAAATGACACAGAAGTATGCAACTGCATTTGATCTGACAGATTGCCGAGTCGGCATCAGACTGTTAGCATTTACGACAAATCAAGTCGGACTTATATATGTCTCTTTACAGCGCAGGCGTCGAATACGGCATTCATTGCCTGACTTTTCTGGTGGGTAGCGGAGGCGACAGCCGCGAAGCCAGCGTGCGTGACCTGGCAGAATTGCAAGGCGTGCCAGTGGAATATCTGGCGAAGATCTTCACCAAACTGGCCAAAGGCAAACTGGTAGTGGCGTCTGAAGGTGTGCGCGGCGGGTTCAGCCTGGCGCGGCCGGCCGACGAAATCACCCTGCTCGATATCGTCAAAGCCATCGATGGTCGCAAGAATATTTTCGAATGCCGGGACATTCGCGGGCGTTGCGCGCTGTTTGAAGGCAGTCCCCCGGAGTGGGCGATTGAAGGCACCTGCTCGATCCACGCGGCCATGATGACCGCGCAAAACCGCATGGAAGAAGCGCTTTCACAGCAAACCATTCTCGACATTGCGAGAAAAGTCGGACGCAAAGCGCCAGCGGAGTTCGGCCAGCAAGTGGAGGACTGGATTCAGGATCGCCGCGAGAAAAAGGGCAATGTCGGTACTATCCCACTGACCGACATTTCAGACTGACCGCCCCTGAAAAGCCAAAAAAAAGCAGAAACCGTTGATGCGGTTTCTGCTTTTTTTACGCTCATAAATGGCGTTACAGGCAATCGCGCACCGATTTGCGCAACGAACCGGATTTTGCCCATGGCGGCCCCTGGTACAACGACACGCGGCTACCGTCCTTGTACTTCACGATATCGAGAATCTCGTCAGCCGTGATAATGCTTGGCGCAGTAATACGATAGCCGTTGGAAATCGAAGTCTGCGAGGTCTTGGCGACATCCTGTTGCCATAACGGTAATACACAAGCGGCATAGTCCCTTGGCGTCTTGTCACTGGTTTTGCTCACATTGGGCTCACCCGGCACCAACGATGTCGGCAGCGAGCATCCCGCCAACATGGCCAACGCCAGACTCCCGATCCATATTCGCATGGTGTTCCCTTAATCAAAAAAAGCGAATGTAACGCCTAACCGTAGTACACATCCATCGTGGCACCGCGCCCTCAATGAACATAGGACAATTTTTTACATCGATCAGGCCAATGACAGACCAGCTACGCGCGACAGGTGAAAAATGCGGCTACTCTTTTCTACCGAGAATGTTCCGGAGGTGATCATGCGGCTCAACGAATACGAACACGAACTTCAACGCGACCTGCAGAGTGTCGCATCGGATCTGCGCTGGTCGGCAGTCGACCTTAAACGCATCGCCGAACAGTTGCGCAAGTCCGGTAACGAAGCGGACGCCCAGACAGTCCTGAGATCCTGCGAGGTTTTGCAAAGCGATGAAGAGCGACTGCAGTTGTACGCCAGAGAAGTGAAGGCGCGCGCCATCAGCCGAATCAAAGTCCACTGATACTGACTCGTCCCACCCAACACGAGCCCCGGCGTAAACCGGGGCTTTTTCATTATTGCCTCCTGCAGGAACCTTTAAAGAATGGCTTGGCTCGAATATTGCATTTTTATTACCAATTCGTGACAGGCATTTAACAGGTAACAGATGAAAGTACGAGCAACCGTCATTTGCGAACAGGACCGTCACATTCTCCTGGTGCGCAAACCTCGATGCCGCTGGACTTTGCCCGGAGGCAAAGTCGAGCCCGGTGAAACCCGAGCGAATGCAGCCGTGCGCGAATTGCGGGAAGAAACAGGGCTGGAGACCGACGACGTGCTTTACCTGATGGAACTACAAAGCGGCAGCACCCGGCATCACGTCTATGAAGCCTCAGTGGTGAATATTGATCAGGCACGCCCGCAGAACGAGATCATCGACTGCATCTGGCACCCGCTGAATGCCGTGCACAATCTGCATACCAGCGACGCGACCTTGCGCATCGTCCAGGCTTTTCAACGACGTTTATGATGTTCAGCCGGCGAAAGCCCTGCGGCCCGCGCTTATTTCCGTGCGTAATTCGCCGATGAAATTGGAAATGTCACGGATCGTGACGAGATGTTCCGGGGAAACGCCATTGAGCAGTAACTCGACGCGCCCGCTGTCCGGCTCATAAACCTTGATCCGCAATAACCCCTGCCCTACTTGCGTGCAGTCGCACTTCAGCGCAGGGAAGCCGGATTCGACAATGCGGCAAATGTCGGCAATGGCGAGCATGAGCGGACGCCTCACAGGCGCGGGATCGATCCGATGAGCATAGATGAGCGATTACCGCCCCGCTCGCCCGAAAAACGCCAACTTGATCACATATTCCATCTGTCTCTCAGTGGGCGTCATGGCCCCAGATCCAGTTCCAGAGCCCCGGCAACTGCACCGACTCAGAGCTTTTCTGAACAGTACGCGCCAGTGCAGCCTTCTCCAATGCAGCGCGGTCATCATAGAACGGTTTGTCCGCCAGCCTCACGCCGGTAGCCGCAGCGCTATCAAGCAGGATTTGCAGGTATTCACGCATATGCCGCGCGGTATAGCGGTTGAGGTCATGGAAGGTCACTACCACCGGAATCACCCCGTCCACGGTTGGAATTTCGCCTTGGGCAATGCGCTCGCGGACTTCCGATAACTGCCGAAGCAGGTTCGCCCGTCGACGCGGGCTGGCATTGAAACCCCAGATCTTGCCGTCATTGGCACTCAAATCGGTCAACAAAACGTGCAGCCCGTGTTGCTGATAGGCGGCGAAAGTACGTTTGTCGTAGTTCCAGAATGGCGGGCGCAACAACTCGGGCGGCGCTCCGGTAATGGCCGCGATGTCCGCTGCGCCGTTGCTCAGGGACTCTTCGAGTTGCTGTGGGTCGAGCGAGCGATGGTTGGTGTGCCAGTGAGTGGCGGTATGAAACGCGAGAATATGCCCCTCATTGTGCTCACGTCGCATGATGCTACGGCCGATCTCGCTATGACCGGCCCGAGGCGCACGAGTCTGGACGAAAAACACGGCTTTGATGTCCGGTTGCAGCGGATTGTCCTTCAGACTGTCGAGCACCGTGGCGGATGGGTTCCAGAAACTTGAAGCGCTGGGGCCGTCATCGAACGTCAGCAGAAAACGAACCGGCGCTTGATCCTTCAGCCGTGTTTCGGTTTTCGCAGTCATTTCGATGGGCGCGGCGATACAGCCTGCCAGTCCGAAAACGATGGCCGCCGCACAAAGAAGCTTGAATCCGGATGTCATGTTTTGCCTTGAGCCCGACCACTGCGGTCATGTTGTCGATCGGCAACGCTCCCTCGCCCTTATCCATCCCTGCGCTCGGTTCTGCGAGCTGAGGTTGGATAAGGTACACAGGGTTTGGTTCCGGCGCTCGTTCAGCGAGTCAGCGCCTGCTCAAACGAGGTGTCGATAATCCCCGACGTGGCCAGCGGTGCCGGCAACGCTTTAACTTTAAACAGGAAATCCGCAGTGCTTTGCAGGTCGGCCGCGGCTTGTTGATCGACCGGTCCGACCGTCATGTGCGCCTGGCGCAACCAGTGCCGCGAAACCTCCTGATCAAGATTGGCCTTCTTCGCCCACAAGTCAGCGTACTCGTCGGTATGGCTATCGACCCACGCGCGCGCCTGCTTTAAACGCCCGAGAAAATCGGCTATCGCCTCACGTTTACTATCGACAGACGGTGTTGATGCTGCAATCGCACTAAGCCCCGGCATCAGATTCTTCGCGGTCAGAATCGGACGAGCGCCGGAGAACAGAATCTGCTGGGAAATGTACGGTTCCCACACCGGAAAGGCATCGATGCTGCCCTGCGGCAAAGCCGCAGCCGCATCAATCGGCATCAGCTTGACGAAGTCGACGTAGTTCTCTGGCAGACCACTTTGCTCCAGTGCGCGCAAGGTCAGTTGCTGGCTCCATGCGCCGGGCCAGTAAGCGACTTTCTTGCCCTTCAGGTCAGCGATGGTTTTTACCGGCGAATCCTTTGGCACCAGCAACGCGATGGTGTCCGGGTTCTGCCGTGACACGCCGATCAGTTTCACGGGCGCCTGTTTCGCAGCGAGAAACAGAAAACCTGAATCGCCGAGGAATCCCAGATCGAGAGAACCTGTCTGCAAGGCCTCAGCCAACGGTGCGGCTGCCTGGAAATGCTTCCAGTCCACCGTGTACGGCGCGTCCTTCAACACGCCCGATGCTTCCACCGAGGCGCGGATGTTGTAGTAATTCTGGTCGCCGACATGCAGGACCACAGGCTCGGCAGCGTAGGACAAAGGCGATGCGAGCAATGCAACGGTCAGCGTGTTGCGGAGCAAACGGGAAAGCTTCATGGCGAGTCCTGCAAATGGAGGATGCATAGACCATAACGCTCTTAACCACCGAATTTTAAATTCGATTAATGCATAAGCTCATCACTGCAAATACCGAGAGCCAACTAAGCTGATATTTCCTACAGGAGATTCAGCCCATGTGCGGAAGACTCTCGCAATACCGTGGCATTCACGACTTCGTCGCGGTGCTGAGCATTCCCGATGCGTTGATCAACCATGTCGGCGACGCACCACTGGCACACTACAACGCTGCGCCAACCACTTCGCTGGCCATCCTTCAGCAACACAATCACCAGGTTCATGCGCAAAATCTGCGCTGGGGCTGGCGCCCGCATTGGGCCAAGGATCGAGCACCGCCCATCAATGCACGCGTTGAAAAAGTTGCCCACGGGCCGTTCTTCCGGTCGATCTGGCGTCATCGCTTGATCGTGCCTGTCGACAACTGGTTTGAGTGGGTGGATGCAGAGGATCACACCCGACAACCCTGGCTGATTCGTCGGGCCGATCACGGGCCGGTTTTCTGCGCCGGGATCGGTCAATTTCCGACACCCGATACGCAAGCACGGGATGACGATGGCTTCGTGATCATCACCGCCGACAGCGAGGGCGGCATGCTCGACATCCACGACCGCCGCCCGGTGGTGTTTGGCGCAGAACTGGCACGCGAATGGCTCGACACGGCCACACCGCTGGAGCGGGCCGAACAAATGCTGTTGTTCGAAGGTGAAAAAACCGAGGTGTTCGAATGGCACAAGGTCGACAGAGCCGTGGGCAATTCACGCAATCAAGTCGCAGGCTTGATTGATGAAGTGGTCTAAAGATTTTTTGCCGTGGCGCGTTATCAAAAGGCACTAACCGAGAGTGATTCCGTTTCGTTACAACGACTGTTTCAACAAAGAAACAGCAACCCGCTAAACAGTCGTTTGAGTGAATTAACCGCCTGTCTGACATTTCAACCGTCATACATACATTTAGATGCGCTACGGATAGCATGCGCGCCGCATTTCCATTTGGTATACCAGTTGACCAAAGAGTCAACAAACAAGGAAATTCCCTACAACTCTTTTTAAGCCTTGCAGAGAACTAAGTTGCGCGACGATTTTGCAATCAAACAGGCCAAGGGCCTGGAGTGTGTCTATCTGTCCACGACAGAACGCTTTCAACTCGACTGTTTTATCGGCCATTACATCAAGACCCGAAACCTGAGTTCAGTCCCTGACATCGAACGTATCTTGCGCACCACCCTCGAGGGGTATCCCGGTCACGCGCCGGTGATGGTCAACGAACTCAACGCGTGGATCGACAGAACCTTGGGATATCGGGCAACACATCCGGACTTCACACAGTTGGAAGACCTTTAAAATGCAAAAAGCCCCGTTTGATACGGGGCTTTTTGTATGGGGCATTCAGGGTTTCAGCGGACGCTCCTGATCCCGATCCGACAACTCTCTGCTGTCGTCATGTTTCCAGGTCTGTTCTTGTCGTCTTTTTTGCTCCTCTATCTCCGCTTCCGTTGGCTCATCGTCATCATCATCCGGACGTGTCTGCTCGATTGCCATGCCCACCTCGCTTTTGGAAGAAATCATCATCCTTAGAGCGTAGAACAGTTTCATCGACCCACTTAAAACCACCAATGCAGCAAAGCGAAGAAACCAGCCAAAGACTCTGCCAGCAAATGCCGCTGGAAAGCTTGAATAATCTTGCGCAACTGCCCAAGCCCTGCGCGTAACATAGCGCCATTCACAATCGCGTCAGGGAAACGACATGCTGTACCGAATCGCAGCCGATGGGCTGGTGCTGTTTCATTTGCTATTCATTCTGTTCGTGCTGTTCGGCGGGCTGCTGGTGCTCAAGTGGCCGCGGCTGATGTGGCTGCATATACCCGCCGCCGCGTGGGGCTTTGCGGTCGAGATGTTGCACCTGACCTGCCCGCTGACCTACTGGGAAAACCTCATGCGCCACGCCGCCGGGCAAACCGAATACGCCGGCGGTTTCATCGAGCATTACATCTGGCCGATCATCTACCCCGCCGGGCTCACCCCGCAGATTCAACTGGCGCTGGGCAGTGTGGTACTGGCGGTTAACCTGCTGGTCTACGGGCGGTTGATTCGCTCGTGGAAACTTCGCCGAGCCGCTGCACACTCTTAACTTGTCTCACCCTCGCGGACTGATGTGAAGCGCGCATCGAAATCTGCCGCCAAATCCGCCAGGGTGATGCCGCCCAACCTCGACAGCAACAGCGCCTGCGCTTCATCGAAGGTGCGCGTCAGCGCGGCATTCACCGCTTGCTCGACCAGACACTCCGGATGATCCGTCGACAAGCCGATCGCAAAAATCGACTGCGTGCCCAGCGCCTGATGAATGTCCAGCAGCGAGATCTGCCCCAAAGGTTTGGCCAGCGCCCAACCACCCTGATGCCCCTTCTCCGACGTCACGAACCCCTGCTCCTTGAGCAAGCCCATGGTGCGCCGCACCACCACCGGATTGGTGCCCAGCATGCCGGCGATGGTTTCCGAGGTCGCACGTTTTTCGTGGCGATCCATGTGAATCAATACATGAAGCATGCGCGACAGCCGAGTGTCATTTCTCATCGATGATCCTTTTCAAGCCCTTGCCAAGACGCGCCGAGTATCGCTTGCAATGTCTGAAGTTACGAGACTATTGACAGGCATATTTCACGTAACTTACGGTGTGCCGTGAAAACCCCACACGGAGATTGGATCATGGTGTACGAAGTCATCATTGTCGGCGGCAGCTATGCTGGACTGTCTGCAGGCCTGCAATTGGCCCGCGCCCGACGCAAAGTGCTAGTGCTGGATTCGGGCCTGCGTCGCAACCGATTTGCCGAAACTTCCCACGGATTTCTCGGACAGGACGGACGTGCGCCAGGCGATATCGCCCAAGACGCCCGGAAGCAACTGCTGGCTTATCCGTCTGTGCAATGGCTGGCAGATACCGCGCTGGAAGCACGTCAGACAGACCAAGGCTTCCAGGTGCGCACCACCACCGGACAGCAAGCCAGCGCCAGACGACTGATCATCGCCAGCGGTGTCATCGATGAATTACCCGCCATCGAGGGCCTTCAAGAACGCTGGGGTAAAAGCGTGTTTCATTGTCCGTACTGCCACGGCTATGAACTGAATCAGGGCGCAATTGGCGTGCTGGCGACGTCACCGCTGTCGATCCACCACGCCTTGCTCTTGCCGGATTGGGGCCAGACCACTTTCTTCACCAACGGCGTGTTCGAGCCGGACGCCGAACAACTGGCAGAACTCGATCGACGCGGCGTGACGCTGGAATCTCAAACGGTCAGCCATATCAGCGGTAAGCGAGCAGATGTAGTGCTCAGCGATGGCCGGGTGATCAGCGTTGCCGGTCTGTTCGCCATGCCTCGCACTCGAATGGCCAGCCCGTTGGCCGAGCAACTGGGCTGTGTTTTTGAAGACGGCCCGATGGGCCCGTTCATTCAAACCGACGCCATGCAACAGACCAGCATACCGGGCGTGTTTGCATGCGGGGACGCGGCGCTCGCCGCCGGTTCGGTTGCCGTCTCGGTAGGTGATGGCGCACGTGCGGGAGCCGGCACTCACCGCTCACTGGTTTTTGTCTGATACAGACTAACGAGACGTCTGCTTGAGAACTTCCAGCCACGCCGGATCAAGGCGTGGCTGATCGATATCAAAACCAAGCGCCTGCATCCGCTCCTTGTGCGCTTCGACTTCACGGTGCAGTTGCGCATGATCGCTGGAGTTACCGTCCAGCTCATGCATCTGCGTCAGTCCCAAGTGATAGAAACGCAATACCTTCATCGCCGTCGGATCATTCTTCTGCACTGCCGCCGTCACCTGATGCATCACATTGGTGACGCTCATAAGATTGCGCTTGAGCCGCCAGCTATAAATAGCCGGGGCCATCCAGGTCTGATTCCAGAAGCGCCCGCGCAACAAAGCCGCCGTCAGCAGGAACGCCGCAAACACTCCGCCGACATTGAAGCGCAGGTTATCGCCGCCGGGCTCGCCAAACAGTGCCACCGCCACCGTCGAAAACAACATCGCCAGCACCAGGAACAGCACGGCAATGATCATTGTGCTGCGCCGCGTCTGCTGGCGAAAAGTGACGGCGTCCATTGGCTGAATCTCGAACATCACGACTGACTTCCTTGAATGACAAAAAGGGCAACGGAAAAAACTGGCCCGCGCATTATCGCCTCTACCAAGGATTTAGCTATGCTGGGGCTCCTTTTCATCTTTTCACCAATCAACGGGGACATGGCGGTACAGCGCAGATCGTGCCATCTTCATTCATGGATACACACTATTCGGATGCCATTCGCCTGGTTTGTGGATGACATCGTTTTAAGGATCATTGCATGACCCAACGACACGTAATCAACGCCTCGGTCAGCCCTAAAGGCAGCCTGGAAACCCTTTCTCAACGTGAAGTTCAGCAACTGAGCGAAGCCGGATCCGGCAGCACCTACACCCTCTTTCGCCAGTGCGCCCTGGCCATCCTCAACACTGGCGCCCATGTCGATAACGCCAAGACCATCCTCGAAGCCTACAAGGACTTCGAAATCCGCATTCACCAACAGGATCGCGGTGTGCGCCTGGAGCTGTTGAACGCTCCGGCCGATGCTTTCGTCGATGGCGAAATGATCGCCAGCACCCGGGAAATGCTGTTCAGCGCCCTGCGCGACATCGTCTACACCGAAAACGAACTCGATAGCCAACGCATCGACCTGAGCACCTCGCAAGGCATCAGCGACTACGTCTTTCACCTGCTACGCAATGCGCGCACCCTGCGCCCGGGCGTCGAGCCGAAGATCGTCGTGTGCTGGGGCGGCCACTCGATCAACACCGAAGAATACAAATACACCAAGAAAGTCGGCCACGAACTGGGCCTGCGCAGCCTCGACATCTGCACCGGCTGCGGCCCCGGCGTGATGAAAGGCCCGATGAAGGGCGCGACCATCGCCCACGCCAAACAGCGGATACATGGCGGTCGCTACCTGGGCCTGACCGAGCCAGGCATCATCGCCGCCGAAGCGCCGAACCCGATCGTCAACGAGCTGGTGATCCTGCCGGACATCGAAAAACGTCTGGAAGCCTTCGTCCGCGTTGGCCACGGCATCATCATCTTCCCGGGCGGCGCCGGGACCGCTGAAGAGTTCCTGTACTTGCTGGGCATCCTGATGCACCCGGATAACGCCGGTCTGCCGTTTCCGGTGATCCTGACCGGGCCGAAACATGCCGCACCGTATCTGGAGCAGCTCGACGCCTTCGTCATCGCCACCCTCGGCGAAGCGGCGAAACAGCACTACGAAATCATCATCGACGACCCGGCCGAAGTCGCGCGCCAGATGACTCAGGGTCTGAAAGCCGTTAAGCAGTTCCGCCGCGAGCGCAACGACGCGTTTCACTTCAACTGGTTGTTGAAAATCGACGAAGGCTTCCAGCGTCCGTTCGATCCGACCCACGAAAACATGGCCAACCTGAAACTCAACCGCGACCAGCCACCCCACGAACTGGCGGCCAACCTGCGTCGGGCGTTTTCCGGGATCGTTGCTGGCAACGTCAAGGACAAGGGTATTCGCCTGATCGAAGAACACGGTCCGTATCAGATCCGTGGTGATGCGGTGATCATGCAACCGCTGGATGCTCTGCTCAAAGCCTTCGTCGCCCAGCACCGGATGAAACTGCCGGGCGGCGCGGCGTATGTGCCGTGCTATCGAGTGGTGGCGTAAAAGCCAACTGCTGGCGATAGCGCATCGAATTCAACATCCATGTTGACCGATGATCCGCTATCGCTGGCAAGCCAGCTCCCACAATGATTAGAGGTGTTCACGATTTTTCTGAACACTATAAGTCCCTGTGGGAGCTGGCTTGCCAGCGATGAGGCCCGGCAGAACAACCTCAAACCACAAGTCGCACCGCCAACGCCTTCGCCTGCAACGCCACATCCGTCACCGCCGTACTCTCCCACCACATCCCGCGCAACGGCGGCCCCATGGCGAACAACCGGTTCGCTGCCTGCCCGTGCTCATCCAGCACTGCGCCGTCAATCGCCGCCGCAATCCCCAACGCCAACGGACCCGGGCGCACCAGCCCCCGCGCCAGCAATTGCTGCGGTAACGGCCTCGCGACGCGACGCCAGTCGTACTCGATGCCACTGGAATTGATCAACGCCGCGCCATGCACCACGCAGGTTTCAGCCTCGCCTCGCCGACGAATGCGAATACTCACCTCACCCTCCGCGCACGGCTCAAGCCCTTTGAAAGAAGCGGCCTGAATCCGCAAACGTCCCTCGTCATGCAGACGCTCAACCAACTGCGCACTCAGCGGCGGCGAACGATGGTGATGGCTTTCCCACCAGGGCCGAACATGACGTACGAATTGTCGACGCTGCACGTCAGTCGCCTGACTCCACAACCGTCCGATATGCGCGCGTACCGTGTCCAGCGGTGCTTGCCAGTCGATACCTTGGGCGATGGCATCGCGGCAATGTCGACGCAATTCGCGCAACAACTGCCGGGGCGAACGAATGTTGTGATCTTCAGCGAGGAAATCCACCCAAACCGGTGGTTGGCGCCGCACATGGGGCAGCAGCCCATGACGGGAAAACACTTCAATCGGCCCCTGATGCCCGGCCTGCTCCAGCGAGACCACGGCATCAACCATGGTCAGGCCGGAGCCGATGATCAGCACGGTGGATTGCGGATCGAGTTCGCGCATGGCCGTGACATCCCACGGATCAAGTGCCGCAGCATTAACGCCACTGGATTGTTTTTGCGGCGTGCGCGCGGCGGGGAACATACCGGTGGCGAGCACCGCGTATGCGCCCCGTAAGTGCTGTCCATCGCTCAGAGTGAGTTGTACCGAATCGGTGTCGGTTTGCAGGTCGACGACCTCTGCGCGTATATGCTCGACGGTCGAGCCTTGTTGCGCACCGACACTGCGCGCCTCGGCCAACCGCTGCTGCACGTAAATGCCAAACAACCCACGAGGCGGGAACAGTTCACTGACAGGCACATCTTGCTCAGCCGACTCCGGCCAGCCACCGGCGGTAATATGCTCGGTCAGCCACTGCGTAAGGTCATTCGGGTTATCCGGGTCAACGCTCATCCGCGCAGCGTTGCCATTAAGCGTATGGCCCAATTCGACAGCGCTGTAAGCCTCGCCCCGCCCCAGTTCGGCTCGCGGTTCAATAATCAGAATCTTGCGCTGACCGGGCAGACGCAGCAATTGCACCGCCAGCATGGTGCCGCTGAGGCCACCACCAATAATCAGGATATCTGCGCGCAGACTCATTCAAATCACCACATTACGGACAAACCGCGCCGCGACATCCCCGTCATTGCGATAGGCATGCGGCTGATTGCTGGCAAACATGAAGAACTCCCCTGCACCGATGGGCTGCGGCTGATCGCCCAGCATTAACGTCAGGCAGCCTTCAAACACGTAGATCTGTTCGCTCCAGCCGTCGGCATCCGGTTGCGAGGGATAGACCTCACCGGGCTGTAGGCACCATTCCCACTGTTCAACTTCGCGGGTCGCGGTAGCCTTCGACAGCAATACCGCTTTGCTACCGGGAATCACGCCGGCCCACGCCACCTCGTTGATCCGGCTCGGATCACGAGCATCGGGCGCCTGGATCAGATCGCTGAAAGCGACGTCGAGCGCTTCGGCGACGCGGTCGAGGGTGGTCAGGCTGACATTCTTTTCGCCCGCCTCGATCGCCACCAGCATGCGCCGGCTCACCCCGGATTTTTCCGCCAGCGCGGTCTGGCTCATGTCGGCCGCGTGGCGCAGGCGCCGGACATTTTGGCTGACGTGTTGCAGGACGGAGGCTCGTTGGCTGGAATCTTTGGGCACTATATTGCTCACTCGGTGGGGTTGGGCAGTATACTGCGCAACGTTGGGCGCATTGTGCGTCCTGCCTTTTATAGTGCGCAAGGTTATGACGTCAGTGAATCGCCCCGACACCTCCCTCCGTTTCTCCCGTTTCAGCAAAGCCGAGTGCGTCCTGGTGCTGATCACCATGGTCTGGGGCGGCACCTTTCTGCTGGTGCAGCACGCGATGACCGTCAGTGGGCCGATGTTTTTTGTCGGTCTGCGATTCGCAGCGGCGGCTGCCATCGTCGCCTTGTTCTCCTGGCGTCATCTGCGCGAACTGACCCTGTTCGAACTCAAGGCCGGCGCCTTCATCGGCGTGGCGATCATGCTTGGTTACGGCTTGCAGACGGTAGGATTGCAGACGATTCCAAGCAGTCAATCTGCGTTCATAACCGCTCTGTATGTGCCGTTCGTGCCGTTGCTGCAATGGCTGGTGCTGGGGCGCCGACCGGGGTTGATGCCGAGCATCGGGATCATGCTGGCGTTTACCGGGTTGATGCTGTTGTCGGGACCGTCCGGCGCTTCACTGAATTTCAGCCCGGGCGAGATTGCCACGCTGATCAGCGCCATTGCCATTGCGGCCGAGATCATTCTGATCAGCAATTACGCAGGCCAGGTTGATGTACGCCGGGTGACCGTGGTGCAACTGGCGACGACTTCGGTGCTGTCATTCTTGATGGTGGTACCGACAGGTGAAGCGATTCCAGACTTCTCCTGGCTGTTGCTGGCGTCAGCGCTGGGCCTGGGCGCGGCGAGTGCGGCGATTCAAGTGGCGATGAACTGGGCACAGAAGAGTGTTTCGCCGACCCGGGCGACGTTGATCTATGCCGGTGAGCCGGTGTGGGCCGGGATAGTCGGGCGGATCGCCGGTGAGCGGTTGCCGGCGATTGCGCTGGTGGGGGCCGGTTTGATTGTGGCGGCGGTGATTGTCAGTGAGTTGAAGACCAAAGGTAAAGCTGCCGTTGAAACTGAGGGCGCACTGGAGAACGACAACGGCAATTGAAAGCAAGATCAAAAGATCGCAGCCTTCGGCAGCTCCTGCATTGGAATGCGTTTTCCTGTAGGAGCTGCCGAAGGCTGCGATCTTTTTTCGCCGTTGAAACAAGGCCAAACACAAATATCCAGACTACTTTGTAGGATTCTGAGACATCCTCGCGTTTGGTGATCAGGGAGCTGGCACGTATGATGCTTCACAAACTTCCGCAGATTAGAAGCCTATGTCCCTGATAGTTCTACTGCTTCTGCCATTCATTGGCAGCTGTCTGGCAGCGGTGCTGCCACACAACGCGCGTAATACCGAATCCCTGTTGGCTGGTCTGGTCGCTCTGATCGGCACCGTCCAGGTGGCAATGTTGTACCCGCAAATCGCCCACGGCGGCGTGATCCGCGAAGAATTCATGTGGCTGCCCAGCCTCGGCTTGAACTTCGTCCTGCGCATGGACGGCTTCGCCTGGCTGTTCTCGATGCTGGTATTGGGCATCGGCACACTCGTTTCCTTATATGCCCGCTATTACATGTCGCCGGATGATCCGGTGCCGCGTTTCTTCGCGTTTTTCCTGGCATTCATGGGCGCCATGCTGGGTCTGGTGATCTCCGGCAACCTGATCCAGATCGTGTTTTTCTGGGAACTCACCAGCCTTTTCTCCTTCCTGCTGATCGGCTACTGGCACCACCGCGCCGACGCTCGTCGCGGCGCCTATATGGCGTTGATGGTTACTGGTGCTGGCGGACTATGCCTGTTGGCGGGGGTCATGATCCTCGGCCATGTCGTCGGCAGCTATGACCTGGACAAGGTCCTGGCCGCCGGCGACCAGATTCGCGCACATGCCCTCTACCCTATTCTGCTACCCCTCATTCTTATCGGCGCACTCAGCAAAAGCGCCCAGTTCCCGTTCCACTTCTGGCTGCCCCACGCGATGGCGGCGCCAACGCCCGTCTCCGCGTACCTGCACTCGGCAACCATGGTCAAGGCCGGGGTGTTCCTGCTAGCGCGCCTGTGGCCGTCGCTGTCCGGCAGTGAAGAATGGTTCTACATCGTCAGCGGCGCAGGCGCCTGTACGTTGTTACTCGGCGCCTATTGCGCGATGTTCCAGAACGATCTGAAAGGATTGCTGGCCTACTCGACCATCAGCCACCTCGGCCTGATCACTCTGCTGCTGGGCCTGAACAGTCCATTGGCCGCCGTCGCTGCGGTGTTCCATATCCTCAACCACGCTACGTTCAAAGCCTCGCTGTTCATGGCCGCAGGCATCATCGACCACGAAAGCGGCACCCGCGATATCCGCAAGCTCAGCGGTTTGATCAAACTGATTCCGTTCACCGCGACGCTGGCCATGGTTGCCAGTGCTTCGATGGCAGGTGTGCCGCTGCTCAACGGCTTCCTGTCGAAGGAAATGTTCTTCGCCGAAACCGTGTTCATCAACGCCACGGCGTGGGTTGAAGCGGCATTGCCGATTGTCGCGACCATCGCCGGCACGTTCAGCGTGGCTTATTCGCTGCGCTTCACCGTCGATGTGTTCTTCGGCCCAACGGCCACCGACCTGCCGCACACCCCGCACGAACCGCCGCGCTGGATGCGTGCGCCGGTGGAATTGCTGGTGTTCACCTGCCTGTTGGTGGGGATTTTTCCGGCACAAATCGTCGGTCCATTATTGGCCGCTGCGGCGTTGCCGGTAGTCGGCGGCACCCTTCCCGAATACAGCCTGGCAATCTGGCATGGTTTGAACGCGCCAATGATCATGAGCCTGATCGCCATGTCCGGCGGCATCGTGCTCTACCTGTTACTGCGCAATCAGTTCAGACAGGGCCGCTTCAAATATCCGCCACTGGTGGGCCGCTTCAACGGTAAACGCCTGTTCGAGCGCAGCCTGGTAGTGATGATGCGCATGGCCCGTCGGGTAGAACGCCGACTCGGCACCCGACGCCTGCAAATGCAGCTGTTCTTGATGGTGTTGGCTGCCGTGCTCGCCGGCCTGATTCCGATGCTGCACAGCAGCCTGAGTTGGGGCGACCGGCCGAAGATTCCTGGTTCCATTGTTTTCGTGACTCTGTGGCTGCTGGCAATTGCCTGCGCCCTCGGCGCCGCGTGGCAGGCCAAGTATCACCGTCTCGCCGCTCTGACGATGGTCAGTGTCTGCGGGCTGATGACTTGCGTGACGTTCGTCTGGTTCTCTGCACCGGATCTGGCGCTGACGCAGCTGGCGGTCGAAGTGGTGACCACCGTGCTGATCCTGCTGGGTCTGCGCTGGTTGCCACGTCGGATCGAAGAAGTCTCGCCATTGCCGAGCAGCCTGCGCAAGGCGCGCATTCGCCGTCTGCGCGACTTGCTGCTTTCTATTGCGGTCGGTGGCGGCATGGCACTGCTGTCCTACGCCATGCTGACGCGGCAGACGCCAAACAATATCTCCTCGTTCTACCTCAGCCGCGCCATGCCCGAGGGCGGTGGCAGCAACGTGGTCAACGTGATGCTGGTGGACTTCCGTGGCTTCGATACCCTTGGTGAAATCACCGTACTGGTCGCCGTGGCGCTGACTGTATTCGCACTGCTGCGCCGCTTCCGCCCGCCGAAAGAAAGCCTGCAACTGCCAGCCCAGCAACGCCTGCTGGCGCCGGACGTGGTCACCGATCTGGTCAACCCGCGCTCGGCCAGCGACACCGCGCTCGGTTTCATGATGGTGCCGGCGGTACTGGTTCGCCTGCTGCTGCCGATTGCGCTGGTGGTGTCGTGCTATCTGTTCATGCGCGGGCACAACCAGCCGGGCGGCGGTTTTGTCGCCGGTTTGGTGATGTCGGTGGCGTTCATCCTGCAATACATGGTCGCCGGCACGCAGTGGGTCGAGGCGCAAATGAGTCTACGGCCCCTGCGCTGGATGGGCACCGGGTTGCTGTTCGCTACCGCCACCGGTCTCGGTGCGATGGCCGTCGGTTACCCGTTCCTCACCACCCACACTTGGCATTTCACTCTGCCACTGCTGGGCGACATCCATATCGCCAGTGCGCTGTTCTTTGATATCGGCGTGTACGCGGTGGTCGTGGGCTCGACGCTGTTGATCCTCACCGCCCTCGCCCACCAATCGGTGCGTGGTCACAAGACTGCAGCGCTGCCCAAGTCCGTCGCCAGCAAAGGAGCCGTCTGATGGAAGAAGTCATCGCAATCGCCATCGGCGTCCTCGCCGCATCCGGCGTCTGGCTGATCCTGCGGCCACGGACATTCCAGGTGGTCATGGGCCTGTGCCTGCTGTCCTACGGCGTCAACCTGTTCATCTTCAGCATGGGCAGCCTGTTCATCGGCAAGGAACCGGTGATCAAGGACGGCGTGACGCAAGACTTGCTGCACTACACCGACCCGCTGCCACAGGCACTGGTACTCACTGCAATCGTCATCAGCTTCGCCATGACCGCGCTGTTCCTAGTCGTTCTGCTCGCCTCGCGCGGCTTGACCGGCACTGACCATGTCGACGGCCGGGAGCCTAAAGAATGATGGCGATGACTCACCTGATCGCCGCACCGATTCTGCTGCCGCTGCTGACCGCCGCCATCATGCTGATGCTCGGCGAGAAGCACCGGCCGCTGAAGGCGAAAATCAATCTGTTCTCCAGCCTCATCGGCCTGTTCATTTCCGTGATGCTGCTGCAATGGACGCAGACCACCGGCGTGCCCGGCTCCATCGGCGTATACCTGCCCGGCAACTGGCAGGCGCCGTTCGGCATTGTGCTGGTGGTCGATCGCCTGTCGGCGCTGATGCTGGTGCTGACCGGGATCATCGGCGTCAGTGCCCTGCTCTTTGCGATGGCGCGCTGGGACGGTGCGGGATCGAGCTTCCATGCGTTGTTCCAGATTCAGTTGATGGGTCTGTATGGAGCGTTCCTGACCGCAGATCTGTTCAACCTGTTCGTGTTCTTCGAAGTGCTGCTCGCCGCTTCTTATGGCCTGTTGCTGCACGGCTCCGGTCGGGCACGGGTATCGTCGGGGCTGCATTACATCTCGATCAACCTGCTCGCCTCGTCGCTGTTTCTGATCGGCGCGGCATTGATCTATGGTGTGACCGGCACCCTGAACATGGCTGATCTGGCGCTGAAAATTCCGCTGGTGCCGGAAGCCGACCGAGGCTTGCTGCACGCGGGCGCAGGAATTCTCGCGGTCGCGTTCCTGGCCAAGGCCGGCATGTGGCCGCTGAACTTCTGGCTGGTACCGGCCTACTCTTCGGCCAGCGCACCGGTGGCGGCAATGTTCGCGATCATGACCAAGGTCGGCGTCTACACCCTGCTGCGCCTGTGGACACTGCTGTTCTCAGGGCAAGCCGGAGCTTCGGCGTTCTTTGGTGCTGACTGGCTGATCTACGGCGGCATGGCGACCATGGCCTGCGCGGCACTGGCGATTATTGCCGCACAACGCCTGGAACGCATGGCCAGCCTGAGCATTCTGGTGTCGGCGGGGATTCTGCTGTCGGCCGTTGGTTTCGCCCAGCCGAACCTGATTGGCGCCGCGCTGTTCTATCTGGTCAGTTCGACACTGGCATTGAGTGCGCTGTTTCTTCTTTCCGAGTTGATCGAACGTTCGCGCTCGGCCAATGAGATCCCGCTGGAAGACGAAAGCGAATTGCTGCCTCGTCCGCAGGAATCACTGCAACCGCCCAAAGGCATCAACCTCGACGACGAGCAGAAAGCCGTGGTCGGTCAGGTCATTCCGTGGACGATGGCATTTCTTGGCTTGAGCTTCATCGCTTGCGCCCTGCTGATCATCGGCATGCCGCCGCTGTCCGGCTTCATCGGCAAACTCAGCCTGATCGGTGCGTTGCTCAATCCACTGGGCCTCGGTACCGACGCGCCAATTTCCAACGCGGCGTGGGCGCTGCTGGCACTGCTGATCCTGTCCGGACTGGCCTCGTTGATGGCGTTCTCGCGCCTCGGTATCCAACGCTTCTGGACACCGGAGGAGCGCCCATCGCCGTTGCTGCGCAAACTCGAATGCGCACCGATCTTCCTGCTGCTGGGATTGAGCATCGCCCTGACCTTCAAGGCCGAACCGCTGCTGCGCTATACCCAGGCCACCGCCGATGCTCTGAATAACCCGCAGCAGTACGTGATGGCGGTGCTCGGCACCCGCGCCGTACCGAGTCCGGAAGCCAAGACAGCCCAACTGGAGGTACAGCCATGAAGCGTGTATTTCCTGCACCGTTACTGTCGTTGGCGCTATGGGCACTGTGGTTGACGCTGAATTTGTCGATCAGCCCGGGCAATCTGCTGCTCGGTGCGATATTGGGTTTTGCTGCACCGCTGATGATGCGCAAGTTACGCCCGAAACAAGTGCGCATCCGCCGCCCGGGGACCATGCTGCGCCTGTTCCTCCTCGTCGGTCGTGACGTGGTGATGTCCAATCTGATCGTCGCCTGGGGCGTGCTCAATGCCGGCCGCCGCCCACCTCGTTCGTGCTTCGTCAAAGTGCCGCTCGACCTGCGCGATGCTCACGGTCTGGCGACGCTGGCGATGATCTGCACGGTCGTGCCCGGCACGGTGTGGTCGGAATTGGCACTGGATCGCAGCATTTTGTTGCTGCACGTTTGGGATCTGGATGACGAAGCGCAGTTCATTGAGCACTTCAAGACTGCTTACGAGCGACCGCTGATGGAGATTTTCGAATGAGCCCATTACTGTCGAACGCAATTTTGCTGACGCTGTTTCTGTTCTCGCTGGCGATGGTGCTGACGCTGGTTCGGCTGTTCAAAGGACCCTCGGCTCAGGATCGGGTTCTGGCGCTGGATTACCTCTACATCGTCGCCATGTTGATGATGCTGACGCTGGGCATTCGTTATTCAAGTGACACCTACTTCGAGGCGGCGCTGCTGATTGCGCTGTTCGGCTTCGTCGGCTCGTTTGCCCTGGCGAAATTCCTGCTGCGTGGCGAGGTGATCGAATGAACGCTGAATTGTCTCTGTGGGTTGAGATTCCGGTGGCGATCCTGCTGGTACTGAGCGGCATTTTTGCGCTGATCGGCGCGACCGGATTGTTGCGAATGAAGGACTATTTCCAGCGCATGCATCCGCCGGCACTGGCCTCGACGCTGGGAGCGTGGTGCGTGGCGCTGGCTTCGATCATCTGCTTCTCGGCGCTGAAGTCCGGGCCGGTGATACATGCATGGCTGATTCCGATTCTGTTGGCGATCACGGTGCCGGTGACCACGTTGCTGCTGGCGCGGGCGGCGTTGTTCCGCAAGCGCATGGCTGGGGATGATGTGCCGGCCGAGGTCAGCAGTCGGCGAACCGAGAGCGGAAGCTGAAGATTTAAGTTGTCCGAACTGACGCTATCGCGAGCAGGCTCACTCCTACAGGGGAACGCATTTCATATGTAGGAGTGAGCCTGCTCGCCAAAGCATTCTCCAGGCGACCCTAAACCCAAGCCACGGCCAACAACCCCGCCCCCAACGCCAGACACAACGGCGAATACACCCACGTATCCAGCCGCGCAAACCGCGAGCCTTTCACCTCCTTGAAGAACCCCACCAGATTCGAATCACCAATCGCCCGGGCAAACATCAACAGCGCAATCGCACTGATCACCCATTGCAGCGCCTTGTGATGCACCGCCGGCATTCCCCACCCGACCCGCAGACACACCAAAGCGGCAATCGCCAATAACGCAGCCGCCACCACCAAAGTAATCCAGCCCGACGGTTTGAACGCCGGTCGCACCGTTTTCACAAAACCTTCCACCGGTACTTGCGGCACTGCCGCCACCGCCGCCCATTGCCCACCCAGCGCCAAATACACATGTACCAGGGCGATTACCGCGAACGTTGTCACCAGCCATTGAGCCAACACAAAGGTCATGGTTGAAATCCTTGAAAGGGATTTGAACAAATCATCCTAGTCGCATTTTTTTCAAGTGCACGACCGATCAGCGGTACGGTAAAGTGCCGCCCCATGAAATTCTCCCGTTCCGATCGCTCACTGCTGGCCTGGATGCTCTATTGCTGCGTCCTGTTCAACGTGTTCGTCTGCAGCATCGGACACGGGCAAATGGTCGGCATGCAGCTCAACGGTATCGGCGGCCAGTTCTGTACCGTGGACCCGGCGACGCAAGCGCCGCTCGCCGCCAACCCGTCCGAAGAAAAACTGCCAACCCTGTCCAAAGCCTTCGGTTGCCCACTTTGCTCAACAGGCGGCATGGGCCCGGCGTTCAATTCCAGCCTGACCCTGGCGATCCTGCCGGAACAACACAGCCCGCCACTGGCGCCGATCGTCAGCGCCGACCTCCCAGCCCGCTCCACTTGGCCCTCGGCCAACCCTCGCGCCCCACCGCTCGCCTGAGTGTTCTTGCCTTTTTGATTTGTCAGCCCACTGCGCCAACGCGCGGCGTTCGCCTGTGCGCTGACTCCTAGACAAGCATTCAGGATTCAACAATGAAACAACTCACTCTGCTGGCGAGCCTGTGCGGCTGCCTGTCCGTTAACGTCTGGGCGCAATCCACCTTGGATCTGGCGCCGATCACCATCGACGGCGAGTCCGGCACCGAACCGGGCCTGAGCCTCGACCAATCCAGCGGCATGGCCTCGCGCCTCGGCTTGAGCATGCGCGATACGCCCGCCTCGGTGGCCATTGCCAATCGCAACGACATCGAACGCCACGGCGCACAGAACTTCCAGGACGCCGCCAACACCCTGCCCGGCGTCAATGCCAGCGCACCGCCAGGCTTTGGCGGCTTCGTCTCCTATCGCGGCTTCACCAGCAGCCAGATCACCCAGATGTTCAACGGCATCAACGTGTCCGGCGGACTCGCCCGCCCGGTAGATGCGTGGATTTATGATCGAGTGGAACTGGTCGGTGGCCCTTCATCGCTGATCAACGGCGCAGGCTCCGTGGGTGGTTCGTTGAACTACGTGACCAAACTGGCAACCCGCGACGAACAGGCTGTTGAAGGCAGGGTCAGCTACGGCACTTACGACACCACCGAAACCGCGTTCGGCCTCAACCATGCCCTGACCGACCCGAGCAGCGAGATGCAGCACTACGCACGTCTCGACGTCAGCCACAACACCAGTAACGGCTACATCGACCGTCAGGAACGCGATGCCTGGAGCGTGGCGTTCTCATTGCTCAGCGACCTCACGCCGAACCTGTCGCACACCCTGGCGCTGGAATATCAGGACGAACACGAAGACAGTCCGTATTGGGGCACCCCGGTGCTCAACCCCAAGGCCGGCGAGTTGAAGATCGACAAACACAATCGCTTCAACAACTACAACGTCGAAGACGGTCGATATGAACAGCGGACGATCTGGGTGCGCTCGATCATCGACTACCGGATCAACGACAACACCACCCTGCGCAATACCCTGTATCACCTCGACAGCCAGCGCGATTACCGCAACCTGGAAACCTACCAGTACAACGCCGACAACACGGCGGTGAATCGCTCGACGGCGTATCAGGTACGGCATCAGGGCGAGCAGAACGGCAACCAGTTCGAACTGCGCCACGACAACACGCTGCTGGGTCTGGATACGACGTGGTCAGGCGGCTTCGAGTACAAGGTCAATCAAACCACCAACTCGCCGCTCAACATCAAAGGCGCGAGCACGGTTGACCCGAACAACTACCGGCCGGGGCATTTCTATGGCATTCCCGGCACCAATCCCAAGCTGATCAGCGATAAGACCAACGAGGTCACCACCAAAGCGCTGTTCGTGGAAAACCGGCTGGCGCTCACCGACAAACTGTCACTGCTCACCGGCCTGCGTTATGACGACATCGATCTCGACGTGACCAACCACCGCGCCGTGACCGCCACCAATCCCAGGCACCTCAAGCGCAGTTGGGAGCCAATCACCGGTCGCGCGGGTCTGACCTATCAGTTCATCCCATCGGCTAACGTCTACGTGCAATACAGCACCGCCGCCGAGCAGCCCAACGGCACGCAAGACTTCGACGTCTCGACCGGCAAGCAATGGGAAATCGGCAGCAAGTTCGATTATCTGAACGGGCGTGGCTCGGCGACCGTGGCGGCTTACACGATTGAACGAAAGGACTTTGCCGTCACCGACCCACTGGACCCGACCAGCAGCATCCCGGTCGGTCAGCAGACGTCTAAAGGGATCGAGATTGCCAGCTCGTTGCGGATCACCGACAAACTGCTGGCCGAGGGTAACTTCGCCTGGGTCGACGCGCAGTACGATGACTTCACTGAAAAGAATGCGGCTGGCGTGATCGTGTCGCGCAAAGGCAACACACCGACCAACGTTCCGGACCGGGTCGGCAATCTGTGGCTGACCTATGATTTCTCGCCGCAGTGGCAAGGCGGGGTCGATGCGCGTTACGTGGCGTCGGTGTTTGCCGATAACGCCAACACCATGACCGTGCCGTCGTACACGCTGTTCGGCAGTTTCCTCAGTTACAAGGTTGATTCGCACACCACCGTTACCGGGCGAGTGCGCAATTTGACCAATGAGGTGTATGCCGAATTTGCGCATGTTTCGCCGGCGTACTATTTGGGTACGCCGCGAACCTTTGAGCTAGCAGTGCAAACTCGATTCTAAAAGCATCGCGGGCAAGCCCGCTCCCACAGTGTTTTGTGTCGTACACATATTTTGCATCCGACGATAAACCTGTGGGAGCGGGCTTGCCCGCGATAAGCATTGGTATCTACACATCTCCCGATCCTGGTCTATAAAAGGACGGCATGGATATCAAATGACCGGGCTAGATGCCCGACTGACAAAACGATACGACGAGTTAGTCATGGGACACAGTAATGGACTA
>NZ_JACSZV010000047.1 GCF_014472415.1 Pseudomonas sp. N40(2020)
TATTGCTGCATCGCCCCAAAGATTTTGCAGAGGCCATCCGGATGGTGGACGAGTCGGTGCAGATCTATAACAACGAGCGGCCTCATCTGTCGCTGAAATACAAAACGCCCGATGCGGTGCATCGGGCATTTTGAGGCTGAAACAGGTGTAAACCTATTTCAGGACTAGACAGCGGGTGTCGGCTTGAGATCCGCTGTGAATCTTCCCCTCACCCCAGCCCTCTCCCGAGGGAGAGGGGGCCGACCGAGGTGTCTGGCGTTTTGCATCGACCTGCAAGACTGAGTCGATTATGGATTCAAGGAGATCTACCGAAGTGCATTGAGCGCTTCATCGACCTGAGCGTTCGAGTTGATTATGGATTCAGTGAAGCAATATCAGGTCGGCGTATTTCTTCAGCATCCCCCATTCAGTCCCCTCTCCCTCCGGGAGAGGGCTAGGGTGAGGGGCTCTTGGCTTTTAAACTGTTACTTGCGGTTAAGCATCACCGGCAACTGCGCCACCAGTTTGGCGTTATTCAACGGCGCCCGGATAAACCCACGCTGCGTCCCGTCCGGCCCGATCACCGCCAGATTCCCACTGTGGTCAACCGTGTAATTCGGCTTGCTGGTATCCGCCGGAATAAACGGAATACTCACCGCGTTGGCCACCTTCTGCAGCTCTTCAATCGAGCTCGGCGTCAGGCCAATGAACTGCGGATCAAAATAGCCCAGATATTGCTTCAACTGCTTCGGGTTATCCCGGTTCGGGTCGACGCTGACCAGCACGATCTGCAACTTATCCACAGCGTCTTTCGGCAGTTCGCTTTTGATCTGACGCAGTTGCGCGAGGGTGGTCGGGCAGATGTCCGGGCAGAAGGTGTAGCCGAAAAACAGCAGGCTCCACTTGCCTTTTAACTCGTCGATGGCGACCGGTTTGCCGTCCTGATCAGTCATCTTCACGCTTGGCAGCGTGCGGCTCTGCGGCAGCAGGATGATGCCGGCGTCGATCAGCGCGGTGGGGTCGCCCTGGCCCTTGCCGCTCAGCACTTTGTTGACGGTCAGGCCGAGGATCAGCGCGATCACGGCGACGAGGATGAAGACGGTTTTCTGGGTTCGAGTCATAGGTTCAACAGTAAGTAGTGGTCTACGAGCAGGGCAATGAACAACAGGAACAAGTACCAAATAGAGTACTTGAAGGTGTTGATCGCCGCGTGCGGCCGAGTGCCACGGTACAGCACCACGGCCCATTGCAGAAACCTTGCGCCCAGAGCCAGCGCGCAAACCAGATACAGCACGCCGCTCATGTGGATCACGTACGGCAGCAGGCTCACCGCCAGCAGCGCGAAGGTGTACAGCAGAATGTGCACTTTGGTGTAGTGCTCGCCGTGGGTGACCGGCAACATCGGGATGTCGGCCTTGGCATATTCCTCCTTGCGATGGATCGCCAGCGCCCAGAAGTGCGGCGGGGTCCAGGCGAAGATGATCAGCACCAGCAGCAACGGTTCGGCGCTGACATGGCCGGTGGCGGCGGTCCAGCCGAGCAGCGGCGGCGCTGCGCCGGCGAGTCCGCCGATGACGATGTTCTGCGGCGTCGCTCGCTTGAGGAAACCGGTGTAGATCACTGCGTAGCCGAGCAGGGAGGCTAGGGTCAGCCACGCGGTCAGCGGATTGGTGAAGGTCAGCAGCAAGGCCTGACCGAGCAACGCCAGCGCGAGCGCAAAGGTCAACGCCGCAGCAGGCGAAACCCGGCCCTCGGCCAGCGGCCGCTTATGGGTGCGCGCCATGACTGCATCGATGCGCCGATCCACCACATGGTTGACCGCCGCCGCGCCACCGGCACACAGCGCGATGCCCAGATTGCCGAACACCAGCACCGTCCACGGCACCCCGGCGCGGGTCGCGAGGAACATGCCGACCAGCGAGGTGATGAGCATCAGCACCACGACTTTCGGTTTGGTCAGCTCCAGATAGTCACGCCAGATCGCCTGAGTGGGGCGTTCGCCGATCAGAATCGCCATGGCGTTTCTCCTTTTATTGTTATGGGCGCGGCGGAGTGTTTACGCGGGCTGAAGCGCCAGCGCGCGAGTACTGGTTGTCTGACCCGGACCAGGCTGGTGCGCGCGTGATAATTGACCAGCACCAGGGTCAGCAGCAGTGCCGCGCCGCCGGCGTTGTGCGCCACGGCAACCGGCAGCGGCAGATGGAAAATCACGTTGCTGATGCCGAGAGTGATTTGTGCGCCGAGGGCAATCAGCACCAAACCGGCCAGCCGGGCCATGCCGACCACTTTCAGTTGCCAGGCCAGACCGAGCAGCACCAGCGTCACCAGCAACGCGCCGATGCGGTGGGTCAGGTGAATCGCTGTGCGGGCATCACTGTCGAGTTGTCCGCCGAGGTAATTGGGGCCGATGTGTTGGGTCAGGTGAAAGCCGTTGGCAAAGTCGGCGGGCGGCAGCCATTGGCCGTGGCAGGTGGGGAAATCGATGCAGGCCACCGCGGCGTAGTTGGAACTGACCCAGCCACCTAGAGCGATCTGGCCGATCACCAGCAGCAGTCCCGCCGTCGCCCAGTACTGCAAGCGTTTGGGCACGGTCAGCGCCGGCAGCACGCCGGACAATCTCAACGTCAGCAGAAACAACAGGCTCAAGGTCGCAAAGCCGCCAAGCAAATGCCCGGTGACCACTTGCGGCCAGAGCTTGAGCGTCACCGTCCACATGCCGAACGCCGCTTGGGCGAACACCACCGCCAGCAGAAACAGCGGCAGCTTCAATGGCTGCCCGGGATGGCGACGATTGACCCACGCGCGCCCGGCCAACACCGAAATGAGCAGGCCGAGGGCGCCGGCGAAGTAGCGGTGGATCATCTCGTTCCAGCCCTTGTGCGTCTCCACCGGCGCGTCGGGGAAATTCAGCTCGGCATGGGCCAGTTGGGCTTCGCTTTTCGGCACGCTGATAAAGCCGTAGCAGCCCGGCCAGTCCGGGCAACCGAGGCCGGCGTGGGTCAGGCGGGTGTAGGCGCCGAGCAGCACCACAATCAGTGCCAGCAAGGTGGCAAACAGCGCGAGGCGAAATCCAGGTTTGGCCATGACGATGCCCTTATCCGATGTTCGACAGTTTCAGCAGGTGGCGCAGGTCGTTGAGCAGATCCTTGCCCTTCACATTCGGGTCGTAACGCAGCACGAGGTTGCCGTGGGGGTCGATGATCCACAGTTGCGGCGTGGTCTGGTCGCCCGTTGTCTTGCTGAACGTGGCGGCGTCCAGCGGATAGCGTTGCAACTGCGGATATTCGCGGGTGAGTTTGGCTTGGTAGTCGGCGCTCAAAGGTTGCGCAGCGGCGAGGGCGTGGCTGGCGCGCCCGGCTTCACGGCCGAGGCCGATCTGGATCTGCCGCGCGAGGTAAACAAGCTGCTGGCAGTCCACTGCGCAATCCTTGGGCGCCGTCACCAGCATCTGCCAGCGCACTTCATCCGCCTGCACACCCAGCTCGGCGCGTGTCTGGCCGTTGCCGATCAGTTCGCCGTGATAACTGCGGCCTTCCGGCACCCAGAACTGCAATTTGTACATGCCGGTGGCGAGGATCATCGGGCCGACCACGCCGAGCACGATCAGCAGCAACTGCAGACGTCCGCGACGCCGACTGGCCGGGGCTTTGGCTTCAGACATGCTGGGTGGATTCATGGCCGTTCCCATGGTGTTTCTCCTTTGCGTTGTGCAAGCCTAAGTAGACGTAGAGACCGAGCAGGGCGGTGGCCATGGCGAACCACTGCACGGCGTAACCGAGGTGTTTTTCCGGACCCATCGCCACCACCGGCCAGTCGGCCTGATAGCTCGCCGGGCCGGGTTCGGCGCGTAATTCGTAGGCGAAGCCGTCGCGCTCGAGGGATTTCCACAACTTGGCCGGATCGACGGCGGTGATGGTTTGCGGCCAGGTGCTGCTGGCCGGGTCGGCGTGAAGCTGGAAGGTCGCGCCGGGGGCGACGTAGACCCAGGCATCGATATTCAGCGCCTCGGAAGGCGTGGTGAATTGCGGCGGCACGCGTCGATCTGGCCACGGCAGCCAGCCGCGATTGACCAGCAGCCAAAGGCCGGTGCGTTGATCCTGAAACGGTTGCAGCAACTCGACGCCGACCTTGCCGTTGCGCTGGCTGTTGTCGAGCAGCAGGCTGTGAGCGGCGTCGAACTGGCCGGAAAGACGCACGCGGCGATAGGCCGGCTCAGCACTATTGAGCAACTCGCTGCTGGCCATCGGTTCAGCGGCGCGGCGCTCGGCGTAACTGGCGAGCAGGGCGGTTTTCTCCGCCCCCCGGCTCAATTGCCAGAAGCCCAGCGACACCAACAGCGGCAGCAACAATGCCACGACAACCGTCGGTACGACGCCCGGGCGAAAGCGCTTCATGGCACCGCCATAAAGTCAGGCATCGCGATCGCTATACTCAAGTGCATCGCCTGTCCCCCGGAGTCTTCCCATGCTCAAAGCAGCCATCGTTCTGCTGCTGATTGCCACGGTGATCAGCCTGTTCAGCGGCCTGTTTTTCCTGGTCAAGGACGACAGCAGTTCCAATCGTCTGGTCATCGCCTTGAGTGTTCGGGTGGCATTGGCCGCTGCCACCGTCGGCTTGATCGCCTGGGGCTTTTACAGCGGCCAACTGGTCTCGCACGCGCCTTGGTGATCCAGGTTCAGAGCACGTAAACGAAGATGAACAAGCCGATCCACACCACGTCGACGAAGTGCCAATACCAGCTCGCCGCTTCGAAGCCGAACTGGTGCTCGTTGTCGAAGTGGCCCTTCATGATCCGCATCAGCATCACAAACAGAATGATCGTGCCGATGGTCACGTGGGCGCCGTGGAAACCGGTGAGCATGAAGAACGTCGCACCGTAGATGCCCGAACCCAGGGTCAGGCCCAGCTCCTTATAAGCGTGAATGTATTCTTCGGCCTGGAAGCCGAGGAATGCGCAGCCCAGCAGCACGGTGATCGCCAGCCAGATTTTCAGCGCGCCGCGATGGCCCTTCTTCAAGGCATGGTGGGCGATGGTGATGGTCACGCTGGAGCTGACCAGCAGAATCGTGTTGATCAGCGGCAGACCCCACGGGCTGATAACGTCTTTGGCCGGCGGGAACAGTTTCGGATCCGGCGTGTTCAGCAGCGGCCAGGTGAACTGAAAATTTGGCCAAAGCATGTGCGCGACCCCTTTTGGGCCTTCACCTCCGAGTGCCGGGCCGGAAATGTGCCGCACGTAGAACAGCGCACCGAAGAAAGCGACGAAGAACATCACTTCGGAAAAGATGAACCAGCTCATGCCCCAGCGGAACGAGCGATCAAGCTGCGCGCTGTAGAGTCCCGCGCGACTTTCCTTGATCACCGTGCCGAACCAGCCGAACAGCATGTACGCCACCAGCAGGCCGCCGATGAAAAAGATCAGCGGGCCGTGGGATTCCGGGCGCGCTGCCTTCAGATCGTTGAACCAGACGGCCAGGCCGTACACGGTGACCAACATCCCGATCGTGGCGATGATCGGCCACTTGCTCTGGGCCGGAACGTAATAGTGCTCATGAGTTGCCATTTATTGTTCTCCTTATCGGGCACGCTCAACCGCCAGTGTTTACAGCCACCGGTGGATGTCGGGCGGTGATATCGAACAGCGTGTAGGACAGCGTCAGGTGCTTCACATCCTTGGGCATGTCGCGGTCAACAATGAAACGCACCGGCATCTCGATCTGCTGACCGGGCTGCAGCACCTGCTGGGTAAAGCAAAAGCATTCGGTCTTGTGGAAATACGCCGCCGCATTGCTTGGCGCGATGCTCGGCACGGCTTGCGCACTCATCGGTTTGTCGGTGGGGTTGCGGGCGATGAAGATCATCTCGTTCACCGCGCCGGGGTTGGCCGTCAGCTCGTCGTGCTTTGGGTAGAAGTCCCACGGCATGTCGGCGGTGTTGGTCGACAAAAACTGCACGCGCACCTGGCGGGAGGTGTCGACCACCTGCTCGCCCTCGTACTGCCCACCGGTCTTGCCATTGATGCCGAAGGCTTTGCACATCACGTCGTAGATCGGCACCAGGGCAAACCCGAAGACAAACATCGCCACTACCACTGCGAGCAGGCGGGTGACGAGTTTTTTCAGCGAGATCGAGTCAGCCATGATTTTCAGCCTCTCCCACAGTCATTTGTGCAGGGCAGAAATTGTTCATTTCACTTCCGGCGGCGTAGTAAAGGTGTGATACGGCGCCGGTGACGGCACGCTCCATTCCAGACCTTCGGCGCCATCCCACGGTTTGGCCGGTGCCGGTTCGCCGCCTCGGATGGTCTTGATCACGATGAACAGGAAGAAGATCTGCGTGGCGCCGAACATGAACGCGCCGATCGAGGAGACCATATTGAAGTCGGCGAACTGCAGGTTGTAGTCCGGAATCCGCCGCGGCATCCCCGCAAGGCCCACGAAGTGCATCGGGAAGAAGGCCATGTTCATACCGATGAACGACAGCCAGAAATGCAGCTTGCCGAGGGTTTCGTCGTACATGTGGCCGGTCCACTTCGGCAGCCAGTAATAGGCCGAGGCGAAGATCCCGAAGATGGCCCCCGGCACCAGCACATAGTGGAAGTGCGCGACCACGAAATAGGTGTCCTGATACTGGAAGTCCGCCGGGGCGATGGCCAGCATCAGCCCGGAGAACCCGCCGATGGAGAACAGGATCACGAACGCCACGGCAAACAGCATCGGCGTCTCGAAGGTCAGCGAGCCTTGCCACATGGTGCTCGCCCAGTTGAACACCTTGACCCCGGTGGGCACGGCGATCAGTAGCGTGGCGTACATGAAGAACAGCTCGCCCACCAACGGAATGCCGACCACGAACATGTGGTGCGCCCAGACAATGAACGACAGGAACGCAATGCTCGCCGTGGCGTAGACCATCGAGGTGTAGCCGAACAGCGGTTTGCGCGAGAAGGTCGGGATGATCGAGCTGACGGCGCCGAAGGCCGGCAGGATCATGATGTACACCTCGGGGTGGCCGAAGAACCAGAACACATGCTGGAACAGCACCGGGTCACCGCCACCGGCGGCACTGAAGAAACTGGTGCCGAAGTGGATGTCCATCAGCATCATCGTCACGCACCCGGCCAGCACCGGCATCACCGCGATCAGCAGGAACGCGGTGATCAGCCAGGTCCAGACGAACAGCGGCATTTTCATCAACGTCATGCCGGGAGCGCGCAGGTTGAGGATGGTCGCGACCACGTTGATCGCGCCCATGATCGAACTGATCCCCATCAAGTGGATGGCGAAGATGAAGAACGTCACGCTTTCCGGCGCATAAGTCGTCGACAACGGCGCGTAGAACGTCCAGCCGAAATTCGGCCCGCCACCGGGGCTGAACAGGGTCGAGACCAACAGCAGGAACGCCGCCGGCAGCAGCCAGAAGCTGAAGTTGTTCATGCGCGGCAGGGCCATGTCCGGTGCGCCGATCATCAACGGGATCATCCAGTTGGCGAGGCCGACGAACGCCGGCATCACCGCGCCGAAGACCATCACCAGACCGTGCATGGTGGTCATCTGGTTGAAGAACGCCGGCTCGACGATCTGCAAACCGGGCTGGAACAGCTCGGCGCGGATCACCATGGCGAACGAGCCGCCGAGCAGGAACATGCAGAACGCAAACCACAGGTACAGCGTGCCGATGTCCTTGTGGTTGGTGGTCAGCACCCAGCGCATCAGACCTTTGGCGGGGCCGTGGGCGTGGTCGGCATGACCGTGGTCATCGATGACAGCGCTCATGGCCGGTCTCCTTCAAGTGAGTGGGCTGGGCAGGCCGGGGCACGGAGCCCCGACTGGTTCACGAAGTACGCAATAGACCGGCTCATTTGCTTTCCGCCTGTTTCAGCTCCAGCACTTCTTTTGGCGTGACCATGTCGCCCTTGTTGTTGCCCCAGGCGTTACGTTCATAGGTCACGACCGCTGCGATATCGACTTCCGACAACTGTTTGCCGAACGCCGCCATGGCGGTGCCGGGCTTGCCGTGGAGGACAATGTTCAGGTGATCCTTGATCGGTCCGGTGGCGATTTTCGAGCCCTTGAGCGCCGGGAACATCGGCGGCAGGCCCTGGCCTTCGGCTTGGTGACAGGCGACACAAGCGGTGTGATAGACCTTGTCGCCGCGCTCTTTGAGCTCGTCGAGGGTCCATTCCTTGCTGGTCAGTTCTTTGAGCTGCGCAGCTTCGGCCTTGCGTTCGGCCAGCCATGCTTCGTAGTCGGCCTTTTCCTTGACCTCGACCACAATCGGCATGAAACCATGATCCTTGCCGCACAGTTCGGCGCACTGGCCACGGTACAGGCCGGGCTTGTCGACACGGGTCCAGGCTTCGTTGACGAACCCGGGGATCGCATCGCGCTTGACCGCAAACGCCGGCACCCACCACGAGTGGATGACGTCGGCGGAGGTCACGAGGAAGCGCACTTTGGCTCCGATCGGCAGCACCAACGGCTTGTCGACCTCAAGCAGGTAGTGCTCGCCCTTGGCTTCCTTGTTGTGGATCTGCTCGGCGGGCGTGGCCAGGTTGCTGAAGAACTCGACGTCCTGGCCCAGGTATTTGTAGTGCCACTTCCATTGATAGCCGGTGACCTGGATATCGATATCCGGCTCACTGGCGTCGTACATCTTGATCAGGGTGGCGGTCGCCGGAACGGCCATCGCCACCAGAATCAGCAGCGGGACGACGGTCCAGAGAATTTCGACGGTGGTGCTTTCGTGGAATTTTGCGGCCACCTGCCCGGTTGAACGGCGGTGCACCATCATCGACCAGAACATGGCGCCGAAGACGATGATCCCGATCACCACACAGATCCAGAAAATGGTCATGTGCAGGTCGAATACTGCGTGACTGATTTCAGTCGCTCCAGGCGCCATATTCACAGTCCAGGCCGCATTGGCCTGGCTGAAAATCGACCACAACAGGAGGCCCATCCAGACGTGTGGATGTCGCATCATTGCGGGTTCCCCTTATCGTTCTTGTTATCCCGCCGGCTTTCGCCTGCGGCAAGGGAGCGGCTGCATCAGACTACGAACTTGAATCGCCGGGCCTTGCTGCGGGTGCAGTCGGGCGTCATCAGCTAACTCCATTCAATGGCGAGTATAGACAGCGACTGGAAATTGCAATGTGAGGACGTAAATGAACTGAAACAGCCGAGACTTGCGTTCAAGGGCACGAATGGAGAAGGATGCAGACGAGAGGTGGCAAATCGATATAACGCAGGCGCATCAAGGATGAAATAATTATGACAAATGCGTCTTAGCATTTTTCGTAAGCCAGCTAACTTATGTCTTCCCTATTTCATTGCCTTGTTCCCTGGAGTTTTCATGAACACCGCCGCATTGCGCGAGCAGATCCAAACCGCCCAACAGCACGAGAAAGACACCGGCCTGCTGACCCGTCAGCTGGAAAGCAAGCTGCCTCATTTACACCCGGCGATCCAATTGCCGGAAGCCGACGCCAAAGGCGTGCTGACGCGTTTTGTCGCCGCCTACATCGATGAAGTGCCAGACCTGCTGGATGCAGCCAATGAAGTCGCCAGGGAAGCGGGAATCGAATCGCAGATCAAACCGGTGCTGAAAATCGCCGAGCAGTATTTCCTCCAGCCGCCGGCAATCATGGCCGGGCACGTTGGCCTGGACAGCCTGCTGGACGAAGCCTACCTGGCGCACCGCTTTGTCGAAGAGGTCAACGACCTGTACATCAAGCATTTCGGCCAGCCACTGATCCCCTTGGACATGACGGTCGCCAATCTGATTGCTCACCAATTGATCGGTGAGGAGTTTGCCAACCAACTGGACGAAGCGGTGCATCACGCCATCGACGAGATGCTCAACGAAGAGAGTTTTGCGCTGGAGTCGGTAGAGGCCTACCGCGAAAAACTCAGCAGCCCCGACACCGGTGCGGCGTGGAAACGCTGGCCGTGCATGGGCCGTCGATTGGGTGTGGGTCTGGAGCTGGATCAACCGGCTGCTTAACCCTGAGTTGCACACAATCCAATGTAGGAGTGAGCCTGCTCGCGATTACGGTAGATCATTCAACATCTCTGTTGACTGACCCGACGCCATCGCGAGCAGGCTCACTCCTACAAGGTTACTTACCCGGCCGCACCTATGCCGGTATTGGTGCGAACCCGACCCTCAAGCCTGCGCTTCAACCCACGCGACTCAATCAACAGCTTCGAACCCTTCGCCGCATTCGCCCGGCCCCACTCTTCCAGCAACTCCAGACACGAATGGTCGATGTAGCTCAGGTTATTGAGCGGCACATGCACCGTGGTGCCCATTGGAATCGTGTTCAGCACCTGCGTCAGCGCCGGCACCTTGAGGAACGTCGCCGCCCCCACCAGACGCAACTCCATCTCGCCGTCCTGCGGCAGATCGATCAAGCTGATCTTCAAGCGCGAAGCCTTGAACGCCAGTTTCAGCAAGGTCAGGCCGAAGCCGATCAAAACGCCGGTCAAAAGGTCGGTGAAGATGATCGCCAGCGCCGTCGCGGCGTAAGTGAACATCGGCATCCGGCCATAACGACCCAGCCCGCGAAACGCCTTGAGATCCACCAGTTTGAAACCGGTATACACCAGCACACCCGCCAGACTCGCCACCGGAATGCTTTGCAGCACGCTCGACAGCAACAGCACGAACGCCAGCAGCCACAGGCCATGGAAGATTGTTGAATAGCGCGTGGTCGCACCGGCCTGGACGTTGGCCGAACTGCGCACGATTACCCCGGTCATCGGCAGCGCGCCGACCAGGCCGCAAAGCATATTGCCGACGCCTTGTGCCGACAGTTCACGGTCGAAGTCCGAACGCACGCCGCTGTGCATGCGATCCACCGCCGCCGCCGACAACAGGGTTTCGGCGCTGGCGATAAACGCCACGGCAAACGCAGCGATCAGCAGCGTCGGGTCCGCCAGACTGAGCAGATCCGCCGGTTTCAGCCAGTCGATGGCTTCTGCCAGATTCGCCGGTACTTCAACCCGTTTAACCTGCAATGCCAGCAGCAGACTGGCGCCAGTGGCCAGACCCACGCCGAGCAATGCGCCGGGAATGAAGCGCAGCGAATGCGGACGGAATTTCTCCCACAACCACATCACCGCAATAGTCGCCAGCCCTAGCAGACCGGCCTGCCAGCCAAACGACGGCAAGGCTTGCGCCACCGCAGCGGGGAACGCTGTGAGGTTATCCAGCCCGGAGGGTTTTGGTGAGGCGTCGAGCATCACATGGATTTGTGAGAGCACAATCAACACGCCGATCCCGGCCAGCATGCCGTAGACCACCGCTGGCGCTGTGACCCGAAACCAGCAACCGAGCTTCAGTCGCCCGGCCACCAGTTGCAGGAAACCGGCCAGCAGCAGAATCGGCCCGAGCATCTCGATGCCGTGCTGGCGCACTAGTTCAAACACCAACACTGCCAGACCCGCTGCCGGCCCACTGACCTGCAACGGCGAACCCGCCAGCCAACCGACTACCAGACCGCCGATGATCCCGGTGATCAGACCTTTGGCTGGCGGCAACCCTGACGCAATCGCAATGCCCATGCACAGCGGCAGGGCGACCAGAAATACAACCACCGAAGCGAGCAGCTCCCGTGGCAACACCGCTTTTAATTGAGCAGCACGCATGATGACTCTCCCGAAGCTTTCTTCAGGCGTGGCGAGGCCGGGCCGCTGAAACAGCGGCCGGCGTCAAACCACACAGATTGTTAGGAAGATTTAGAAGCGCGCTTTGGGCGTCGCCACCGGAATCGGATGGCTGCCGTCGAGCGGCAGGAAGCAGCCCTGATCCGCGTCGTAAGCTTTGATTTCGCTGGTTTCGATGTTGTAGACCCAGCCATGGATGAACAGATGACCGTTCGCCATGCGCGAGGCTACCGAAGGATGGGTACGCAAGTGCTGCAATTGGGCGATGACGTTTTCCTCAGTGAGGATCGGCATGCTTTCTTTTTCGTCGGCGCAGTTACAGTTTTCATGCACCATGGTTTTGGCCACTTCGGCGTGGCGCAACCAGGCTTTGACCGTCGGCATTTTTTCCAGGCTGTCGGGGTTGAGCACCGCGCGCATGGCGCCGCAATCCGAGTGGCCGCAGATGATGATGTGCTGCACGCCGAGTGCTAGCACCGCGTATTCGATCGCAGTGGAAACGCCGCCGTTCATCTGGCCGTAGGGCGGTACAACGTTGCCGACGTTACGGGTCACGAACAGATCGCCGGGCGAACTCTGGGTGATCAGTTCGGGCACGATGCGCGAGTCGGCGCAGGTGATGAACATCGCTTTTGGCGACTGGGCCGTGGCGAGTTTTTTGAAGAGTTCTTCCTGCTGCGGGAAGACCTCATGATGAAAATGCAAAAAGCCGTCTACGATCTGACGCAGCGCTGCATCGGCGGATTCCGCCACAGGGGCTTGCGCCGACGCAGCCAACGGCTGTTTATCCTTGTCACTCATGATTCATCCTCTTAGGCGGATTCAGGGAGTCATGCCCCGGTATTCCGGTATGAAGCCAGTGGCTGTTTAAAACATCCGAGTCATCCCGACCCGTCAGTCACTCGATGAACAAGGTAGCCGTCGAAACTTAACTCAAACTGAATCAAGCGCTCTAGAACGTGTGTTCCAGGTCACAAAAAACGTGACTGGCAGTTTCGACGGAAGGGTTCCGACCACTCAACCATAGGTCAATTGTCGCTAAATCAACGACATCTGGCGACCCGGCGGACAGAAGGCTGTGCAATCGAGGTTGTAGCTCTCGCGATGATTGAGGCCCAGACGCTTGATGGCTTTGGCAAACCTCTGCGCCAGCAGATCTGCAAACGGCCCTTCACCTCGCATCCTCGCGCCGAAACGGCTGTCGTAGAGCTCGCCGCCACGGCTCTGTCGAACCAGGCTCAACACATGCGCTGAGCGTTGCGGATAATGCGCTTGCAGCCATTCCTCGAACAGCGGTGCCACTTCCAGCGGCAGGCGCAGCATCATGTAGGCCCCACTTTGCGCGCCGGCGGCTTGGGCCTCGGTCAGCAGGCTTTCGATCTCGCTGTCGTTGATCATCGGAATCATCGGTGAACACAGCACTCCCACCGGAACTCCCGCTTCACGCATCACCCGGATTGCCCGCAAGCGCGCCTTGGGCGCAGCAGCGCGGGGTTCGAGAATACGTTTGAGTTCGTCGTCCAGTGTGGTCAGGCTGATCATCACCGCCACCAGCCGCTGTTGCGCCAGTTCGGTGAGCAAGTCGAGGTCGCGCAGGATCAACGAGCCCTTGGTGACAATGGTCACCGGGTGCCGATAACGCAGCAGCACTTCGAGGATCTGGCGGGTGATCTTGTGTTCGCGTTCGATCGGCTGATACGGATCGGTGTTGGAACCGAGATTGATCGGCGCGCATTGATAGCCTTTTTTCCCGAGCTGTTCTTCCAGCACTTGGGCAGCGTTGGTCTTGGCGATCAGCTTCGTTTCGAAATCGAGCCCCGGCGACATGTCCCAATAGGCGTGGCTGGGCCGCGCGTAGCAATAGATGCAGCCATGTTCGCAGCCACGATAGGGGTTGATAGAGCGGTCGAACGGCAGATCCGGCGAGGTGTTGCGGGTGATGATCGTCTTCGCCGTTTCGATCATCACCTCGGTGCCCTGGGTCTCGGGCACTTCCTGATACCAGCCGTCGTCTTCGGCAACCGAGCGGCTCGGTGCGAAGCGGTTGTGCGGGTTGCTGGCGGTGCCGCGACCACGGTCAGGGATGGCCATAACGAAATTCCACGATGCTGTATGTCCGTACAGTATCGTGGAAATGGGTAACCCGCCAGTGCCGTTGGGCGATAAGCAAGATAATAGAGTTGTCAGTCAGTTCAGGCTTTGAACCCTTTCATTGAGGCAAAAGAATTTGCGATCCTCTTGAATGCAAGTTGATCGTCAAGATCAATGCGGTTATCGCCGTTGGCATCTACAGTATTTGAAACCTTGTTATACAGGCCGTTTCTATAATCTGTCGCTGTGACAGTAAAGTCAGGCTGGCTCAAACCGGGATTTGAAACATTGAACAGTCCAATTTTGACATCGGGCGGTGCAGCCGGGCTGCCGTTATTATCGAAAGACACCAGCATGCTCTTATAGCGACGGCCCTCATCCTGCTTGCTTAAACCTGCAATAGCAGAGGCAATATCAGCGGCGAGGGTGTAATAAGACTGGTCATCTTCATCAAGGTCGCCATCTCCCTCGACATCGTCATACCCTTCGACGGTTTCATATTTTTTACTGACCGTGTTGTATTCAACTGTGACAACTACGTTGGGTTTGCGGCCCGGCGCATATCCATCGTTGTATCGGGAGATGATCGCTTCGGCGTGATGATCTCCCTTGATATCCTTGAACTCATATAACACTGCGTAATTCATAATGTCCGCTCCCTGCCATAGTCAATATTAAAAGTGTAGTAGTCCCGCCTTTGAAATTAGAACTGCAGTCAATAAATGTCTACTGTCATAGTTGACAGGGTGTATATATCGACAGCAAGACAGTCAGTACTGTCTGCTTATACACCCTGTGAGGTATGACAGTAGATGTGTTCATGCTTTGGATTTAGCCTGAGGAGCGTGCGGCAACTTTGCCGGTGATCCTGGCTTAATCAACGGACAGAGATTTTATTTATGACGATCAGGATATTGCTCGAAATCGCGGATATGGACCGAGATGGAAATCCGGAGGTCGCGTTCTATCACTACGATGAAGACGCGACGGAAATGATGGATTACGACTACTCGTTGTTCGCTTCTTCGTCGGAAGGTAACGGTCGTTATGACTTGATTTCCGAAGACGTCGTCGACGGCGATGGCGATGGTGACGTCGATAAACACGACAAGAAGCTCTACTTACAGTTAGCCGATGCTTTTTCGCAATTCAAGGGCTTTCAGTCCAAGCGTTGAATTGCCCGCTGACACAGCAAAAGCACTAATGCCATGTCAGCGGTATTCCGGTCTCGTTAATGCGAAGTGACTTGCCCCAGGTCATCGCCGGAAGTGGTCTGCATATCGTTCTTGCGCAGGCTGGCAACATCGGCTGCTTTCACTGGAGCGCCCTTGTTACCCCAACTGCCGCGAATAAAACTCACCACATCTGCGACTTCCTGATCCGACAGGCGCCATGCATACGCGGGCATGGTGAAGGTCGAAGGCGCCGTGTGCGTCGCTGGCAAAGTCCCGCCCTTGAGCACAATGTGAATCAACGAAGTCGGGTCATCTGATTGCAGCACCGGATTGCCTGCCAGCGCCGGGAATACCCGCGTATAGCCGTGGCCGTCCGTGCGGTGGCACGCCGCGCAGTTGTCGATGTACACCGCTGCGCCGCGCTGACTGTCGTCACCGTTCCACAGGGCCTTGGCGATTTTTTCGTCGTACTGGTGCGGCTGATCGTTCGGATCAGTCGCTGGCAACGACTTGAGATAGCGGGCAATCGCGGTCAGGTCGGCGTCGGTCATGTATTGCATGCTGTGGGTGACCACATCGCTCATGCCGCCGAACACTGCGCTACGGTCGCTGCGACCGGTCTTGAGGAATTGCACCAGTTGCTCTTCGCTCCAGCTACCCAGGCCGTCCTTGTGGTCACCGCGCAGACTCTTGGCGATCCAGCCTTCCAGCGGCGCGCTGCCGGCCAGGAAGTTTTTACCATCCGCTGCACTCAAGGATTTTTCCTGCATGGTCAGGGCACGTGGCGTATGACAGGCGCCGCAATGTCCGAGGCCTTCCACCAGATAAGCCCCACGATCAATGACCGGATCTTCTGACGTGGCCTTGTAGTCCTCGACCTTCGGCGCAAACATCCAGCGCCAGCCCATCAACGGCCAGCGCATGCTCAACGGCCACGGGATGTCGCTGGCCTTGTTCTCCTGCGTCACCGGTTCAACGCCTCGCATGAAGTACGCGTACAACGCTTTCATGTCGCCTTCGCTGACACGTGCGTAGGACGGATACGGCATCGCCGGGTACAACGTACTACCGTTTTTGGCGATGCCATGACGCACGGCCTGATCAAAGTCCTCGAAGCTGTAATCACCGACGCCGGTTTTATCCGGGGTGATGTTGGTCGAGTAGATCGTGCCGATTGGGGTTTCCATCGGTAGCCCACCGGCGAACGGCTTGCCGTCCTTCGCGGTGTGACAAGCCACACAGTCGCCGGCGCGGGCGAGGTATTCGCCCTGTTTGATCAAGGATTGATCAACTTCGGCCGCTTGCAAAGTAGCGCTGCCGAGCAGGGCCAGGGTCGCGATAACAAAACTCTTCATGGTCATCGCTCCTTAAGCCTGAACCAGCGGGCCGGGGTTTTTCAGGTATTGCTCGCGGATCGCTTTCGCCGACCAATAGGTCAGCGCAGCCACCAGCCCTGTCGGGTTGTAGCCCAGGCCCTGCGGGAACGCCGATGCCCCCGGCACGAACACGTTGTGCACGTCCCAGCTCTGCAAGTAGCGGTTCAGAGCGCTGGTTTTCGGGTCGGTGCCCATGATCGCGCCACCGTTGAGGTGGGTGGTCTGGTACGACGCGGTGTTGAAGTGGTCGCCGACTTTCTTGCCGATCACCGCAATGGCTTTCGGGCCCATCGCTTCGGCGACTTTGCCCATTTTCTCGACCATGAAGCGGTTCATCTTGATGTCGTTTTCCTGCCAGTCGAACGTCATCCGTAGCAGCGGCAAGCCGTAGGCATCGCGGTACACCGGGTCGAGATCGAGGTAGTTGCCTCTGTAGGACTGATGCGCGCCGTGAGCGTCCATCGATACCTGATGGGTGTAGTAATCGGCGGTCGCGCGTTTCCACGCACTGCCCCAGGCCGGAGTGCCCGGTGGGTTGGAGGTGCCGGCAATCGGCCGGCTGCCAGCCTGGTTGACCCACATCGGCGAGCCACCGACGAAGCCGTGCGGGCCGTGGTCGAAGTTGTCGGCGTTGAAGTCATCCAGCGCCACACCGTTGCCACCGGCACCGATGAAGTTGTTGGTGTGGGTGTCCTTGTCGAAGAACGCTTTTATGGTCGCCATGTTCTGGTAGGCGAAGTTGCGCCCGACCACACCTTCGCCGCTGATCGGGTCGTAGGGCTTGCCGATCCCGGAGAGCAGCATCAGCCGCACGTTGTGCAACTGGAAGGCGCCGAGAATCACCAGATCCGCCGGTTGCTCGATCTCGCGGCCCTGACCGTCGATGTAAGTCACGCCGGTGGCTTTGGTTTTGCTGCTGTCGAGGTTGACCCGCAATACATGCGAGTTGGGCCGCAGCTCGAAATTCGGCAAAGGCTTGAGCGCCGGCAGAATGTTCACGTTTGGCGAAGCCTTGGAATACATGTAGCAAACGTAACCGCTGCAAAATCCGCAGAAGTTGCACGGGCCCATCTGTGCGCCGTAGGGATTGGTGTAAGGCCCTGAAGTATTCGCCGAAGGCAGGTTGTAGGGTTTGTAACCAACCTCTGTGGCCGCTTTACCGAATAGCTGTGCGGAAACGGTGTTCTTCTGCGCTTCCAACGGGAAGTGGTTCGAACGATCAGGGGCATAGGGATTACCGCCCTTGCCTTCGCCCACCAACTGACCCTTCACAGTCCATGCCTGACCCGAGGTGCCGAAGACTTTTTCGGCGTAATCGAAGAACGGCTCCAGTTCCTCATAGCTGACACCGAAGTCCTGGATGGTCATGTCCTTGGGGATGAAGCTTTTGCCGTAGCGTTCTTCGTAGTGGCTGCGCATACGCAACTCGATCGGGTCGACGCGAAAGTGCACGCCCGACCAGTGCAGCCCTGCACCGCCGACGCCGTTGCCCGGCAGGAACGCGCCCAATTGGCGGTTCGGCAGGGCAATGTCGTTGACGCTATGGCGAATGGTGACGGTCTCTTTGGAAATGTCCTGGAAAAGTTTTTTGCGCACGCTGTAGGTGAGTTCGTCGATCACCTGCGGATAGTTGCCGTCGGGGTAGGTGTCCTGCATCGGCCCGCGCTCCAGCGCCAGCACGTTAAGACCCGCTTCGGTCAGCTCCTTGGCCATGATCGCGCCGGTCCAGCCGAACCCGACGATGACTGCATCGACCTTCTTCATTACCGTTGCCATGCCTTAAGCCCTCTCGCCGCGAATCGAAACTGCCGGGAAGGGGTATTGCTCGTTGCGTTCCACCCAATCCATGAAATCGGCGCGGGCGCCGGGGAAGCCGATCATGGTCCAGCCGACCATGCCTTTATTACCGCCGTGGATCGGATCGCAGAAGAACCCTTCCTTGGTGTTTTGCAGCAGCAGATTGAAGAAAATCTTCGCCGGGACGCTATCGAACGGCGGTTTTCCGGCTTCGAGTTGCTTGAGCAAATCGTCTCGGGTAGCGCTGTCTTGCTCGGCAAATGTTTTACCGTTGAGGGATTTGGTCCACTGATCCGTGGCGGCGATGCCAAGGCGATAGATCTCTTTTGGCACCAGTTTGCTCTGCCAGCCCATCTCCGGTGCTGCGTCGGCATTGAACGGACCCTGCATGTACCAAAGGGCACCAGCGGCATACGGCGTGTTCATTTGACGGTCGATGTATTCCGGCACGCCGGCTTCAAGCGCACCCGGGCCTTGGGCATCGTTGGGAATCAATTGCGCCACGGCAGCATTGATGAATGCCCATTCTTCTGCGGTGAAATAGCTCGGCTGATAAACGCCTGCGTCGCCGCGAGCCGGTTGCGCGGCAGGTTTGGCCGGTGCGGCTTCAGGCGCTGCTTGCAGCACGCTGCTGCCCAGACCGGTACCCGCCAGGGTCACCACTGGAATCAGGGTCAGGGATTTGCGCAAAAACTCACGCCGCGGGTTGTCTCGATCTGCATCAGACATGGGGTGCACCTCATCAGGCATTGATGGTTGTCAGCCGTTTCTGAGAACGGTTTCAGGATTTGTCGTCGCGACGTGGCCGGTTGACCCGGAAAAGGGGGGCGCATCTGCAACATGATGTGACAAATGGTAGCAGGCTAAGCATCCGGTTGAATCGATTCAGCGTAAAAAGACTGAAATTTCGCTTGCCGGTCCGCTGTAACAGCGCGGGTTCACGATTCTTTGACAGCCGGCTCACGGGGCTTTGACCGGCAGGCTGCGAAGCTGCGTGCTATCACTGAACCATCTCGATACGGTCAACCCAGCATGCCCCGAATGCGCCTTTTCCCTGCTTTGTGTTTATCGCTTGTTGCCCTGCTGCACTTGATCCCCGCCCAAGCGGCTGACAGTGAGACCTCCCGTCCGCCTGAGTGGGCGCAACCGGTTGAAGTGCAATACAACCTGTTCCAGATGTCGCCAACCCTATACCGCAGCGCATTGCCTGATGGCGGTGTGGTGCCGTTGCTGAAGAATCTCAAGGTGGCCACTGTGATCAACTTTCTGCCGGAGGCCGATACCAATTGGCTGTCCGAGCCGGGCATCAATCAGGTGCAGTTGCCGTATCGCACCAACCACGTCGACGACAGCGACGTGCTCAAGACCTTGCGCGCCATCGAGAGCGCCGAAGCCAATGGCCCGGTGTTGATGCATTGCAAACACGGCTCCGATCGCACCGGTCTGATGGCCGCGATGTACCGCGTGGTGGTGCAGGGCTGGAGCAAAGACGATGCCTTGAGCGAGATGACCCAAGGCGGGTTTGGTGAGAGCGGGCACTTTCGCGACAGCGTGCGTTACGTGATGCAGGCCGATATCGACAAGTTGCGCACCGCGCTGGCTAACGGCGATTGCAGTACCAGCGCGTTCGCAACTTGTTCGATGAAGAGCTGGTTCCAGACGGTCAATTTGAAATGATCGACCCACTCAATCTGTCGTGGCCGCAAATAGCGCCGCGTTGATCGGCCGGTCGAGAAAGGTTTCCAGCGCTTTCAGTAACGAGCGTGAGTCGCCTGGGGCGAAGAACGCATCGCGAAAATCCCGACCCGTTTGCGGGTCGAACACCCCATCACGCTGAAACCGTTCGAACACTTCGGTGGCCAATACGCCAGACCACTTGTAGGCATAGACCGATGCCTCATAACCGGTCACCAGGTAGTCAAAACCATTGGCGAAACGGTGATATCCCGACAGTTGCAGGTGAGGAACTTCACGCTGCACATCCTTGAACACTTGTTCGATGCTGCGGCTATCGCCGTGACTGCAATGTAATTGCAGATCGAACAGTGCCGTCATCAGTAACATTGCGGTGGTGCGGCTGGTGTGGGCACCAATGGCCGCCAGCGCGGTGTTGACCCGAGCCTCAGTCAGCTGTTCGCCACTCTGGTAATGAGCCGCCAGCCACAACAGAAACGAGGGCGACAGGCAAAAGTGTTCGAACAACTGCCCGGCGAATTCGGCGGTATCGCGCCCCAATTGGGAAATACCCGCCAGGTTGCGATGGGGCGATCGCGTCAGAACATGCTGCAGACAGTGGCCGAATTCGTGGAACAGCACCCGCAGGTTTTCGTGAGAGAGCAGGCAGGGATGCTCGTCGGTGGCAGCCGTGAAGTTGCTATAAAGACGGGCGATCGGCAGCGATGGCCGCCCCTCGGCATTGATTCGGCGAATGCGCAGGACAGTGGTGAACGCGTAGTCGGCGTCCTCTTCACGGTGATAGGGATCAAAGTAGATATACCCGATCACCTGCCCGTGCTCGCTGACCTCAAAGAGCCTTACATCGTCGTGCCAGTGGCTGAACGTCGTCTGTTCGACGATGCGGATCCCGAACAGGCGCTCGCTGAACTGACAGAGCCGACGCAAGATGCCATCAAGCGGGAAGTATTGCCGCAAGCCTTTCAGTGCACCATTCAATTGCTGAACGCGCAGTTGCTCGGCAAGGAAGTCTTCATCCCACGCCTGTACGTCCGCAATCCCCAGCGTGTGTGCGAACGCTTTCAGGGCCTGGGTATCGCGCAGCAATGCCGGTTTATTCAAAGCCACTTGCTGACGCAAAAAGGCAGCGACCTGCTCAGGAGACGATGCCATGCGATTTTCGAGGCGTAACTGGACGTAATTCTCGAAACCCAATACCCGGGCTTTCTCGTGACGCAAGGCGACCAGTACGGTCAGCACCGGATGGTTATCGAGTTTGTCCGCCCGGGGGCCCTGGTCGGACGCCCGGGAAAGCCAGGCAGTGAAATACGCCTCCCGTAGGGCCCGGTCCTGTGCATGGGTCAGGATTTGCCGGTAGGTGTTTTGATCCAGCGTGAGCAGCCAGCCGTCGTGTCCTGCCTGTTTGGCATTGAGGGCCAGACGCGCCTTTGCCGCGGCAGACAAGCCTTCAAGCTGCGCGACGTCGTCGATGCGCTTGCTCCATGCGGCGTTTGCCAGCTCCAGATTGCTTTTAAACAGTTGCTCCATACTTTTGATGTCGCGGTTCAGGCGGGTGAGTTTCTGCTGCTGTGCAGGCGGTAATTCGATACCGGACAAGCGGAATTTGCGCAGAATCTTCGCCAGCGAGGCTTTGCGCTGATCATCGAAACTCGCCGCCACCGAACTCTTCGCCAGACGTTGATAAACACGGTAGAGCGCCAGGTTAGCGGCCTTGTCGGCCGTGTACTGGGCCGCGACAAGGCTGCACAACGCGCTTTCCCTGAGCCAGTCGATATCATTGGGCTTGACGGTCGAGAGGGTTTCAATGACGCCTATGGCTTCATCCAGACGAGCATCGGCCTCATCAATGGCAACCACCAGATCGTCCCAGCCAGGATGTTCGGTCTGGCTGGCGATCACCTGCGCAATGATCTGGCGGTTTTTGGCAACGATCACGTTGATGGCCGGTAGCAGATGCTCGGCGCGAATCGCCGACCACGGGGGCAGGGTCCAGTTTTGTAACAGCGGATTGGTATCAGGCATGGCGTCTTCCTTGAGGCGTGGCTGAAAGGGCCAGCCTAAAGAGGAAGAGCGGGAGAAGGGCGGTAGATAGTTACCACCTTCCACCGCTTAGCGACGGAAGGTGGCAGTGACTTATTGTTGCGGGTCAGGCTTTTTCGCAAGCTTGGGGTTGGGGAAGAACTGCACTGCCTGAACCTTCTTGTCCGGCGGTGGCTTGAGCGCGCTGGTGTTGACCCGCGTGCCCAGCTCTTTTGGAACCGAAAGCCCTTGCTCGTTCAGTGTGTCGGAGTAACCGCAGGCCACGCATTCGCGGTGCGGCACGCTGTCCTCGTTCCACATCATCAACTTGTCCGGCTCGCTGCACGCCGGGCAGACCGCCCCGGCGATAAAGCGTCTTTTGGTAATCACAGGCCCCTCGCTCATGCTGCCGCGTCCTCACTGAGGCCGCTGTGGCGCAAGAGTGCGTCAATCGACGGCTCGCGACCACGGAAGTCGACGAACAACACCATCGGCGCCTGCGAACCGCCGCGAGCCAGAATCGCTTCGCGGAACGCGCGACCGGTTTCAGCGTTGAGCACGCCGTCCTCTTCGAACTTCGAAAACGCATCGGCCGACAGCACTTCCGCCCACTTGTAGCTGTAGTAACCCGCTGCGTAACCGCCGGCAAAGATGTGCGCGAAGCTGTTCGGGAAGCGGTTGTAGGCCGGTGGACGCATCACCGAAACCTCGTCTCGCACGCCTTCGAGCACCTGCAACACGCTGCGGCCATCGCCGTGGGTGGCGTGCAGTTCGAAGTCGAACAGCGAGAACTCCAGCTGACGCACCATCATCAGGCCGGACTGGAAGTTCTTCGCCGCGAGCATTTTTTCCAGCAGATCCTGTGGCAGCGGCTCGCCGGTTTCGTAATGACCGGAAATCAGTGCCAGACCTTCCGGCTCCCAGCACCAGTTTTCCATGAACTGGCTCGGCAGCTCGACCGCGTCCCACGCCACGCCGTTGATGCCCGAAACACCGACGTGATCAACGCGGGTCAGCAGGTGATGCAGGCCGTGACCGAATTCGTGGAACAGGGTGGTGACTTCGTCGTGGGTCAGCAGCGCAGGCTTGCCACTGTCGGCCGGGGTGAAGTTGCACACCAGATTGGCCACCGGACTTTGCAGCACGCCTTCGGCAGTGCGGCGGCGGTCGCGGGCGCCGTCCATCCACGCACCGCCACGCTTGTTGGCGCGGGCATACAGATCGAAGAAGAAGCGGCCAACGTGCTGGCCGTTTTCCTTGATTTCGAACAGGCGGACATCCGGGTGCCAGGTGTCGAAGCCTTTCTGCTCGGCGATTTCGATTCCGTACAGGCGTTGAACGATGGCGAACAAACCGCCCAGTACTTTGTCGATCGGGAAGTAGGCGCGCAGGGTTTCCTGGGCGACGCTGTAGCGTTGTTCGCGGAGTTTTTCACCGTAGAAACCGCTGTCCCAGCTTTGCAGATCGGCGCAGCCCTGTTCGGCGGCGTAAGCGCGCAGCTGTTGCAGGTCCTGCGCGGCGAACGGTTTACTGCGCTTGGCCAGATCACGCAGGAAGCTCAGCACCTGATCGCTGGACTCGGCCATTTTGGTCGCCAGGCTCAGCTCGGAGAAACTGGTGAAGCCCAACAGTTTGGCCAGTTCCTGACGCAGGTCGAGGATCTCTTCCATCACCGGGCTGTTGTCGTTCTGACCGGCATTCGGGCCTTGATCCGAGGCGCGGGTGCAGTAGGCGGCGTAGACTTCTTCACGCAGCGTACGGTCCTGGGCGTAGGTCATCACCGCGTAGTAGCTCGGGAATTCCAGGCTGATCAGCCAACCATCAAGGCCTTTGGCCTGTGCAGCGGCGGCCATTTGCGCCTTGGCCGAATCGGTCAGGCCGGCGAGGGCGGCTTCGTCGGTGACGTGCTTGGTCCAGGCCTGGGTAGCGTCGAGCAGCTGGTTGGAGAAACGGCTGCCCAGTTCGGACAGCTTGCTTTGCACTTCGGCGTAGCGCTTCTGATCGGCTTCAGGCAGGTCGATACCCGACAGGCGGAAATCGCGCAGGGCGTGTTCCAGGATAGTTTTTTGCGCCACGTCGAAACCGGCGGCTTCCGGGCTGTTGGCCAGTGCTTCATAAGCCTGGAACAGTTCGCGGTTCTGGCCCATCTCGGTGGAGTAGGCGCTCAGGGCCGGCAGGCACGACTCGTAGGCTTCACGCAGTTCGGCACTGTTGCACACGGCGTTGAGGTGGCTCACTGGGCTCCATGCGGCACCGAGACGGTCATTGAGTTCGTCCATCGCCAGCACCAGGCCGGCCCAGGTAGGGGTCTGGCCTTGGCTCTTGAGGATGTCGGCGATGGCGGCGCGGTTGTCGGCGAGGATGGTTTCGATCGCTGGCAGCACGTGCTCGGCACGGATCGTGGAGAACGGCGGCAGGTCGTAGGACTGCAGAAGAGGGTTGTTCACGCTCACGGTTGGCACCTTGGCTGGAAGAAACATGCGCCCATCTTAATTACAATCGACACTCACCGCAGCTATCGGCGACAGAGAGAGAACTAATCGTGCCCCTTCGCAAGTACCAGAATCACACCCCGCAGTTGCGCAAAGGCGCGTTTGTCGACGCCTCGGCGGTGGTGATCGGCGACGTCGAAATCGGCGAAGACAGCTCCGTCTGGCCGCTGACAGTCATTCGTGGCGACATGCACCGCATCCGCATCGGTGCGCGTACCAGCGTGCAGGACGGCTGCGTGTTGCACATCACCCACGCCGGCCCGTTCAACCCGGACGGCTTCCCGCTGTTGATCGGCGACGACGTGACCATCGCCCATAAAGTCATGCTCCATGGCTGCACGGTTGGCAGTCGCGTGCTGATCGGCATGGGCAGCATCGTCATGGACGGCGCGGTGGTCGAGGACGATGTGATCATCGGCGCCGGCAGCCTGGTGCCGCCGGGCAAACGCCTGGAAAGCGGTTTTCTGTACGTGGGCAGCCCGGTGAAACAGGTCCGTGCGCTGACCGAAAAGGAAAACGCCTTCTTCACATACAGCGCGGCGAACTACGTGAAGCTCAAGGACTTGCACCTGGCCGAAGGCTACGATCAGCTCTGAATCGACTTACACCTGCTCAGGATTTCTCATGCATTACCAGACCGTACTGTTCGACCTCGATGGCACCCTGACTGACCCGCGTGAGGGCATCACCCGTTCCATCCAGTTCGCCTTGGGCAAACTCGGCATCGACGAGCCGGATCTGACCAAACTGGAACACTTCATCGGCCCACCGCTGTTGCAGGCGTTCATGCAGTTTTATGGGTTTGACGAGGCCAAAGCGTGGGAGGCGGTGAATTTCTATCGTGAGCGCTTCAGGGTCACCGGTCTGTATGAGAACCAAGTGTTCGAGGGTGTTACGCCGTTGCTGGAAACCCTCAGCGGCCAGGGGCGACAGCTATATATCGCGACGTCCAAGCCGTGGGTCTTCGCCCGCGAGATCGCCCGGCATTTCGACTTTGCCCGGCACTTCAAGGTGATTTACGGCAGTGAACTGGATGGCACACGGACCAACAAGGTTGAACTGATTGCTCATCTGGTGGCCGAGGAAGGGCTGGATCCGGCGAATACGCTGATGATTGGCGATCGCAAGCATGACCTGATCGGCGCGCGCAGCAACGGGCTGGATGCAGCGGCGGTGGAGTATGGGTTTGGCAGTTTTGAAGAGTTGAATGCCGAAGCGCCTACCTTCCACTTTGAAACGCTGGCCGAGTTGCATCAGGCATTTATGCGGCGCTAATCAGTACGCCATCGCTGGCAAGCCAGCTCCCACAAGGATCTATGTGAACCTGAGCGCACCGTTTTCCTGTGGGAGCTGGCTTGCCAGCGATTAGGCCAGTTCGGTCACTGACGGACTTAGCGCTCTGCGAGCGCTTTCAATGCCGCTTTGCGCTCCGCGACAGGGAGCCCCCCTAACCGCTCGACCTCAGTATAAAACCTCAGCCAATCCCCCCCAACCTGCCTGAACAAAGCAGCAAACGCCGGCACCCATTGGTCATACAGCCCAAACGGCAACAGCCGCGCATTGTTCAGCGGCGCATTGACCCAAGCGTCATAACGTTTGTCCCCGGCCCACTGGCCGTCGCGCATCAGCCGATAATCCCGGCGAAACTGCTCGAACTCTGCCGCCTTGCGCTCACGCATCTGCTCGACGGGCAGCGGCTGGGCATAGAGTTTTTCCAGGCGTGAGCGCGTATTCAGCACCAACTCGATGAACTGATCACGCTGCTTGAGCTTGGAATCGGTATCCGGAGGCAACCCACGAAACGCGCGCCACTGCCGCGTGCCTTCCTGCTCGACAAACGTGGCGAAGGACTCGTTGAACTCAGTGTCGTCCTTCACATAGACGCGTTGATGGGCCAATTCATGAAAGATCAGCGTGGCCAGGCGTTCGTCGCCCCAGCCCATCATCGAGTTGAGGATCGGATCGTTGAACCAGCCCAGCGTCGAATAGGCCTCGACGCCACCCATCGACACGTCCATGCCTTGCAGGCGCTGAATCGCCGCTTCGCCCCTCGCCGCGCTTTGGCTGTAGTAGCCGCGATAAGCCACGCACCCGGCAATCGGGAAGCAATGGTTTTGCGGGGTCAGGGAAAATTCCTGGGTGGCGAATACGTTCCACACCACAAACGGCCGGCCAATGTCGGCGTACAAGCGATAGCTCTGGTTATCCGGTAGATGCAGGTGCTCGCTGGCGAAGGCCCGGGCTTTTTGCGACTGGGCCAGACGCGTGCGCAGTTTCGCATCGCGATTCGGGTCGGCAATCACCTCGGCCACCGGTTCCCGCGCCCCCAGTAATTGCAACTGACCACCGGCCAATTGGCTGTAATAGCTGACGCTGGAACAACCGTTGAGCAACAAAAGCATCACACCCGGAAACAAAATCCGAAAAACGCGATCAAGTAACCGATGGCTTGGAAGCGGCCTGATCAAAATAAGAAATCCCTGGAAAGTCTGCCCGCAAGACTATCCCGCCCATTGGAGCTTCGCTATGCGCATGTTGATGCTGACAGGAGGCCTGCTGACGCTGGCCGGTTGTGCCGGATTCGGAATGCCCGATCCTGATCCCTCGCAAGCCTGGATCGATCTGAATGCCAGGCAACAGGACACGGCGCTGCAAGCGCTGCAGGTCGACAGCAAAGCTGCCGTCGACAAACGTTACTTCGAGGTGCCGCCGGGCAGTCATGAACTGAAGGTGCGTTATCAGTTTCCGGTTGACGCGACCAATATCGGCCCCGATGCCGAGCCGCTATGGCGCGATTGCCAGTTGAGCGTCAAATTCAAGGATTTCAACGCTGGCCAGCGTTATCAGTTGCAGGCCGGCAGTACTGGTTTCCGCCCTTGGGCCAAGCTCTATGACGAGCAGCGCAAGGTCGTGGGTCAGGGCACGCCGGCAGGCTGTCAGAAGACCTGATCGGCGTTATGCTGGTTGTCCAATCCAAAGGACATTGATCATGCGCAGGTTGACGCTGTTGCTCGCTGCAAGTGTGGTTGCCGGTTGCCAGAGCCCGATGCCGGCGGCGGACCCCGGCAAAGCCTGGGTCGACTTCGCCATGCCCACGCCGGGTGGCAAGGTGCTGATGGCCGAACGGCTGGACAATGTGCGCTTGCCGGATGGCCGCTTCTTTCAAGTCGCGCCGGGTAGTCATGAGCTGACGGTTCGCTTTGACTTCGAGATATTCGGCGGTGGGCAGGGCATGGATACCGATCCGCAGGAGCGGTTGTGTTACATGACCCTGCGTTATGACCATTTCGAAGCCGGGCAACGTTATAGGCTTGAGGCGCGGTCGCTGGCGTTCACGCCAAGCGCCCGGTTGATCAATCGCCAGGGGCAGATCGTAGCCGAAGAGCGTCAGGTCAACTGCGTGCCCTGAGCAAGATCAGTCGTTGTTCTTTTGATAGACGATTGCTTTGGTGCCGTTCTCGCATGAACCGACCACCATGGCGACATCATGAGTTGCAGCCTCTTCCTTGCTGACGATTTCCAGCGTGTAGGAAGGTACGGCATTCGCCTGAATCTTTACCTCGATCTCTTTCCTGAGTTCTTCGCAGTCTTTGGGTGCGGCGAAAACCGATGTGGCCAGTGCACTGCAGAGGATCGCCAAGCCAATACGTTTCATCAATGTAGCTCCTTGAGGCAGCGCGCACGGGCGTGCGCTGAAGCTGCTTTGACTTATTCGACCACATTCTCACCGAGCAGGTTCTGACTTCACTCACACCTTCAGCTTTTGTGCTGATGTTCAGATCGCCTTCGCGAGCAAGCTCGCGAAGGCGTTGGTATTGCCAACACCGAATCCAGCTTCGGAAAATCAGCTGACCAGCGAAGCTTCGAGCGTAATCTTGGCGTTCAGAACCTTGGATACCGGGCAACCTTCCTTGGCCTTGTTGCTCAGCTCTTCAAACTGCGCCTGAGTCGCCCCCGGAATTTTCGCTTTGAGGATCAGCTTCACCGCAGTGATCGCGAAACCACCGTCAACCTGATCAAGCGTGACTTCGGCGTTGGTGTCGATGCTGTCGGCTGTCAGGCCTGCATCGCCGAGAATCATCGAAAACGCCATGGAGAAACAGCCGGCATGCGCAGCGCCGATCAGTTCTTCGGGGTTGGTGCCTTTGCCGCCCTCGAAGCGGGCCTTGAAGCCGTAGGGGGCTTCTCTGAGGACGCCGGTTTCAGTGGAGATCGAGCCGATGCCGGTTTTCAGATCACCTGCCCAATGTGCGGATGCTTTCTTAACAATAGCCATGTCTGCCTCCTCAAGATCTGGTGCGGAACGCCGCGCCGTCGTGGTTTTTGCTTACAAGGCTTCTGAGGATAGACGCCGGAACAAAGTTCAGCTCATCTGAATGGTTGACTTTTTTAGTAGGAAATTTCGCCTGTGCTATTGAAATTCGGGTATATGCCCACATTGCACAAAACACGCTTATGGATTCGGCAGGTTTTCGTTCGCAAGAAAAACCTGCCTCCTCACTCGGAGAAGCAGGTTTATGAAGCAACTCTCAGACGTAAAATTTTCCACCCTCGATCTGGTGCCAGTGCGCGAAAACGGCAGCCCGGCGCAGTCACTGCGCAACTCGCTGGACCTGGCGCAGCATGTCGAGAAATTCGGCTACACGCGGTTCTGGGTCGCTGAGCACCACAACATGGACGGCATCGCCAGTTCCGCGACTTCGGTGCTGCTGGGTTATCTGGCCGGTGGTACGTCGACGATTCGTGTCGGCTCCGGCGGAGTCATGCTGCCCAACCACGCGCCGCTGGTGATCGCCGAGCAGTTCGGCACCCTTGAAAGCCTGTATCCGGGGCGGATCGACCTCGGTCTGGGCCGCGCGCCGGGTTCCGATCAGATGACCGCCCGCGCCCTGCGCCGTGAGCGTTCCGGCAGTGCCGATGATTTCCCCGAGGACGTTGCCGAGCTGGCGCGCTTTCTCGGCCCGCGCACCCCGGATCAGCGGGTAATCGCGATGCCCGGCACCGGCACCAATGTGCCGATCTGGCTGCTCGGTTCCAGCCTGTTCAGTGCGCAATTGGCCGGTGAACGCGGTTTGCCCTACGCCTTTGCCTCACACTTCGCACCGCGCTTCATGCACGAGGCGATCCGTGTCTATCGCAATCACTTCAAGCCGTCGGCGGTGTTGGACAAGCCGTATGTGATGCTCGGTGTGCCGCTGGTGGCGGCCGATACCGATGAACAAGCGGATTACCTGGCGACCTCGGTGTACCAGCGAATCCTCGCGCTGATGCGTGGGCAAAGCCTGGTGCAACGTCCTCCGGTGAAAACCATGGACGGCCTGTGGCTGCCCCATGAGCGTGAGGCGGTAGGTGACTTCCTCGGTCTGGCGATGGTCGGCAGTCCGCAGAAGATCCGCGCCAAGCTGGAGGTGCTGGTTGAACAGACTCAGGCGGATGAGCTGATATTCACCAGCGATTTGTATGAACACGCTGATCGCGTGCATTCCTACGAGTTGCTGGCGCAGGTGATGAAGGGCTGACTCAACCCCTGAATTGGAAAAATCATCAGCCACAAAAAAGCCGACGCATTCACGTCGGCTTTTGCATTTCAGGCCCTATCAACCGCGCTTGTAGACGATTTCCTTGGTGCCGCCCTCGCAGGTGCCAACAACCTTGTCGCCAGCCGCTGCACCCTTATCAACAATCTCCAATGTGTAGTTGGAGGCACCTTTGGCATCAATCTTCGCCGCAATCTCGCCTTTCAGCTCTTCACAAGGCTTGCCGGCAGCAAACGCACCACCCGCAAGGCCCAACAAACCTACTGCCAATATGAACTTCTTCATCGGTTGCACTCCCTGGTCGGATTAAAGGAGGCGGGCATCGGGTCATCCACCCGATGCGCCCACCCTGTAGCGCTTTGCCATTCCTATGGCACTCGGCCAGCGCGCAAGTTCAGAAGCGTAGACCAAACTCAGCTACTGGCGATGCGGAACCCGACTTTCAAAGTCACTTGAAAGTGCGCTGCCTTGCCGTCCTTGATGTGGCCACGGGTCTCGGTCACTTCAAACCATTCAAGGTGCTTGATGCTCTTGTTGGCTTCAGCCAACGCGTTGTTGATGGCGTCTTCGATGCTGGTGGCGGACGAACCGACCAGTTCGACTTTCTTGTACGTGTGATGGTCACTCATGGCGATCTCCTTGGCGTGTGGAATTGAGACTAGCAGTGAATTGCTCTGTTGATTTCGGCGCTGCTGCGCAGGCGAAGTTCAGATTTTCTGCACTTTCTCAAACCGCTGAAGTCCCAATCAACACACGCCACTCATCACCAATGCAGGAGAGCCACCATGGCCAACACCTCTTTACGTAAAGCCTCATTGCAAAGCATGGAAGCGGAGATCGAGAGTCTGCTCAAGTCGTTGGAAGGCCTCAAAGACGATGCTTCCGACGAGTCGCGCAAAACCCTCAAGGCGCTGAAAAGCAATGCTGAAAGTGCGCTGAAACATTCGCGTCACCTGCTCAGCGATGCCTATGAAGAAGTCAAAGTGAAAACCCGTGAGACCGGGATCGCCACCCGCGATTACGCTCAGGAACATCCATGGACGACTGCCGGTGTGGCGGTCGGTGCACTGGGTCTGCTCGCGGCTTACTTGCTGTTCAAGCGCGGCGAGTGATCGCTCTGGCGCAGCTCATTCTTGAGCCATTGCGCCAGTTGCCGGGCGCGCCCATCTGCGGCGCGCTTGGGTAGCCACAACGCCAGTTGCGCCGGGGTTTCACAGAAGCCCCACGGCGCAACCAGGCGACCCGCCTTCAAATCCTCGGTAACCAGCGGCTCCGGCGCGATTGCCACGCCAAGTCCCGCAACTGCTGCCTCCAACAGATAATACAAATGCTCAAAACCTTGCCCGAGCTTCAACGCTTTTGCGTCGAGGTGGTTTTGCTGTGCCCAGCTTGGCCAGGCTTGCGGACGGGATGTCGTGTGCAGTAGCGGCTCATCGAGCAAGGCCTCCGCAGATGCCGTTTGCAGGCGTTGATAGCCGCTGAATAGCGGGCTCAGCACGGGGCCGATGCGTTCGGCAGCCAGTTCATACACCTGCATATCCGCCGGCCATGGCGGTTCAGCGAACAGCAGCAGCGCATCCAGCCCCGGACGCCTCGGATCAAGATCGCCTTCACCGGCCGAGAGATGCAGGCGCAAGTCCGGCAGATCGGCATTCAAACGCCCCAATCGCGGAATAAACCAGCGCGCCAGCAAGCTTCCAGAGCAGCCGAGCACGAACGGTGCATCGGCCGTGCTTTGCGTCAGCTCCGCACAAACACTGCGCAACCGGTCGAACGCTTCGCCGCTGGCATCGCGTAAGCGCACACCGGCATCTGTGAGTTTCAAGCCGCGCCCATCCTTGATGAACAGGCTGACGCCAAGGTGTTCTTCCAGCACTTTTAGCTGGCGACTCACTGCACCGTGGGTAACGTGCAGCTGCTCGGCAGCCTGACTGACGCTGTTCAGCCGCGCGGTGGCTTCAAAGGCGCGCAAAGCGTTCAACGGGGGAAGGTCGTGGCTCATGGTATCTGTGAGTTTTCCTGACAGGTTGCGGCGATCTTATCGGTTTTCAGTCTAGAAGGTCAGGGGTAGAGTAGGCGTCATTGTCTTTTGACCGAATTCACCTGGAGCAAATCATGACCCAGACTTCGCACAACTCCGATCTGCGTAATGGCCCTGACGCCAACGGCCTGTTCGGTTCGTTCGGTGGCCGCTACGTGGCTGAAACCCTGATGCCGTTGATCCTCGATCTGGCCCGCGAATACGAAACGGCCCAGGAAGATCCGGCATTCAAAGAAGAATTGGCCTACTTCCAGCGTGACTATGTCGGACGTCCGAGCCCGCTGTACTTCGCCGAGCGCCTGACCGAATTCTGCGGTGGCGCCAAGATCTACCTCAAGCGCGAAGAGCTGAACCATACCGGCGCGCACAAGATCAACAACTGCATCGGCCAGATTCTGCTGGCACGGCGCATGGGCAAAAAACGCATCATTGCCGAAACCGGCGCCGGCATGCACGGCGTGGCGACCGCCACCGTAGCCGCGCGCTTCGGTCTCGACTGCGTGATCTACATGGGCACCACCGACATCGAACGTCAGCAAGCCAACGTGTTCCGCATGAAGTTGCTGGGCGCCGAAGTGATCCCGGTGGTTGCCGGCACCGGCACCCTCAAAGATGCGATGAACGAAGCGCTGCGTGACTGGGTTACCAACGTCGACAGCACTTTCTACCTGATCGGCACCGTGGCTGGCCCACATCCTTATCCGGCAATGGTTCGCGACTTCCAGGCCGTGATCGGCAAGGAAACCCGTGACCAGTTGCAAGCTCAGGAAGGTCGTCTGCCGGACAGCCTGGTGGCGTGCATCGGCGGTGGTTCCAACGCCATGGGCCTGTTCCACCCGTTCCTCGACGACAAAAGCGTTGAAATCATCGGCGTTGAAGCCGCCGGTTACGGTATCGAAACCGGTAAGCACGCGGCCAGCCTCAACGGCGGCGTGCCGGGTGTGTTGCACGGCAACCGCACCTTCCTCTTGCAGGACGACGATGGCCAGATCATCGACGCCCACTCGATTTCCGCCGGTCTCGACTACCCGGGTATCGGCCCGGAACACGCCTGGTTGCATGACATCGGCCGCGTCCAGTACACCTCGGTGACCGACGACGAAGCCCTCGAAGCGTTCCACAAATGCTGCCGCCTGGAAGGGATCATTCCGGCACTGGAAAGCGCCCACGCCCTGGCTGAGGTTTTCAAACGCGCACCGAAACTGCCGAAGGATCACCTGATGGTGGTCAACCTGTCTGGCCGTGGCGATAAAGACATGCAGACCGTGATGCACCACATGGAACAGTCGAAGCAGGAGAAACACTGATGAGCCGCCTGCAAACCCGTTTTGCCGAACTCAAAGAGCAGAATCGTGCCGCGCTGGTGACCTTCGTCACTGCCGGTGATCCGGACTACGACACTTCGCTGGCGATCCTCAAGGGCTTGCCGAAAGCCGGTGCCGACGTGATCGAGTTGGGCATGCCGTTCACCGACCCGATGGCTGACGGCCCGGCAATTCAACTGGCTAACATCCGTGCGCTGGGTGCCAAGCAGAATCTGGCGAAAACCCTGCAAATGGTTCGCGAATTCCGTGAAGACAACAGCGATACCCCGCTGGTGCTGATGGGCTACTTCAACCCGATCCACATGTATGGCGTGCCGAGCTTTATTGCCGACGCGAAAGAGGCCGGCGTTGATGGCCTGATCGTGGTCGACATGCCGCCAGAGCACAACGAAGAACTGTGTGACCCGGCCCAGGCAGCCGGTCTGGATTTCATTCGCCTGACCACGCCGACCACCGACGACGCACGTCTGCCGAAGGTGCTCAACGGCAGTTCCGGTTTTGTTTACTACGTATCAGTGGCCGGTGTGACCGGTGCAGGTGCTGCGACCCTGGAGCACGTCGAAGAGGCGGTTACTCGCCTGCGCCGTCATACCGATCTGCCGATCAGCATCGGTTTTGGTATCCGCACACCCGAGCAAGCGGCGTCCATCGCACGCTTGGCCGACGGTGTGGTGGTGGGGTCGGCTCTGATCGATCACATCGCCAACGCGACCACGCCGGATCAGGCCATCGACGGTGTGTTGAGTCTTTGCTCGGCCTTGTCCGAAGGCGTGCGTAAGGCCCGCGTCAGCTGAAGGTAAAGTTCCTGATACAGAGGAATTAGCACCTCGCGGCACAGACTAAATGAGCAAGATCGAGGGCTTCAGGACTACGTTCTGAAGCCCTTTTTGCTGTCAGTGCAGTGAGGAAAGACCGAATGAAAATGCCGAAACGTCTGATTGCCGGATTGGGGGTGCTGATGATCAGCGCGACTCCGCTGCTGGCCAGTGCCGATCAGCGCGATGATCATGACCGCGGCGGCTCGCAACAGGGTCACTACGATAACCGCGGGGACAATCGCGGTGACGATCACCGTGGCCCGCAGAACGACCACCGTGGTGGTCCGCCACCGCGCGACTTCGGCCCGGTGCGCCAGACCATCCGCGACAACCACGGCTACTTCGTGCGCGGAGCACCGCCACCGCCGGGCATTCATCTGGAACGTGGCCGGCCGTTGCCGCACGGCTATTACGGCGAGCGTCTGGATGGTCGTGCGTTAGGTCGTTTGCCGGTCTATCCGGGCTATGAATGGCGCCGGGCTGGCGGTGATATCGTGCTGATCGCGGTGGGCACCGGGATCGTTTATGAAATCCTGGATGGGGTTTTGTACTGAATCGCAGGCAAATAAAAAAGATCGCAGCCCAGGCTGCGATCTTTCGTTTCAGGGCAACTCCAACCCGCCGGAGGCTTTGTGCAGTTTGCGCAGATGCTCGCCAATCTGTTTCACGTTGGTCTCACTGGCGGCAATCTCGGCAGCGCGCTTGGGCTCCAGCAGCTTGCGCACCTCCGTGTCCAGATCGCCGGATAGTGCCAACAGCTTTTTCTGCCGTTGGCTGCTTTCCGCTTCCAGTCGGCTGAATTCGCTCGGTTGCGGCAGACCGTAACCCTTGGAATCAAGCAGTTCAGCTGGACGACTGAGGAAGCCGCTGTTGGCGAGGATTTCCTGCAAGGTCGCGTTGGCCTTGTCCATCCCTCCGTTTTCCAGTTCGCGCGCACCGAGGTAACGCTGCTTGACCTCATCCTGTGCCAGCAGCAACTGTCGGCGATAACTCGCTTGCTCGAGCAGCAACAGTGCAGCGCTAGTGCGCAGGTCGGCACGGTCGAACCATTCACGGCGTTGTTCGGCGGTCAACGAAAGCCATTCTTCAACAGTGTTCTGTTTGATCGGCAATTGCTTCTTCAATACGTCGAACATCGCCTGATAGCGATCGCGGAACGAATCGAAGCGATAACCCAGACGCAGCGCCTCTTTCGGATCATCCAGCACGCTGGTATCGGCCAGCCCACGGCCTTTGAGCACTTCCAGCAATCCGTTGGGCATGATGCTGTCCAGACCGGTGAGCTGCGCGTTGTTGCTGCCGCTGCGCAACAGCTTCAGGCCTTCCACCGCGCAGTTGTTGGACAGGAAGAAGTAGTTGCCGTCGTAGCTCCAGTGCATCTCGGCGGCGTGTTCGACCACGCCTTCGATCTCGCTGCGTGACAGGTTCAGCGGCACCGAGGCGAGGCTGCGCAGTTCGGTCTTGGTGTATTCGTCGATGACCTGCGCCAGTGGCAGGACGAACAGTCGCGACGGGTATTTGCCGACCAGTCCGTCCCAACTCGACAGCTGCACATCGCCAACAAAGGCGCGATACGACAGCACCAGATGCTGATCCAGATCGAGCCGGCAATCCGGGCCACGCGGTCGACCGGGCGCGCAGATCACCAGACGTAACATGCTGTGGCCCCAACGGCTGACCCAATTTTGATTGGCCTCGGCGAGCAGGTAATCCACGGCATAGACACGTTCCGGGTCGACTTGCCCCAAGGGTTGCTTGGCGAAGTCGTTGCCGGCGTTCAGAAACGCAAAGGTCTTGGCGCAGGAATTCGGGGCTGGTGGTGCCCAGCCGAAGTGTTCCTGGTAATAGCGATACAACGCCGGGCGTCGGCAGGCGTAGCTCGGGTCGAGGAGGAAATATTCCATGTTGACCGCGACAAACTCTTTCGGGCTGGAGATCTCGTAAAGATCCGGGCTGCGAGCGATCTGCCGATTATGTTGCTCGCGTTCGCCGCGACGGCCGACGTATTGCTGCCAACCGGCAAGGTCGAGCAGGCGCGGGTCGTCGCTAAGAGTGAAGCGACGGCCGTTCTGGCCACGGCACTCATCGGGAATGCCGATCAGCCCGGCGCTGTTGAAACGCCGTGTGCAACGCTGGATCAGCGTGCGTTCGGCACTCGGCCACAAACGCGCGCGATCATAAATGTGGGTGATTTCGTGCAGCACCGTGGCGAGCAGTTCCTGACGCACAGTGACGTGGGGGCGATTGGTTTTTTCTTTGGCCGCGCTGCCATCGGTGAGACTGGCGAGCAGTTTGCGGTTCAGATCAAGTTCGGCGACCAGCGTGGCTTGGCCATAGGCATTGCCGGGCATGTCGTCGGTCCAGCCGACATCGATGCGCCGATCCAACCGCTTGATGAAGCTCGGCGGCAATGCCTGCATGGCTTCATCGATCAGCGCCTGACTGGCCTGTTGTTGGGCGGGCGTCAGACCGTCGGTCTTGAGCCGTAATTGCAGGCCGGCGTGGGCGTTGTTGCCAAGCAGCAACAACGCCCCGGCCAGTAGCCAGGCGCAGAGTGACTTCACAGTGCGAGGATGGCTTCGGCGAGTACCTGATCACTGGCGTCACGCGCTTCTGGCACGCGTGTACGCAAGGTGTTGAGCGCGGCTTCCAGGTGCGCACCACGGATATCACCGTTGCTGGCAACGAAACTGGCGGCGTCGTCGTGGGCTTCGCGGATGATTTTCGAGTCGCGAATCGATGTGGTGGTATCGGATGTGAAATCGATAGTGCGCTGGGAGGCACGAACGATGATGTTACTGGTGGCTACCAGGGTGTGCGCCTGGGCCACGTCGGCCAACAAAAACAGGCCAAGGGCGGCAGCAATCAGCGGGCTACGCATGGAACGACTCCGGAAGGACAAAGATAGCTATTGGACGAGAATTGCTTGCGCCAGTTCAAGGTCGCTTACATGAAGTTTCGGCCGGGTTTTGCGCAGGTAGTGCAGTGCGGATTCCAGTCGAGCGCCTCGCAGTTCTCCGTCACTGGCAACAAACACTGCCGCATCATCGTGAGCGGCGAGCAGCAGTTTACGGTCGAAAGGCGCGGAAGACACCATGCCGGTCGCCCAAACGCTGACGACGGTGTTCTGTGTCGACATATCGAAGGCATCGACCGACGTCGTCCAGCAGGCTGTTAACAATACAGATGGGAAAAGCAGATTTTGAAGAAAACGCATGGGACTCGGTAACGGTTGTCGAGCCGCAAGGCTAGCGCAATGCCTGTTCTAGAGCCAGCGCCGAAACATCGGGACACGACCGGCGTGTCCCGCGATACCGCAATCGCTTAGATCGTCAGAATGGCTTGAGCCAACTGTGCGTCGGTTGCTTGCAGTTGTGGCGCCTGATGACGGATGTGATCCAGCGCGCTTTCCAGCTTTACGCCACGGATTTCGCCTTCGCTGGCCACGAAGCTGGCAGCGTCGTCACGGGCAGCGAGCACGATTTTGTCGTCACGGAAGGACGAAGTGACGTCGGAAGTGGCATCGGACGAGGACTTCAGGGCACCGACGACAGCATCGGTAGTCACGATGAAGCTGGTGGCGCTGGCGTTGGCAGCCACGGCCAGCAGGGCGGCAGCGCTGAGCAGACGAAGACGGGACATGGTGTAACTCCTGTGGATAAACCGTATAGAGAGGTGGCTCGGTATCTGGGAGTCAGACGCCAGTTGCACAGCATTCGCCACGTTCTACGTTGATATTAGGCTTGGTGATGCGAGCGAGGAAAGCGTTGTGACGAATGACGTGTTCACGGACAGCCCTGAGTGGCGCCTTTAAATTGTGCTGGTGTATTTTGGTTTTTATCTAACTGTACTTGTTCGGGTTTTCACGGCCCTGAAACGACAAAACCCGTCGCGGTTTCCCGCGACGGGTTCTGTTTGTTCAATTCGGGTTGCTGGCGATGGGTCTAACGACCAGAGCCAGCGACGCTACTTAGCGCCAGAACGGCTTGCTCAGCTCTTCGTAGCGTTGTGCTTCGCTGATACCGGCGTCAGCCAGCAGACGCGAATCCAGACGAGCCAGTTGGTGGCGGCTGGAGATGCGGCGCTGCCACAACATCAGGTTGGCGATAACGCGCAGAGGCAGGGAAGCCTGGGTGTTTACAGCTTTGTCTTCGAAGAACAGTTCGGAACTGAGTGTACGTTCCATGGTTGACATCCTTCCGCTTGTGGCGGGATCAGGTAGTGGTTTGACTGGTGCCCATGATCCTCTCGTTTGGCCAGTCTCTCTAGATACAGTTCAACTGTATTGTGAGTGACCAGTTAACTGTTTATAGGGGGTGTATGGGTCAAAATCGAGCAAACTGTACCTGTCCGCACTTAAGTGGTGCGTTTTAACCTGATTTCGAAGAATTTGTAGGGATTAGCTGTAGGAATAGACCGGTACAGCAGTACAGTTTTTGGCAGGCCTGGGGTTTTTAGAATCCCACTGACGCAAGCTGTGTTTGCGCCAGTGGAATATCTGTGCGAATTACACCTTCAGCATGCGCCCGGTTTCTTCCAGGTTGATATGCCAGCTCAACGCTTCGCGCAGGATGTGCGGGGTGTGACCGCCGATTGCACAGGCTGCAGTGAAGTAATCATTCAACGCCTGGCGATAATCAGGGTGCACACAATTGTCGATGATCACCCGCGCACGCTCCCGAGGTGCCAGGCCGCGCAGATCTGCCAGACCCACTTCGGTCACCAAAATGTCGACGTCATGCTCGGTGTGGTCAACGTGGCTGACCATCGGCACCACGCTGGAAATCGCGCCACCCTTGGCAATCGACTTGGTCACGAACACCGCCAGATGCGCGTTGCGCGCGAAGTCGCCGGAGCCGCCGATGCCGTTCATCATCCGTGTGCCGCAGACGTGGGTGGAGTTGACGTTGCCGTAGATGTCGAACTCCAGCGCCGTGTTGATCCCGATGATGCCCAAGCGCCGCACCACTTCCGGATGGTTGGAAATCTCCTGCGGACGCAGCACCAGCTTGTCCTTGTACTTCTCCAGATTGCCGAACACGTCGCTGTTGCGACGTTCCGACAAGGTGATCGAACTGCCCGAGGCGAAGCTCAGCTTGCCGGCGTCGATCAGGTCGAACGTCGAATCCTGCAGTACTTCGGAGTACATGGTCAGGTCTTCGAACGGCGAGTCGATCAGGCCGCACATCACCGCGTTGGCGATGTTGCCGATCCCGGCCTGCAACGGGCCGAGTTTGTTGGTCATGCGCCCGGCGTCGACTTCCTGCTTGAAGAAGGTGATCAGGTGATCGGCGATGGCGTTGGTGTCGACATCCGGCGACGACACGGTCGAAGGCGAATCCGCTTGCTGGGTGATGACAATGGCGACGATCTTCTCCGGCGGAATCGGGATCGCGGTGCTGCCGATGCGGTCGTCGACTTTTACCAGCGGGATCGGCGTGCGCGTCGGACGATAGGTCGGGATATAGATGTCATGCAGGCCTTCGAGGTTGGCGTTGTGCGCCAGGTTGATCTCGACGATCACCTGCTTGGCGAAAATCGCGAAGCTCGCCGAGTTGCCCACGGAGGTGGTCGGCACGATGTGGCCCTGTTCGGTGATGGCCACGGCTTCAATCACGGCGATGTCCGGCAGCTTCAGTTGCTGGTTGCGCAGTTGCTCGACGGTTTCCGAAAGGTGCTGGTCAATGAACATGACTTGGCCGGCGTTGATCGCCTTGCGCAAGGTGCTATCGACCTGGAACGGCATACGGCGCGACAGGACGCCTGCCTCGGTCAGTTGCTTGTCGAGGTCGTTGCCCAGACTCGCGCCAGTCATCAGGCTGATTTTCAGCGGCGTGACCTTGGCTCGCTCAGCCAGTGCATGAGGGACGGCTTTGGCTTCGCCGGCGCGGGTGAAGCCGCTCATGCCGACGGTCATGCCATCTTCGATCAGTGCGGCGGCGTCGGCGGCGCTCATCACTTTATCCAACAACGAAGGCAGGCGAATACGGTCACGGTACATGGATTATTTTCTCGGGTAGCGAGTAGCAGGATGCGCAGTCTAGTGAATTTGACGGGCGCCTGTCCCGCTACCAAGGTCGCAAAAGAGGCGTCTATTTAGCGGCTTTCAAGTAAAACATCGTTACCGGATCTGCAACAACGCGGCATATTGTCCGACGCTTTGCGCAAACAAAAACGCCCCGACAAGTCGGGGCGTTCGATGTTGCAGTGCAGAGTTACTCGACCGCTTTGACCATGTCTTCGATGACTTTTTTCGCGTCGCCGAAAACCATCATGGTCTTGTCAAGATAGAACAGTTCGTTGTCCAGACCGGCATAGCCGCTGGCCATCGAGCGCTTGTTGACGATGATGGTCTTGGCCTTGAATGCTTCGAGAATCGGCATGCCGGCAATCGGCGACTTCGGATCGTTCTTCGCGGCCGGGTTGACCACGTCGTTCGCGCCGAGCACCAGCACCACGTCTGCCTGACCGAACTCGGAGTTGATGTCTTCCATCTCGAACACTTGGTCGTAAGGCACTTCGGCCTCGGCGAGCAGGACGTTCATGTGCCCAGGCATCCGCCCGGCCACTGGGTGGATCGCGTACTTCACGGTCACGCCACGGTGAGTCAGCTTCTCGGTCAACTCTTTCAGTGCGTGCTGCGCGCGCGCCACCGCCAGACCGTAGCCTGGCACGATGATCACGGTGTCGGCGTTGGTCAGCAGGAAGGTTGCGTCATCAGCCGAACCGGACTTCACCGGACGCGCTTCTTTCGCGCCGGCCGGGCCAGCGTCCACCGTATTGCCGAAACCGCCGAGCAGTACATTAAAGAAGGAGCGGTTCATCGCCTTGCACATGATGTACGAGAGGATCGCACCGCTCGAGCCCACCAGCGAACCGGCGATGATCAGCATCGAGTTGTTCAGCGAGAAGCCGATACCCGCCGCCGCCCAGCCGGAATAGCTGTTGAGCATCGATACCACCACCGGCATGTCGGCGCCGCCGATAGGGATGATGATCAGCACGCCCATCACGAACGCCAGCGCCAGCATCAGCGCGAACGCGGTGAGGTTGCCGGTGAACATGAAGGTCAAGCCGAGAGCCAGCGTGGCTAGGCCCAGTACCGCGTTCAGCTTGTGCTGACCGGCGAACTGTACCGGTGCACCTTGAAACAGCCGGAACTTGTACTTGCCCGACAGCTTGCCGAAAGCGATCACCGAACCGGAGAAGGTTATTGCACCAATCGCCGCGCCCAAGAACAGCTCCAGACGGTTGCCCGCTGGAATAGCGTCGCCCAGCTGTTTGACGATGCCCAGCGATTGCGGCTCGACCACCGCCGCAATGGCGATGAACACAGCCGCAAGGCCGATCATGCTGTGCATGAAGGCGACCAGTTCCGGCATCTTGGTCATTTCAACGCGCTTGGCCATGATCGAGCCGGCAGTGCCGCCGATCAGCAGGCCGACGATCACATAACCGATACCTGCAGTCGCCAGCTCAGCGCCGAGCTTATAAATGAGGCCGACGGTGGTGAGGATGGCCAGCGCCATGCCGAGCATGCCGAACAGGTTGCCGCGCCGCGAAGTGGTCGGGTGCGACAGGCCTTTGAGGGCCTGGATAAAGCAGATCGACGCGATCAGGTAGAGCGTCGTGACGAGATTCATGCTCATTACTTCGGCGCCTCTTCTTTTACTTTCGGGGCTTTCTTCTTGAACATCTCAAGCATGCGGCGAGTGACCAGGAAGCCACCGAACACATTGACCGCGGCCAGTGCCACGGCCAGGGTGCCCATGGTTTTGCCCAGCGGCGTGACGGTCAGTGCGGCGGCCAGCATGGCGCCGACAATCACGATCGCGGAAATGGCGTTGGTCACCGCCATCAAAGGCGTGTGCAGCGCAGGCGTAACGTTCCAGACCACGTGATAACCGACATAAATCGCCAGCACGAAGATGATCAGGTTGTAGATACCGGGGGAGATAAGCTCTTCCATCGTCTGAATCCCTGCTTAGGCGTTTTTGCGGATGACTTGGCCGTCGCGGCACATCAGGCACGCGGCGACGATGTCGTCTTCGAGGTTGACGTCGAACTGGCCTTCTTTAGTGAAGACCAACTTCAGGAAGTCCAGCAGGTTGCGCGCGTACAGCGCCGAAGCGTCTGCGGCGACTTCACCGGCGAGATTGGTCGGGCCGCAAATGGTTACGCCATTCTCGATCACCACCTGATCGGCCACGGTCAGCGGGCAGTTGCCGCCCTGCGCGGCGGCGAGATCGATGACCACCGACCCCGGTTTCATCTGCGCCACTGTCTCCGCGCTCAACAGCGTCGGCGCCTTGCGGCCCGGAATCAGTGCAGTGGTGATGACAATGTCGGCCTGCTTGGCGCGTTCATGTACGGCCTGGGCCTGACGCTGCATCCAGCTCGCTGGCATCGGCCGCGCATAGCCGCCGACACCGACCGCGCATTCGCGCTCTTCATCGGTCTCGTAAGGCACGTCGACGAACTTGGCGCCGAGGGATTCGATCTGCTCCTTCACCGCCGGACGCACGTCAGACGCTTCGATCACCGCACCCAGACGTTTCGCCGTGGCAATCGCCTGCAACCCGGCCACACCGGCACCGAGAATCAGCACGCGCGCCGCTTTCACGGTGCCCGCAGCAGTCATCAGCATCGGCATGAAGCGTGGATAGTAGTGAGCGGCCAGCAACACAGCTTTGTAACCGGCAATGTTCGCCTGGGACGACAACACATCGAGACTCTGCGCCCGAGAGGTACGCGGCGCCGCTTCCAGGGCGAACGCGGTAATCCCGCACTCGGCCATTTTGGCGATGGTTTTGTTGTTGAACGGGTTGAGCATGCCAACCAGCACCGTGCCGCGCTTGATCAGCGTCAGTTCGGCGTCGCTTGGGGCGACCACTTTGAGAATCAGCTCGGCGCCAAACGCATCGTTGGCACTGCCAATGGTTGCGCCTGCCGCTTCATAGGCACTGTCGACAACACTGGCTTTAACGCCGGCGCCGGTTTGCACAGTGACCTTATGACCTTGGCTGATCAGCTTTTTAATGGTTTCCGGGGTTGCAGCAACCCTTGTTTCACCGGTCTGGGTTTCGAGAGGAACACCAATGTGCACGTCAAATCTCCTGCGTGATCTTATTGAGTAAACCCAGGCACTGCGGATGGTGCGACTGGGGCGGCCGATCAGCACGATCCCGCCAAATCAGGGCGGGGCGCGGCATTTTGCAGGCGAACTTTATGCCCTTCAAGGGATTATGACGGGTGACGGAAAATTAACTACAAGTCATCCCGTGACCGAATGTCGCAGATAACCGGTTGAATCCCTTGCAGGCCGTGCCTTGTAAGGATTCTGGCTGAATTTGAAAAAATTTCTCATCGGCGACGTGAATAAGCCGTGATGAGTCGCGCGTGAAGGCTCAAAGCCACGTCGGCAGGCGCTTGTGGGACGTCTGTACGACTTTCGGATACAGTCGCTGAATATGCGACAAATACTTATATCTGTAGGGCTTTTGATTTCCTGACTACGGGGTTAGGTATGGCTGTGAGCCTTTATCCCTCTAGGCTGTAGCTCTGCGCTTGATTTACCAACCAGTCGCGAAATGCCTTCAGAGACGCCGATTCGACCTTTCGCTCCGGAATCATCAGGTAATACGCCTTGATGCTGGAGAGTGCCTGCGGGTTGGCAATCACCAGGCGTTTCTCGGCCAATTCGCGCTGGATCAGGAACGGTGGGATCAGCGCGATACCCATGTCGTGCATGGCCGCCTGAGCCAGCATGGAGAATAGCTCGTAGCGCGGGCCTGTCATGTCGCGAGGGATATTCAGGTGTTGCGAGTAGAACCACTGGCGCCAAGCGTAAGGGCGAGTGGTCTGCTGTAGAAGTGGTAGTTCGGCAATCTCATCGGCTGTCAGATGTGTCTTGTTGCCGAGTAGGGCGGGGCTGCACACCGGCATCGGATTTTCGCCCATTAGCCTGTGGGATTCGGTACCGGACCAGTCAGCATCGCCAAAGTAGATCGCCGCGTCGAAGTCGGTATCGGCAAACAGGAACGGGCGAGTGCGGTTGGTAAGGTTGACGGTGACTTCCGGGTGCTTGAGCTGGAAATCCTTGAGCCTTGGCAGCAGCCATTGCGTGCCGAAGGTCGGCACCACCGCCAATTCGATCACATTGGTGCCCTGCTGGCCCATCACTGACAACGTATCGCGCTCTACCGCATCGAGTTGCGTGGCCACCCGGCGGCTGTAGGAAAGTCCTGCTTCGGTCAGCTTCACACCGCGTCGTGAGCGTCGGAACAGTTCCACGCTGAGGAAATCCTCAAGGCTGGCGATCTGTCGGCAAATGGCGCCCTGCGTGAGTGAAAGTTCTTCGGCGGCCTTGGTGAAGCTCTCGTGGCGAGCGGCGGCTTCGAAGCTGATCAGGGCGGTAGTGCTGGGGATCTTCCTGCGCATATACGTCAATCTCACTAATGCGCCGCGTAAAAGGCATTCAGCGACGTTTCGGAGTGAGAAATTAGCACAACAGAATGCGAAATCCTCGTTTGCTGCGACGGCTAACCGCGCCTAGGATCAATGCCACGTTAATTCACCCGATTTGCGAGGACACACTCATGGGCGGTAAAGCTAGCTTCAACTGGATCGATCCCCTGCTGCTGGATCAACAGCTCACCGAGGAAGAGCGCATGATCCGCGACACCGCCGAGCAGTTCGCTCAACAGAGCCTCGCACCGCGTGTCCTCGAAGCCTTCCGCCATGAGAAGACTGATCCGGCGATCTTCCGCGAAATGGGCGAAGTCGGCCTGTTGGGTGCAACCATCCCAGAGCAATACGGTGGCAGCGGTCTCAACTATGTCAGCTACGGCTTGATTGCCCGTGAAGTGGAGCGTGTCGATTCCGGCTATCGTTCGATGATGAGCGTGCAGTCCTCGCTGGTGATGGTGCCAATCAACGAATTCGGCACCGAAGCCCAGAAACAGAAATACCTGCCTAAACTGGCGTCCGGCGAATGGATCGGTTGCTTCGGACTGACCGAGCCTAACCACGGTTCTGACCCGGGAGCGATGATTACTCGCGCACGAAAGGTCGACGGTGGCTACAGCCTGACCGGCGCGAAAATGTGGATCACCAACAGCCCGATCGCTGATGTGTTCGTGGTGTGGGCCAAGGACGATGCCGGCGACATTCGAGGCTTCGTGCTGGAGAAGGGCTGGAAGGGGCTGAGCGCGCCGGCGATTCACGGCAAGGTCGGCCTGCGTGCTTCGATCACCGGTGAGATCGTGATGGACAACGTATTCGTACCGGAAGAAAACATCTTCCCGGACGTGCGCGGTCTGAAAGGTCCATTCACCTGCCTCAACTCCGCGCGTTACGGCATTTCCTGGGGCGCACTGGGTGCTGCTGAGTTCTGCTGGCACACCGCCCGCCAATACACCCTGGATCGCCACCAGTTCGGTCGCCCATTGGCCGCCACTCAGTTGATCCAGAAGAAGCTGGCAGACATGCAGACCGAGATCACTCTGGCGCTGCAAGGCTGCCTGCGTCTGGGTCGCATGAAGGATGAAGGCACGGCTGCCGTGGAAATCACTTCGATCATGAAGCGCAACTCGTGCGGCAAGTCGCTCGATATCGCCCGTATGGCGCGCGACATGTTGGGCGGCAACGGTATCTCCGATGAGTTCGGCGTGGCCCGTCATCTGGTTAACCTGGAGGTGGTGAATACCTATGAAGGGACCCACGACGTTCACGCGTTGATCCTGGGGCGTGCGCAAACCGGTCTGCAGGCGTTCTATTAATAGGAGAGCGACCATGGGCGCGCTGTCGCATCTGCGGGTACTGGATTTATCGCGAGTATTGGCCGGGCCGTGGGCCGGGCAGATCCTCGCCGACCTTGGCGCCGAAGTGATCAAGGTCGAGCGCCCGGGCAATGGTGACGACACGCGCGCCTGGGGGCCGCCGTTCCTTAAAGATGCTTATGGCGAGAACACGTCTGAAGCGGCTTACTACCTGTCGGCCAACCGCAACAAGCAATCGGTGACCATCGACTTCACCCGCCCGGAAGGGCAGAAGCTTGTGCGGGAGCTGGCGGCTAAGTCCGACATCCTGATCGAGAACTTCAAGGTGGGTGGCCTGGCGGCTTATGGATTGGATTATGAATCGCTGAAGGCGATCAATCCGGATCTGATCTATTGCTCGATCACGGGGTTTGGTCAGACCGGGCCTTACGCCAAGCGCGCGGGCTATGACTTCATGATCCAGGGGTTGGGCGGGCTGATGAGTCTGACCGGCCGGCCTGAGGGTGATGAGGGCGCCGGGCCGGTGAAGGTCGGTGTGGCGCTGACGGATATTCTGACCGGTCTCTATTCGGCGGTGGCGATCCTCGCGGCACTGGCTCATCGCGATCACGATGGCGGTGGCCAGCACATTGATATGGCGTTGCTGGATGTGCAGGTCGCGTGTCTGGCTAACCAGGCGATGAACTATCTGACTACGGGCAATGCGCCCAAGCGTCTTGGTAACGCACATCCCAACATCGTGCCTTATCAGGATTTTCCGACGGCTGATGGTGATTTCATTCTGACCGTGGGTAATGACGGGCAATTCCGCAAGTTCGCTGAAGTGGCGGGGCAGCCACAGTGGGCTGATGATCCGCGTTTCACTACTAATAAGCTGAGGGTGGCGAACCGGGCGGTGTTGATTCCCCTCATCCGCCAGGCGACGGTGTTCAAGACCACAGCTGAATGGGTGGCCCAGTTGGAGCAGGCTGGTGTGCCGTGTGGACCGATCAATGATCTGTCCCAGGTGTTCGAGGATCCGCAAGTGAAGGCGCGTGGGTTGGCGATTGAGTTGCCGCATGCGTTGGCGGGGATGGTGCCTCAGGTGGCCAGCCCTATTCGGCTGTCTGAGACGCCGGTCGAGTATCACCGGGCGCCTCCTTTATTGGGCGAGCACACGCTGGAGGTTTTGCAGCGGGTACTGGGCTTGGGCGCGGGTGCGGTTGCCGCGTTGAAGGAGGGAGGAGTGGTCTGACGATTCCTTCTATATAGAAGGAATGGCGTTTGCTTCCTATATAGAGAAGAATTTGGGTGTTTTTTAACCGATCTGCAAGTGATTGAAAGAAAAGCGAAATTAGTGGTTGACGGCAGATTCTGGAAGTCTATAATTCGCCCCACTTCCGGCGTAGTCGAAACGGAAAACTCCTTGAGATTCAATGAGTTATACGGTTTTCGATAGCGGGTTGCTTCAGTTCATCGAAGCCTGGAAGGAGTTGAAAGAGCGGTGCTGTTTGGCTCTTTTAACGGTTCGATC
>NZ_JACSZV010000048.1 GCF_014472415.1 Pseudomonas sp. N40(2020)
TATTGCTGCATCGCCCCAAAGATTTTGCAGAGGCCATCCGGATGGTGGACGAGTCGGTGCAGATCTATAACAACGAGCGGCCTCATCTGTCGCTGAAATACAAAACGCCCGATGCGGTGCATCGGGCGTTTTGAGGCTGAAACAGGTGTAAACCTATTTCAGGACTAGACATTATTTCGCTACCTCGAACGCGCATTTGCGGGCATCACCGTCCTTGACAGAACAATCATCGCCGCTCCAATTCTCAGGGTTGGTCGCTTTTACCGCAGTGTCATTTCTGTAACCGATCGAGGCGGCGAGGTCGTCCTTGCCTTCAAGTCGGCAGATAACAACTGAATTGGGACTGTCTTTGTCTTTAAGCCGTGCAGAGGTGAAGGTGAGGTCTTCGGCGTCTTGAGAATGGGTCACCGAGAGAGTAGGGCACGTTGCTGCATAGGCGGTGCTCATCATAGCCACCGTAACCAGGACACCAGCGACAATTTTCAACTTCATCATTTGTACTCCGTTACGTAATGGGAGCACCAATGTTGGCCTTGTAGGGGACTGGCACCAACTGTCAGATCTGACAGTTTTTTAGCTTTTTTTGAGATGGTGATAAGCCTGGTAAGAAGAATCTGAGCTAATGGATTCAAAGTCAGAGCGCCGCCAACGCCCCTTGATACAACACCGGCCCCGTTGGTTTGCCCGTCGGCGAGCCACCCTTCGGCTCAAGAGTCACCGCCAACGCAACCGGCTTGCCGATCAACACTTTCTGCGCATCACTCAACTCAACCTTGCCTTTACCCCCGGCCGGGATCACCCCCAGCGAGATCGGCTTGCCATCCGCCGGGATCGCCCACAGTTCCAGGCTGCGAGTTGAATCGATGGCGGCGAGGGTCAGCGGCTCGACTTGCAGATAATCAGCATGCGCCTCGACCTTGAGCGCCGGTTGCGCGTCGGCGCTCAGCAGGGTGGCGCGGTAGCGGGCGTCGTCGCGGTTGTACAGCGAGCCGAGGAACACCAGCACCACGATCGAGCACAGCGCAGCCGTGATACGCAGCCAGTTCCAGAACCGACGTTTTTCCGGCACATGCAGGACTTGCGGCTCAATCCGCGCGGTAATGCCATGCCATACGCGGTCGGGCACCGGTTGCTCCGGCAGGGATTCGGTGAGGGTCGCCAGAGTGTCTTGCCAGTGCGCCAGCTCGGCACGCAGTGCCGCGTCGTCGAGCAGCAATTGTTCGAAGCGTCGACGCGCAGCCGAACCCATCAACCCGATCACGTAATCGGCGGCGAGGGCGCGGCGCATTGCAGGGGTCTGGTAGTTCATGATTCAAGGCACCGGCGCAGGCGCTCCATGCCCCGGCGGATCCACGACTTAACTGTGCCCAGCGGCGTGGCCAGATGCTCGGCCAGTTCAGTACACGACAGGCCCTGAAAGTAGGCCACGCTGATCGACTGGCGCTGCATGCTGTCGAGGGTTTCCAGGCAACGGTTCAGCGCATGAGCCTCGCGGGCGCTGCTCAATTGTTCATGCGCCGAAGGACTTTCGTCCGGCAGTACGTCCTGTTCGAGATCGCTCAGCGGCCGGTCGCGCTGTTTGCGCAGTTGGTCGATGGCCTGATTGCGGGTGATGTTGATCATCCAGGTCAGCGGCGCCGACAGATGCGCTTCGTAGCGCGACGCGTTGTTCCAGATGCGCACGAAGCTTTCCTGCAGCACTTCTTCGGCCAGATCGGGTCGGCCCATAAAGCGCAAGGCAACGCCGTGCAGGCGCGGGCCGACGCTGCGGTACAGGGTTTCGAAGGCGCGACGGTCGCCCAGTGAACACTGGGCCAACAGGTGTCGCAGCTGATCGGTGTCGGCGATGGAAATGATGAGTCTCCAGGCAAGGCGTGGGCGACAAGGACTGATCTCGGGCTGTTCACAGGCTAGTTCAGTGACGGCGCTTGTGCCATTCATCGCGGCAATTCCAGGGTTTCACGTTTTATATACGTGGCGATGCTGAAAATGGATGCGCGGGCGAGGAACATGCCGGCGGATACCCGGTCAAACCGGCAGCTTCACCGCCTATTCAACGGGCGGTTTCCACAGCGCAAGAGGATGTCTGAATGAAGATTTCACGCGGTTTTGCCTTGGCATCACTCATGACCCTGGCGGCCGGCCCGGTGTTCGCCGGTTTCAGCCTGGAAGATGTGACCAAGGCAGCTTCGAGCATGCAGGGCGGCGACAAGGCTGCCGCTGCGGCACCGACTTCGGAAACCGCTGGTTTGTTGAGCGCTCTGAGTGCGCTGAACGTTACCCCGCAGCAAGCCGTGGGCGGCACCAGTGCGATGCTGGGGCTGGCGAAGAACCAGCTGAGCAGCACCGACTATTCGCAATTGGCCAAGGAAGTGCCGGGCATCGACAAACTCTCCGGCGGCGGTGGCAATCTGGCTGCGCTGAGCGGTTTGCTCGGCTCGTCGGGCAAGTCGGCCGGGCTGGAAAATGCCTTGGGCAACGTCAAGGACACCAATGACCTGAACAATGCGTTCAGCGCCTTGGGCATGGACAGCGGCATGATCGGCCAGTTTGCCCCGGTGATTCTGCAATACCTCGGTCAGCAGGGCGTTGGCGGCTCGCTGCTGAGCAGTCTGGGCGGCATCTGGGGCACTGGCACCGGTAGCTGATTCAGCCGCGCCCGTTCTTCAGTTCAGCGATGCGCTGATCCTTCTCGTCCCAGAGCTGGTTGACCCAGCTCTGGACCTTCTGGCGAAACACCGCATCGTTTTCGTAATCGCCCTGCCACAGCGCCGGGTCGAGTTCGCGGGTCTTGATGTCGATGATCACTCGCGGCACGTTGCCACTGATCAAATCCCAGAATCCTGGAATCGTCGCCTGTGGGTAAACCACGGTGACGTCGAGGATCGCATCCAGTTGTTCACCCATCGCCGCCAATACAAACGCCACGCCGCCAGCCTTGGGCTTGAGCAAGTGGCTGAACGGTGACTGTTGCTGCGCGCTTTTCGCGGCGGTGTAGCGGGTGCCCTCCAGATAATTCACCACGGTCACGGGCTGACGCTTGAACAGCTCGCACGCCTGTTTGGTGATCTCCAGATCCTTGCCCGCCAGTTCCGGGTTTTTCGCCAGAAACGCCTTGGTGTAGCGCTTCATGAACGGGTAATCCAGCGCCCACCAGGCCAGGCCCAGAAACGGCACCCAGATCAGTTCTTTCTTGAGGAAGAACTTGAAGAACGGCGTGCGCCGGTTGAGGGTCTGGATTAGCGCCGGAATGTCGACCCACGACTGATGGTTGCTGACCACCAGATAAGAGGTGTCTCCGCGCAGGTTTTCGCCGCCACGAATGTCCCATTGAGTAGGAATGCACAGGCGAAAAATCAGCTTGTCGATTTCTGCCCAGGTCTCGGCAATCCACATTACCGCCCCCGACGCGTAATCACGCCAGCGCCCGGGCGCTACCAGTTTGAGCAGGGCAAAGATCATCAACGGCCCGATCAGAATCAGGGTGTTGAGCAACAGCAGCAGGGTGACGAAACAGCCGGTGAGCAGGCGGCGCATAAGCAACTCTATGAAAGCGGATGGACGCGCCATGATAAGTGGCTTCGGGCGACAGGCCAAATTTGCACCTGACGAATGTTTCACTGTTGTACCGCTATGCTGCGGGTTGGATGATCGTTCCCACGCTCTGCGTGGGAACGCCGCCCGGGACGCTCCGCGTCCCTGTGACGCAGAGCGTCACTGGATGCATGCTCACGCAGAGCGTGGGAACGATCGGGTGGAACAAGGTCTAAAATCCCACGTCTGCCGCCCTCATTTTTCAAGGAAGCCCCTTACGTGAAATCCCTCCTTGCACTGTTTGCCCTCGTCGCCCTGCCAGTCATGGCCGCCGAGCCGACCCTGTACGGGCGTTACGAATACATCGCGCTGCCGGAAATCGGCGGTGAAGTGCTCAAGGCCAAAATGGACACCGGCGCGCTGACCGCGTCGCTGTCGGCCAAGGACATCGAGACTTTCACCCGCGATGGCGACGACTGGGTGCGCTTCCGTCTCGGCACCAAGGACGCCAGCAACAAGGTCTACGAACACAAGGTTGCGCGCATCAGCAAGATCAAGAGCCGCTCCGATGAAGAAGACGAAGATCGCGAAGCCACCGAAGTCGCCAAGCGCCCGGTGGTCGATCTGGAGCTGTGCCTGGGCAACGTCAAGCGCACCGTGGAGGTCAACCTGACCGACCGCAGCAACTTCAACTATCCGCTGCTGATCGGTGCCAAGGCCTTGCGCGAGTTTGGCGCAGCAGTGAACCCGGCGCGGCGCTTCACCGCCGACAAACCGGACTGTTAAGCCAAGTGGTCTCATTGACGTAACGTCAGGCTTGGGGCACCGTTCGCGCACTTAACCCACGGGCTCGGACGCCATGCCTCATATCCTGATTGTCGAAGACGAAGCGGCGATTGCCGATACGCTGATTTTTGCCTTGCAGGGCGATGGGTTCACCACCACTTGGGTGAGCCTCGGCGCGGCGGCGCTGGAACATCAGCGCCAGACCCCGGCCGATCTGATCATTCTCGACATCGGCCTGCCGGACATCAGCGGTTTCGAAACCTGCAAACAGCTGCGCCGCTTCAGTGAAGTGCCGGTGCTGTTCCTCAGTGCGCGGGACGCCGAGATCGACCGTGTCGTGGGGCTTGAAATCGGTGCCGACGACTACGTGGTCAAGCCGTTCAGCCCACGGGAAGTGGCGGCGCGGGTTCGCGCGATTCTCAAGCGCATGGCGCCACGGCCCACGGTTGAGGTGTCCTCGGCGTTGTTTCGCATCGATCCCGAGCGCGTGCAGATTGCTTATCGCGGTCAGCCTCTGAGCCTGACCCGTCACGAATTCCGCCTGCTGCAATGCCTGCTCGACCAACCGGAACGGGTGTTCAGCCGCGAGCAATTGCTCGACGCATTGGGTGTGGCGGCGGATGCCGGTTACGAGCGCAGCATCGACAGCCACATCAAAAGCGTGCGCGCCAAGCTGCGTCTGGTGCGTGCCGAAGCCGAGCCGATCCAGACCCATCGTGGCCTCGGTTACAGCTACAGCCCGGGGCACAGCTGATGTCGTTGGGGCTGCGGATTTTCCTGGTGTATGTGCTGTTTGTCGGCCTGACCGGTTATTTCGTGCTCAACACGGTGATGGAGGAGATCCGTCCCGGTGTGCGTCAGTCCACCGAAGAAACCCTGGTCGACACCGCCAACCTGCTGGCGGAAATCCTGCGCGACGATTTCAAGGCTGGCACCCTCAGCGAAAATCGCTGGCCCGAGTTGCTGCGCGCCTACGGCGAACGCCAGCCGCAGGCAACGATCTGGGGCCTGCCGAAGAATCAGGTCAACCATCGCATCTATGTCACCGACGCCAAGGGCCGGGTGGTGCTGGATTCCAGCGGTGTGGCGGTGGGGCAAGATTATTCGCGCTGGAATGACGTCTACCTGACTTTGCGCGGCGAATACGGCGCGCGTTCCAGCCGCAGCGATCCGGATGACCCGAGCTCGTCGGTGATGCACGTCGGCGCGCCGATCCGCGACAACGGCCAGATCATTGGCGTAGTGACCGTGGCCAAACCCAACAGCTCGCTACAGCCTTACGTTGATCGCACCGAACGGCGCTTGCTGTTTTATGGCGCTGGTCTGATTGGCCTCGGTTTGTTGTTCGGCGCCTTGCTGTCATGGTGGCTGAGCCGCGCACTGCATCGCTTGACCGGTTATGCCCAGGCCGTCAGTGAAGGCCGGCGAGTGGAAGTGCCGCACTATCGCGGTGGCGAACTTGAGCAACTGGCCACGGCGGTCGAGCAGATGCGTACGCAACTGGAAGGCAAGGCCTACGTTGAACGCTATGTGCACACGCTGACCCATGAATTGAAAAGTCCGCTGGCGGCGATTCGCGGTGCGGCGGAGCTGCTGCAAGGTGAAATGCCGCCGGTTCAGCGCCTGCGCTTTGTCGGCAATATCGACAGCGAAAGTGCGCGGATGCAGCAGTTGATCGAGCGCTTGCTGAACCTGGCGCAGGTGGAGCAGCGCCAGGGTCTTGAAGAGCGGGTGGCGGTGCCGTTGGCGGTGTTGGTCGATGAGTTGTTGCAGGGGCAGGCGGCGCGGATCGAAGGCAAGCAATTGCGCATCGAACAGGCGATCTCGGCGAGTCTGCTGCTGATCGGCGAGCCATTTTTGCTGCGTCAGGCGCTGGGTAATCTGCTGGAGAATGCGCTGGATTTCACCCCGGTCGAGGGGTTGCTGCGGTTCAGTGCCGAGCGGGTTGGCGAGCAAATCGAATTTCGTTTGTTCAATGAGACGGCGGCGATTCCTGACTACGCTTTGCCGCGTTTGACTGAACGCTTCTACTCATTGCCGCGCCCGGACAGTGGACGCAAAAGTACCGGACTGGGACTCAACTTCGTCGAGGAAGTGGTCAAGTTGCATGGTGGTTCAATGAGCATTCGCAATGTTGAAAACGGCGTTGAGGTGACCCTGCGCTTGCCCTGACACCGCGTCGTGGCCATCGCGAGCAGGCTCACTCCTACAGGGGAATGCGATCAACTGTAGGAGTGAGCCTGATCGCGATAGGGCCGGTGAAGTCTCCACACAATCTCCACATTCCCCCCACAAATTCCCCATACACCCCATCCAGACTCTGCCCATCAAAACAGGGAGAGTCCCATGAACAAGAATCTGACCATAAAGCTCGGGGCCATTGCCCTGTTGATCCTGCTGTTGCTGATACCACTGCTGATGATCGACGGGGTCATCGACGAGCGCCAGCAACTGCGCGACGGCGTGCTGCAAGACATTGCCCGCAGCTCCAGTTACAGCCAGCAGATCAGCGGCCCGGTGATGGTGGTGCCGTACCGCAAAGTGATTCACAACTGGAAGCTCAACGACAAAACCAACAAGCGCTATGACGAGCCGAGCGAAGAACGCGGGCGTTTGTACTTTCTGCCGGAACGGTTCGAACTCGATGGCCAGGTACAGACCGAACTGCGCGCCCGGGGCATTTACGAAGCGCGGCTGTTCCATGCCGAGAACCGCATCAACGGCAGTTTTTCGCTGCCAGCGCAATTGGGCATCAAGGAAGACTTCACCGATTACCAGTTCGATGCGCCATTTCTCGCGGTCGGCATCAGCGACATTCGCGGCATCGAAAATGCCTTGAAACTGGAACTCGACGGCCAGCGCCTGGACTTCGTTCCCGGGACTCAAGTCGGCTGGCTCGGCGAGGGGGTGCGAGTGACGCTGCCGCAGCTCGACACCAGCAAAACCAACGAACTGGCGTTTGGTTTCGACCTGCGTCTGCAAGGCACCGGTTCATTGCAGGTGCTGCCCGTGGGCAAGAGCAGCAGCGTCAGCCTGACCGCCAACTGGCCGCATCCAAGCTTCATCGGCAACTTCCTGCCGGCCAAACGGGAAATCAACGACGCCGGTTTCAGCGCCGACTGGCAGACCACGTTCTTCTCCACCAACCTGCAAGACGCCATGAGCCGCTGTGTCAGCAGCAATGATTGCGATGGGTTCAATGCCCGTAGCTTCGGCGTGAGCTTCATCGACCCGGTGGATCAATATCTGAAGAGTGACCGGGCGATCAAATATGCGCTGTTGTTTATCGTCCTGACGTTCGCCGGTTTCTTTCTCTTCGAAGTGCTCAAGAGCCTGGCGGTGCACCCGGTGCAATATGCGTTGGTGGGGGTGGCGCTGGCGTTCTTTTACCTGTTGCTGCTGTCGCTGTCGGAACACATCGGGTTTGCCCCTGCGTATCTGTTGTCGGCCAGTGGTTGTGTGTTGCTGATCGGGTTCTATGTCTGCCACGTGCTGCACAGCGTGCGTCATGGCTTGAGTTTTTCGGCGGGGTTGGCGGCGTTGTATGGCCTGCTCTATGGCTTGTTGAGTGCCGAGGATTACGCGCTGCTCATGGGTTCGCTGCTGCTGTTCGGCTTGCTCGGTGTGTTCATGGTGCTGACGCGCAAACTGGATTGGTACGGTATCGGGCAGAAGCCGCAAAAGCCGCTGGAGTTTGATATCGGGGTGGTGCAATGAGCGGGCTGCGTGAGGATCAGCGGGAGGCTGAGGTGTTGGTGACGCTGATCTTTGCGTCACTGCCGCCGGAACCGAGGTGGTGCCATCGCGAGCAGGCTCACTCCCACACTGTGCATGAACACAAATCACTTGTAGGAGCGAGCCTGCTCGCGAAGAGGCCGGAACAGGCGCCGCCGTTTTAAGGCTTGGGCATGGTCGCGATCATGGACGGTCGCTGGCTCACTTCGAAGAACCAGTTGGCGAGTTGCGGATTGGCCTCGCGCCAGCCCAGATCGGGGAAGCGCAGATCAAGGTAACCCAGCGCACAGGCGACGCTGATCGCGGCCACATCGAAATGGCTGGTCAGCTCGGCAATCGCTTCACTTTCCAAAACGGCCAAGGCGCGACGGATCTTGTCGCGCTGGGCTTCGAGCCATTCGTCCCAGTGTTTTTCCGGTGCACGCAGCACCTGCTCGTAACGCACCATCACCGAGGCATCCATGATTCCGTCAGCCATCGAGGCCAGGGTCAGACGTCGCCAGCGGGCCGAACCGTCGCGAGGGATCAGCGGGTTGCCGACGTGTTGGTGGTCGAGGTAATCGAGGATCACGCGGCTGTCATGGATGACATTGCCGTCGGCCAGGCGCAGTGCCGGGATCTTGCCCAGCGGGTTGTCGGCGTTGAGCTCGGCACTGGGGCTGACCGGGCTGAGCACACAGTCTTGCAACGCGACGCGATCCTGCTGGCCGGTCTCGTGCAGCAACACCATCACTTTGCGTACGAACGGGGAGAGCGTGTTGTGGAACAGGGTCATGCTGGGGACGGACATTGGCAAACCTCGGTGATCGTCGAAGAGCAGGAGGTTAGCCGTAGGAGCTGCGGAACGCTGCGATCTTTTGATCTTTATCCTGTTTTTAAGATCAAGATCAAAAGATCGCAGCGTGCCGCAGCTCCTACAGGTGTTCAGCTTCGCACCACCAAACCTCTTATGGCCAGATACGCCGGAACGCCCAACCCAACCCAGCTCAATGCATCCCAGATGCCATCCCCCAACAACGCCGCAAACAACCCCGCCGCACTGAGTAGCGCGATCACCAGCGGCGTGCTGAACACCTTCCAGAAATTCGACTGACGCGGCTTCATGCGGAGGCCTCCGTCGTTTCCAGTTCAGGCTTGGCCGCTCTGCGCCGTACTACCCACAAATACACGCCGCTGCCGAGCACGATGATTGTCAGTACATCGAGGGCGGCCCAGAGAATCTTCATCGGCATGCCGCCGTAGTCACCGAAGTGCAGCGGCTGGGACATGCCCATGGCGTCCATGTACCACGGTCGTTCCGCCACGGCGGTGACTTGCAGGGTCGTGGCGTCGATCAACACCGGCGTCAACAAGTGCGAGGTCAAATGCGTGCCGCCCTTCATGAACACCGAGTAATGGTGCTCGCTGGAAAAGCGCGTGCCGGGGAAGGCGATGAAATCCGGCTTCATGCCCGGCGCGACTTCGCCGGCAATGTCGAGCAAGCGGGTGGCCGGGGCCAGATGGGTCAGCGGCGGTGCGTCGCGATAGGGCGCGATCAAGGTATTGAGCGAGTCGTTGCGCCATGCAGCGATCAGCAAGTCGGCGCAGGCGCTGATCACACCGGTCACGCCGACAACCAACGCCCAGGTCAGCGTGACGACGCCGATCAGGTTATGCAGGTCGAGCCAGCGCAGGCGGGTGGATTTGTCCTGGCGCACGGTGCCGAATTTCAAACGACGCATGAACGGCAGGTACAGCACCGTCCCGGAAACTATCGCCACGACAAACAACAGCCCCATGAACGCCAGCAGCAACTTGCCCGGCAACCCGGCGAACATGTCGACGTGCAGGCGCAGGATGAACAGCATCAAACCGCCGTTCGCCGAAGGCGTTTCCAGCGCTTCGCCGGTGCGGGCATCGAGCATGAAGGTGTGCGAAGAGTTGGGCTCGGTGCCGGCGGTTTTCGCCATGATCGTCAGCACGGCGTTCGGCTCATCGTCGTCGAAGCCGAAGTACTGTACGACGTCATCCGGGCGATGTTTTTCCGCAGCCTCGACCAGTTGCGCCAGATTCAGGCGCGGCGTGTCGGCCGGCATCTCGCGTACTACCGGAGCATCGCCGAGCAGGTGGTCGATTTCATGGCTGAAAATCAACGGCAGGCCGGTCAAGGCCAGCATCAGCAAAAACACGGTGCAGATCAGGCTGGTCCAGGTGTGGATGAACGACCAGCGGCGAATTGTTTTACTTTTCATTTCATGACCTTCAAAAACACCAAAGCCGTCCACGAAGGACGGCCGGGTGATATGACCTGTTTCAGCTCAATCGCTTACCACTTGTAAGTGGCGCTGGCGACGACACTGCGCGTGTCGCCGTAGTAGCAGTAGAAGCTGTCGCAGGTGGAAATGTATTCCTTGTCGAACAGATTGGTCGCGTTGAGTGCCAGCGACGCGCCCTTGAGGCTGTTGTCCAGACGGCCGAGGTCGTAATGCACGCTCGCGTCGAACACGGTGTAGGCGTCCGCCTTGCCCAGCCAGGTGTTGGCCTTGTCGCCGTAGGTGTTGCCGGTGTAACGCACGCCGGCACCGATGCCGAAGCCGTCGAGTACGCCGGTGTGCCAGGTGTAATCGGTCCACAACGACGCTTGCTGGTTGGGCATCAGTTGCAGGCGATTGCCCTTGTCGGTGCCCTTCTGCACTTCGGACTTGGCCAGGGTGTAGGCGGCGATGACTTTCAGGTTATCGGTAACGTCCGAGACCGCTTCCAGCTCCAGGCCTTTGACTTTCACTTCGCCGGTCTGGCTGGTGATCGACACGCCGTCGACGAAGGTGTTGACCGAGACGTTTTTCTGGGTGAGGTCATACACGGCCGCGCTCAACAGCGTCTTGCTGCCCGGCGGCTGGTACTTGATGCCCAGCTCCCATTGCTTGCCTTCGGTTGGTTTGAGCGAACCGGTGGAGGTAGCGTCGGCGCCCGTGGTCGGCTGGAAGGATTCGGCGTACGACAGGTACGGCACGAAGCCCGAGTCGAACACATAGCTGAGTGCCGCGTTGCCGCTGAATTTCTTGTCGCGCTGGGTGTTGGTGGCATCGCCCTTGTTGATGAATCGGGTGCTGGTGTGTACCCAGTCTTCACGGCCGCCGAGGGTCAGGCGCCATTGGTCGAGGGCCATTTGATCCTGGACGTAGAGGCCGGTCTGGTAGGTCTTCTGGTTGTAGTCGTAGAACGCTGTCGAACGCGCCGGACGCACGATCGGCTGGCCGTAGATCGGGTTGATCACGTTGGTTTGAAGACCATCACCAAATATCGAGGTGTAGTTGGTGTTGCTGCGCTGGTGATCCAGACCCAGCAGCAAGGTGTGGCGGATATCGCCAGTGGCGAAATCGGCCTGGAAGTTGTTGTCCACGGCGAACTGGCTGATGTCTTCATCGACGCTGGTGCTGGTACGGCCGACGTTGCCCTGATCATCCACTTCGGTGAACGGGTAAGAGCCAACGGTCAGTGCCTGGAACGACAGATCCGACTTGGTGTAACGCAGGTTCTGCTTGAACTGCCACGTATCGTTCAATCGATGTTCGAACGCGTAGCCCAGCGCGTAGTAAGTGCGGTCGTAATATTCCCAATCCGGGTCACCCAGATTCTTGTGATGGGAAATGTCACCCAGCGGCGACTTGATCTTGGTGCCCTGAATCGGCAAGAACTGGCTGGTGATGCCGGTATCGTCGCGGGTGAACTGGCTCAACAGGGTGAATTTGGTGTCGTCGTTGATGTTCCACGTCAGGCTCGGCGCGATGTTGTAGCGCTTGTTGTCAACGTGGTCGACCTGAGTACCGCTGTCACGTACGACGCCGCTGATGCCATAGAGAAACTGACCCGCCTCATCGATCTTGCCGGTGCTGGCGAAGTTGATCTGGCGATGGTTGTCGCTGCCGTATTGCAGCTGAATTTCGCTGCTGGCGATGTCACTTGGACGGCGGCTGACCATATCCAGCAGGCCGCCCGGCGGGGTCTGGCCGTACACCGAAGAGGCCGGGCCACGGAGCAGGGCGAGGCGGTCGAGGTTCCAGGTTTCCTGTTTTGGATTGGCGTACACGCCTTTTGGCAGTGGCAGGCCGTCGAGGAACTGGGTCGGCTCGAAGCCGCGTACGCGCAGCCAGTCCGCGCGGGTGTCGCTGCCGTAGCTGCTGGCGGTGATGCCCGGCATGTAGCGCACGGCGTCATCGAGGCTGTGCACGCCACGGTCGTCCATTTGCTGACGGGTGGCGACGGAGATCGAGCGCGGTGCTTCGACCAGCGCGGTGTCGGTCTTGGTGCCGGCGGCGGTGCGCGTGGCGGTGTAGCCCTCGACAGGGCTCCAGGCGGTTTCCAGATTTTCCACACCGATCACCGATGTTTCCGGCAGCGCCATCACACCCTCAGGCACAGCGACCAAGGTGTAAGTGCCGGTGCTGCTTTGTTCCAGTTGCAGGCCAGTGCCTTGCAACGCTGCACGCAACGCGCCAGTGGCGTCGTACTGGCCGTTCACCGGGGCCGAGGTCTTGCCTGCCGCCAGTGACGGATTCAGCGACAGCGCGAGGCCACCCTGGCTGGCGATCTGGTTCAACGTGGTGGACAGAGGCGCGGCCGGCAGGTTGTAGGCTCGCACGCTGGACGCTTGTTCAGCGGCGAACAACGGGCTGCTGATCAGCGGGGCGCCCAGAGCGATGGCGACAGCCAGCAGACTGGGGCGCAACAAGGTGTCTAGCGAACGGGACATACGGCGGCTCCTGAATGGAAATATTTCTCAATTGCCTGTGTGCCGGACGAGATCGGAAAAGTGATAGGGCTGGATGAAAATAATTTCGATTAACTGAAAATCGAGTTGTGGCAGATGACGTCTTCGCGAGCAGGCTCGCTCCCACAGGGGTAACGCATCCCAATGTGGAAGCGAGCCTGCTCGCGAAAGCTAAAGCTCAGGCACCACATTAATCAGGTTTGGTATCAGCCTTGGCTACGGTGACCCAAAATGGCGTGTGCTGTTCGATCTGCACCGGCAGGGTCGGCAGCAGGGCGCTCAAGGCTTTATCGGTGTCGTGCAACGGGAAGCTGCCGGTTATCCGCAAGTCAGCCACGTCCGGTGCCACACCCAAATACCCGCGTCGATAACGCCCCAACTCGTGCACCAGATCCCCCAGCCGCGCGTTATCGACCACCAGCATCCCGCGCGTCCACGCATCGGCGCCAGGGTTGAGCGCGACAATGGCGTCCAGTCCGTCATGGCGCAGCAGCACTTGTTGGCCTTCACGCAGGATCTGTTCTTCAGGGTTCGATTGCGTATGCGCAGCGACTGCCGACTGCAACACGCTCAGGCGCGTCCTTTCTTCTTCGCGCTTGACCATGAAACGCGTGCCCAATGCACGCATGCTGCCCTCGCGTGTTTCCACAATGAATGGCCTCGCGTCACCGTGGCCGGTTTCGACGAGGATTTCGCCTTCCTGCAAAACAATCAGGCGTTGCTTGTCATCGAAGCGCACATCCACGGCGCTGTGGGTGTTTAGGTTGAGCACGGTACCGTCGGCCAGGCGCACGGTGCGCTGTTCGCCAGTCGCAGTACGCTGATCCGCCAGCCAGTAATCCAGCGGCAGATAACGATCGCCCGCAAAAAGTGCCAGCCCCACCACCGCCACCACGCTGGCCAATCCGCTGCCCAGCTTGCGCACTCGACGACGAATGCCTTCGCGCGATTGCAGCAAGGCGCTGCGGGCTGGCCCTTTGGCCACGCTGAAACGCTGATCGAGCATGCCCAATTGGCGCCATGCCCGGGCATGTTCTTCATGGGCCGCGTGCCATTTGGCGAATTCCTCGCGCTCCAGCGGGCTGCTCGAATCGAGCGTCAGCTGCCAGGCAATCGCCGCGTCCAGCACATGCGCCGGTACAGGTCTGGAACTGGCCGGGCTCATGTCGGCTCACCGTACAGGGCGATGTAGCACTGACGAATCCCTTGCGCCAGATACTGGCGCACACGCGGTACCGACACGCCGAGCTTCTCGGCGATCTCGGCATGGCTGAGGCCGTCGAGGCGGTTATAAAGGAAAGCGGCGCGGGCCTTGGTCGACAGTTTGCCGAGCAGACGGTCGATGGCTTTGAGGTCTTCGAGGATCAGTTGCTGTTCTTCCACCGATGGCTGTTCGCCTTCGGGAATCAGCATCAGTTCGGTGAGGTAGGCCTGTTCCAGCGCGGCACGGCGGAAGTAATCGAACAGCAGACCCTTGGCGATCGCCACCAGGAAAGCCCGGGGCTCGCGCGGCGATGGCAGTTCATCGCGACCGAGCAGACGCACGAAGGTGTCCTGACTCAGATCTTCGGCACGTTGCGGACACGCCACATTGCGCCGCAGCCACGCCAGCAGCCAACCGCGATGGTCGCGATACATCGCACCGACGAGCTCACTGTGAGGGCTTGGGACTGACGACACCAGACGCACCGATTGGGAAATGTTAACCAACGAGAATTGTTCGCGATTCTGGCAGAGGTGGGAATGGTTAGCAATTGGCCACTGGTCGGGTGGGAGGGACGCAGCTCCTTCGGGGGTTAGAAAGAGTGGGTTTGTTGCCTGCGCTTCCATTGACTCAACCGCTGCTGCAAATTCAGCGGGCTATGAATCTGCTGCCCCCGCGCCCGACTGAACAGGATCAACGCCAGCTCCGCCGTCGCCAGCGCATCGGCACTCGCATTGTGCCGCTCGAACACTTCAAGCTTGAACCAGTCGATCCACTCATCCAGCCCGGCCTCGCGAATGTTCGCCTGCGGGCACACCAGCGGTGCAATATCCGCGACATCCAGAAACGTCTGCTGCAACTTGTATCCCAGGTGCTCCTTCAGCGCCCGCCCAAGCATGTGCTGATCGAACGGCGCATGAAACGCCAGCACCGGGCTGTCACCGACAAACTCCATGAACTCCAGCAATGCCTCGGCAGGTTCGCTGCCAGCGGCAATCGCATTCGGCCCCAGCCCATGAATCAACACGCTGGGGCTGAGCTTCAATTCACGACATTGCAGCGTGCGTTCGAACTGCTGGCTGAAATCGATCGCGCCGTCCTCGATCACCACCGCGCCAATCGACAACACTCGATCCTTATTCATATTCAGCCCGGTGGTTTCCAGATCCAGCACCACCCAGCGCTGTTCGCGCAGGCTGCATTCGCCCAGTTCACTGATCGCTGGCAGCTTGGTCAGACGCTGCTGCAAATCCACCGGCACCACCGGATTGGCGGGACGCAACCACGAGAACAGGCTCATAGCTGATACCGCAAGGTCAGGCTGCTTTGCAGGCGCTGAGCCTGACGCAGGGATTCGCGCAGGATGCGTCGGTCGAGATGATTGAGGCTGTCGGGATCGACACGATTGGAATACGGCAGATTTTCCCGGGTCTGGAGCTGATGCTGCTGCATGCGCGTCTGCTGAATGAAGTGGTACGCCTCTTCATACGCGGCGCCGTCCAGTCGCTCGATGACTTCTTTTTCCACGAGTTGGCGGAAGCGTTCAAGGGTGTTGTTGCTGTCGATGCCGTTGGCCAGCGCGAGCAGGCGCGCGCCATCCACGAACGGCGTCAGGCCCTGGACTTTCAGATCCAGTGTGGCTTTTTCACCGTTCTTGCGCGCCAGCACGAACTCGCGGAAACGCCCGACCGGCGGGCGATTGCGCAAGGCGTTGTCGGCCATCATGCGTTGGAACAAACGGTTGTCGCCGACCTGATCGAGAATCCCCCGGCGCAATTGCGCGCAGCCCTGTTCATCCCCCCAGACCACCCGCAGATCGAAATAGATGCTCGAGCCCAGCAGGTTCTCCGGCGTTGCCTCGCGAATAAACGCTGCAAAGCGCCGCGCCCACTCCGCCCGGGACAGACACAGCTCCGGGTTGCCGGCCATGATGTTGCCCTTGCACAGGGTGAAGCCGCACTGCGCCAGGCTCTGGTTGATCTGCTGCGCGATGGGCAGCAGCTTGCCGCGAATTTCCGCCGCGTGCGCGGCATCGCGGGCGTCGAACAGAATGCCGTTGTCCTGATCGGTGTGCAGCGTTTGCTCGCGCCGGCCTTCGCTGCCGAAACACAGCCAACTGAACGGCACGCCGGGATCGCCTTTTTCGGCGAGGGTCAGTTCGATCACCCGGCACACGGTGTGATCGTTGAGCAGGGTGATGATGTGGGTGATCTGCGTCGACGACGCGCCGTGGGCGAGCATGCGTTCGACCAGTTGGCCGATCTCGCCGCGCAGGGTTACCAGTTGTTCGACGCGCTGGGCGCTGCGAATCGTGCGGGCCAGATGCACCAGATCGACCCGCTGCAAGGAAAACAGATCTCGCTCGGACACCACGCCGCACAGGCGCTGATCCTTGACCAGACAAACGTGGGCGATGTGCCGTTCGGTCATGGCAATCGCTGCGTCGAAGGCGCTGTGATCCGGCGAAAGATAGAACGGCGCACGGGTCATGTGGCGTTCAATGGCTTCGCTGAAATCGTCCACCCCTTCGGCCACCACATGGCGCAGATCTCGCAGGGTGAAAATCCCCAGCGGCGCCTTGTGCTCATCCACCGCGACGATGCTGCCGACCTGCTGCTCGTGCATCAATTTCACCGCTTCACGCAACGGCGTTTCAGGGCTGCATGTCACCGGGTGTCGCATTGCCAGCTCGCCGAGGCGGGTATTCAGTGAATACTGGGTGCCGAGGGTTTCCACGGCTTTTTGCTGGACTTGCTGGTTGACCTGATCGAGCAGGCTGCTGACCCCGCGCAAGGCGAAATCGCGAAAGGTGTTGGACAGGGCGAACAGCTTTATGAATGCCAGTTTGTTCAGTTGCAGACAAAAGGTATCTTCCCCGGCCAGATGCTCGGTGCGCGTTGCCCGCTCACCCAGCAACGCGGCGAGGGGGAAGCATTCGCCGGTGGTGATTTCAAACGTGGTTTCGGTGCCACCCTTGGCCGTGTGCGGACGCTCGCCGACAACGCGGCCCTGTTTGACGATATAGAAGTGTTCAACCGGGCCATCGGCGGGTTTGATGATGCTCTCGCCCTGGCCGTAGAAGCGCAGCTGACATTGCTCCACCAGATAGGCGAGGTGGGCGTGTTCCATCTGATTGAAGGGCGGGAAGCGCTGGAGGAATTGCAGAGTGCCCTGAATGTTCTGCAACACCGCGGTTTTCCCTGCCTGGGTGAAGGCGTCCGCTTTACTCATAACCATTACCGCAGTCTTTTTCGAATTGTTGTTGTCGGATCGTTGCAGCCATGGTCGACCCCTCTGGCCGGGGTGCCCATTGGACGTAAGTCTAGGTTTGCCATGCCGTTGAGCACATTTGGGAAGAACCCTACAAAAACAGTCGGAAATTCGACCGCTTGGCTATTGGAAAAAAATCCGACGAAGTGCACATTGAAGCTCTGCCTGGCGATGTCTGACGACTGTGCCAGGTGATTGATTTGAAAACGTAGAGAACGCCATGCCCGACCACGATATTTTGAGCGACGCCGAGCGCGAAGCACTCAGCGCTGTGATGCTCGAACCTGATCTGCCTCCGCAGCGAGTCCTGATCGTCGATGACGACAAGGATGCCCGGGAGCTGCTCTCGGAGATTCTGGCGCTCGACGGCATTCGCTGCATGACCGCTGCCAGCGGTGAAACCGCACTGAAGATGTTGGCCGAGAAACCCTCGATCGGGCTGGTGATCACTGATCTGCGCATGGGCAATGTCGATGGCCTGGATCTGATTCGTCAGGTGCGTGAATCGGTAAGGGCGGCGCTGCCGATCATCATCGTTTCCGGCGATGCCGATGTAAAAGACGCCATTGCGGCGATGCACCTGAGCGTGGTGGATTTTCTGCTCAAGCCGATTGATACGGCCAAGTTGCTCGGTCTGGTCAAACATGAATTGGGTATTGAGTCTGCTAGCCCCTCACCCTAGCCCTCTCCCAAAGGGAGAGGGGACTGACCGCGGTGGATGTGCAAGGTACACCGAACTGAAATTCCTCAGTCGAACTCCGGTTTTGCAAAGCACAAAGATCGGCTCCCTTTCCCCCTCGCCCCCAATGGGGGAGAGGGTTGGGGTGAGGGGGATCGATCTAAAGTCCTCCACAAATCCCCCACACCGCACAAACAAAAAAGCCCTGATCTCTCGATCAGGGCTTTTTCATGTCCGGCATTCAGCGCAAGTTAAAGGCCGTTGGCCTTCTTGAACTCGCGACGACGACGATGCAGCACCGGCTCGGTGTAACCGTTCGGCTGTTTGGTGCCTTCGATCACCAGTTCGACCGCCGCCTGGAAGGCGATGTTGCTGTCGAAGTTCGGTGCAAGCGGGCGGTATAGCGCGTCGTTGGCGTTCTGACGATCCACCACCGGCGCCATGCGCTTGAGGCTTTCCATCACTTGCGCTTCAGTCACGATGCCGTGGCGCAGCCAGTTGGCGATGTGCTGGCTGGAGATGCGCAGCGTGGCACGGTCTTCCATCAGGCCGACGTCATTGATGTCCGGCACTTTCGAGCAACCCACGCCCTGGTCGATCCAGCGCACCACGTAACCAAGAATGCCCTGGGCGTTGTTGTCCAGTTCGTTCTTGATCTGCTCCGGCGTCCAGTTCGGATTGACTGCCAGCGGGATGGTCAGGATGTCGTCCACCGAAGCGCGGGCACGTTTGGCCAGTTCGGCCTGACGGGCGAACACGTCAACCTTGTGGTAGTGCAACGCGTGCAGCGCGGCGGCGGTCGGCGATGGAACCCAAGCGGTGTTGGCACCGGCCAGTGGATGGGCGATTTTCTGTTCGAGCATCGCGGCCATCAGGTCGGGCATCGCCCACATGCCTTTACCGATTTGCGCACGACCTTGCAGGCCGGTGCTCAGACCGATATCGACGTTCCAGTTCTCGTAGGCGCCGATCCACTTCTCGGCCTTCATGTCGGCTTTGCGCACCATCGGGCCGGCTTCCATGGAGGTGTGGATTTCGTCGCCAGTACGGTCGAGGAAACCGGTGTTGATGAATACCACGCGCTCGCTGGCGGCCTTGATGCAGGCCTTGAGGTTGACCGTGGTGCGGCGCTCCTCGTCCATGATCCCGACTTTCAGTGTGTTGCGTTTCAGGCCCAGCACGTCTTCGATGCGGCCGAACATCTCGTTGGTGAACGCCGCTTCTTCCGGGCCGTGCATCTTCGGTTTAACGATGTAGACGGAACCGGTGCGGGTGTTCTTGCGCGAGGTGTTGCCGTTGAGGTTGTGCATGGCCGCGAGGCAAGTGATCAGACCGTCGAGGATGCCTTCCGGCACTTCGTTGCCTTGGCTGTCGAGGATCGCGTCTATGGTCATCAGGTGACCGACGTTGCGCACGAACAACAGCGAGCGACCATGCAGCGTCACTTCACCGCCATCGACTGTGGTGTAGCTGCGATCCGGGTTCATGGTGCGGGTGAAGGTCTGGCCGCCCTTGGCGACTTCTTCCGACAGATCGCCCTTCATCAGGCCGAGCCAGTTACGGTAGATCACCACTTTGTCATCGGCATCGACGGCGGCTACGGAGTCTTCGCAGTCCATGATGGTGGTCAGCGCCGCTTCCATCAGGACGTCTTTGACGCCGGCTGCGTCGGTCTGGCCGACCGGGGTGCTGGCGTCGATCTGGATTTCGAAATGCAGACCGTTGTGTTTCAGCAGGACTGCGATTGGCGCGTTGGCGTCGCCCTGGAAACCGATCAGTTGAGCGTCGTCACGCAGGCCGCTGTTGCTGCCGCCCTTGAGGGTGACAATCAGTTTGCCGTCAGCAATTTTGTAGCCGGTGGAGTCGACGTGGGAGCCGGCGGCCAGTGGCGCGGCTTCGTCGAGGAAAGCACGGGCGAAGGCGATGACTTTATCGCCGCGCACCTTGTTGTAGCCTTTGCCTTTTTCCGCGCCACCTTCTTCGCTGATCGCGTCGGTGCCGTAGAGGGCGTCGTACAACGAACCCCAGCGGGCGTTCGAGGCGTTGAGGGCAAAGCGAGCGTTCATCACCGGTACAACAAGTTGCGGGCCGGCGGTACGGGCGATTTCGTCATCGACGTTTTGCGTCGTTGCCTGGAAATCGGCCGCTTCTGGCAGCAGATAACCGATTTCTTGCAGGAAGGCTTTGTAGGCCACGGCGTCGTGTGACTGACCGGCACGGGACTGGTGCCAGCCGTCGATACGGGCCTGGAAGTCATCGCGTTTGGCGAGTAGGGCTTTGTTCTTCGGTGCCAGGTCGTGAATGACCTTGTCGGCACCTTCCCAGAATTTTTCGGCGGTGAGGCCGGTACCGGGAATGGCTTCGTTGTTCACGAAGTCGAACAGGACTTTGGCGACCTGCAGGCCACCGACTTGAACGTGTTCAGTCATTGCTTGCCTCACTCTGCTCAGCTATTTCGCTTTTCAGCTCTTCAATTTGACAATGAAGCCTCTGGCCATTTAAACCACAAACCTTCCGACCAGTACATGCCATCGCTGGCGGCTGGGCTGGGACCAATCAACGGCTTGGGGCCTTGATGACGGGGCTTTCAGGGTTGCGAACATGCCTTGGGCAGACATCGATTCAGCGTTATGTAGTGCGTGCCGAGGCATACTACATGATGAGTTGCGCTTGTGAAAATCAGACTAATTACGTCGTTCTGCGACCACATGACGCATTGCGGTCACAGCGCGGAACGGGATGTTCTCAAAAAACCATTGGATTGTTCCAGCTAAATATAAAAAGTTGTACACGATTTGTTGTTTCGAGCGTCTGAGGCGACAGTCCATCCCTTGCCTATACTTGCCCTTCTATAACAAAAGTCATGACAAGAGGGCTGCGCCATGGACCATCTCGTACTCACCGTCTTCGCTCCGGACAAGCCCGGGCAGGTCGAGCGCATCGCCCAATGCATCGCCGAACATGGCGGTAACTGGCTGGAAAGCCGCATGTCGCGGATGGCCGGGCAGTTCGCCGGGATTCTTCGAGTGGGCGTACCGGCGGAGGCTTACGACGAATTAGTCGATTCCCTACAAGCGCTGTCGGCTCACGGCATTCGTGTGTTGATCGCTGAGAGCGGGATCGAGCAATCCTGCACCTGGAAACCAATCGCCATGGAGTTGGTGGGCAATGATCGTCCGGGAATTGTTCGCGACATCACTCGGCTGCTGAGCGAGCAGGGCGTCAACCTCGAACGGCTGATAACCGAAGTGCGCCCGGCACCGATGAGCAGCGAGCCGTTGTTCCACGCCGAAGCGATTCTCGCGGTGCCGCTGACGCTGTCGCTGGATGTGCTGCAATCGCGCCTGGAAACTCTGGCTGATGATTTGATGGTGGAACTGGTGTTACGCACAGACGTTTGAGCGGAGTCAGGTTATCCAGTTTAAAGGTGAGCCTGCCTGTGGATAACCTGTAGAGACTGATCGCCAGCCCACGTTGGCCGTGGCTTTGCTTAAGTTGATCAAAAAACCGCCAACATTCAGTGACTTGCGCACAAACGGCGGGGATCACGCTGTGGATAACCTTGGGAAGGAACGATGCAGGCCACGAGAACCGTGGCCTGTGAGGGTTTGTACGTTTTTTGATCAGGTGCGGCGGCGTAAACTTATCCACGCATCGACGCTGTACACGGCCAGACCGGCCCAGATAAACATGAACGCGATCAGCGTGCTCGACGACAAGTGCTCGCCGAACAGCAGCACCGCTTGCAACAACACCAGCGTCGGCGCGATGTATTGCAGGAAGCCGATGGTGGTATAGGGCAGGTGCCGGGTGGCGGCGTTGAAGCACACCAGCGGTACCAAAGTCACAGGGCCGGCCGCGACCAGCCACCAGGCTTGCGACGTTGTCCAGAATTCCGGTTGAGCGCTGGTCGCGGTCTGATTGAACAGCAACCAGGCGATGGCGATAGGCACCAGCATCCAGGTTTCCACCACCAGCCCCGGCAACGCCTTGACCGGCGCCTGCTTGCGGATCAAGCCATAGAAACCGAAGGTCAACGCCAGCACCAGCGACACCCACGGCAGACTGCCGACCTGCCACACCTGCTGCGCCACACCGACCGCCGCCAGCCCTACCGCGAGCCACTGCATACGCCGCAGACGCTCTCCAAGAATCATCATCCCCAGCAACACGTTCACCAGCGGGTTGATGTAGTAACCGAGGCTCGCTTCAAGCATGCGCCCGTTGTTCACCGACCACACATACGTCAGCCAGTTGGCGGCGATCAGCGTGCCGCTCAACGCCAGAATCGCCAGACGCTTGGGGTTGTCGAGCAATTCGCGCAACCAGCCCGGGTGCTTCCAAACCATCAACAGCAGCGCGCCAAACAGCGCCGACCACAGCACCCGATGGATGATGATCTCGACCGCCGGCACTTCGGCGATGGCTTTAAAGTAAATCGGGAACAGGCCCCAGATGATGTAGGCACTCAGACCCAGAATGTACCCGCGACGCGGGTTGGCGGCTTGCATGCAGAATCCTTGCTTAGGCAGCTAACAAAGCAGGGATTGTAAGGAGGTTGTATAGATGTGTCGTGTCAGAAAGGAAAAAGATCGCAGCCTTCGGCAGCTCCTACAGGGGAAATGTATTCCAGAGTAGGAGCTGCCGAAGGCTGCGATCTTTTGATCTTTAATCAGAAAAGTTTCAGCGGCTCTTCATTGAGTGCCGACAGTTGCTCACGCAACGCCAGCACCTGATCGCCCCAATAACGCTCAGTCCCGAACCACGGAAAGCTGTGCGGGAACGCCGGGTCATCCCAGCGCCGCGCCAGCCAGGCGCTGTAGTGCATCAGGCGCAACGCGCGTAGCGGCTCGATCAGCGCCAGTTCGCGCGGATCGAAATCGTGGAATTCGTTGTAGCCGTCCATCAGTTCCGACAATTGCCCCATGCATTCCTGCCGGTCACCGGCAAGCATCATCCAGATGTCCTGCACCGCCGGGCCCATGCGGCAGTCGTCGAGGTCGACGATGTGGAACATCTCGTCGCGGCACATCATGTTGCCGGGGTGGCAGTCGCCGTGCATGCGGATGTTCTGGTGCGGTGTGGCGGCGTAGACGTCTTCCACGCGCTTGAGCAGGTCACGGGCGACGGACTCGTAGGCCGGCAGCAGGCTTTTGGGGATGAAGTTGCCTTCGAGCAAAGTGGTCAGCGAGGCATGGCCGAAGTTTTTCACGCCCAGCGCTTCGCGGTGTTCGAAGGGCTTGGTCGCGCCGACCGCATGAATGCGCCCGAGCAACTGGCCGAGGCGATACAACTGATCAAGATTGCCCGGCTCTGGCGCCCGACCGCCACGGCGGGGAAACAGGGTAAAGCGGAAGCCGGCGTGCTCGTGCAGGGTTTCGCCGTTGTGGATCAGCGGCGCGACCACCGGGATCTCGACGTCGGCCAGTTCAAAGGTGAACTTGTGTTCTTCGAGGATGGCTTCGTTGGTCCAGCGCTGCGGACGATAGAACTTGGCGATCAGCGGTTCGGAGTCTTCGATACCGACCTGATAGACGCGGTTTTCGTAGCTGTTGAGCGCCAGAATGCGCGCATCGCTCAGGAACCCGATGCTTTCGACGGCATCGAGTACGAGGTCTGGTGTGAGGGTTTCAAACGGGTGGGCCATGCTGACTCCTGCGCGCAGCAGGCTGCCGCGTCCGGCCCAGCATGGTAGCGCAGATGGCAGCGGGGAAGTTGGTTGGTGTCTTTGCTGACGCCATCGCTGGCAAGCCAGCTCCCACATTTGGAATGCGATCCCCTGTGGGAGCGAGCCTGCTCGCGAAAACGGTCTATCAGGCGCCGACGATTCCGCCATCTTCTCGGCTAATCGCCATCACCGAAGACCGCGGCTTGCCATTCGGCAAGTGCTCAGGGAAGGTCGACCCGCCGTTCTCTCCCGGATGCTGGATCCCGACAAACAACGTCTTCTGATCCGGCGAGAAGCTGATCCCGGTCACTTCACAACCAATCGGCCCGACCAAGAACCGGCGAATCTCCCCGGTCTTTGGATCGGCGCAGAGCATCTGGTTGTTACCCATCCCGGCGAAATCCCCGGCATTGCTCGAATCGCCGTCAGTGAGAATCCACAACCGCCCAGCCTTGTCGAAACCCAGACCATCGGGGCTGTTGAACATGTTTTTCGGGGTGATATTCGACGAACCAGCCTTCGGCGTGCCGCCATGCACGCCCGGGTTGCCGGCGACCACGAACAAATCCCATGAGAACGTCTTCGACGCATGATCGTCGCGGTCGGTGCGCCAGCGCAGAATCTGCCCATAGACGTTCTTCTCGCGCGGGTTCGGCCCGCCGACCGGTTGGCCGTCCTCGCCACGTTTGGCGTTGTTGGTCAGGGTGCAATAAACCTGGCCGTCTTTCGGACTGACCACGATCCATTCCGGGCGGTCCATGCGCGTGGCGCCAACGACACTGGCAGCGAGGCGCGCGTGGATCAGCACTTCGGCCTGATCGGCGAAACCGCTGCTGGCGTCGATGCCGTTCTTGCCGTGGGTCAGTTCGATCCACTGGCCCTGGCCTTTCGGGTGGTCGGGATTGCTGTCGCCGTTATCGAACTTCGCCACGTACAGCGTGCCGTGATCGAGGATGTCGCGGTTGGCTTTGGCGTTGCGGTGGTTGATGCGGTCGCGGCTGACGAACTTGTAGATGAACTCGCCACGCTCATCGTCGCCCATGTACACCACGGCGCGGCCGTCGTCAGTTTCGGCCAGAGCAGCGTTTTCATGCTTGAAGCGGCCCAGCGCGGTGCGTTTGACCGGGGTCGATTGCGGATCGAACGGGTCGATCTCGACCACCCAGCCGTGACGGTTGAGTTCGTTAGGGTTTTTGGCCATGTCGAAGCGCGGATCAAACGGATGCCAGTTGATCTCGCGGCTGGCGGCCGAGACGCCGTAGCGTTTCTGCGCCGGGTCGAACTGCTGCTGGGCGTTGCTGCTGCCGAAGCAGTCGGTGAAGTTCTCTTCGCAGGTCAGATACGTGCCCCACGGGGTTTTACCGTTGGCGCAGTTCTGGAACGTACCGAGGACTTTTTTGCCGTGCTTGTCGGCACTGGTTTTCATCAAGTCATGGCCAGCGGCCGGGCCACCGATGCGCAGCGGCGAATTGCCGTGGATGCGACGGTTGTAGCGCGAGCCCTGGACGAACTGCCACTGACCGTTTCTGCGCTGCACTTCAATCACCGACACGCCTTCGCAGGCCAGCGCCTTGCGCACGTCTTCGGCCGATTGCGGCATGCCGCCGTGCGGGTAGAGGTAGCGGTAGTTGGTGTATTCGTTGTTGATGGCCATCAACGCGCGGTTTCTGTCGTCGGGGAATTCGAACAGGCTCATACCGTCGTTGTTGTCGCCGAACTGCACTTCCTGTGCGGCAGCGGTGCCATTGCCGCTCGGGTCGAAAGCCGGGCCGTTCTTTTGCAACGGCTGGCCCCAACTGATCAACACCGAGGATTTGTAGCCCTTGGGCAGGCTGATGACGTCGGTGGTCGCCGCCGGAATGCTCTCGAAGCCGAGCAAACGGCTGTTGCCTGCGCTGACACCCGCAGCCAGTGCGCTGCGGGTCAGCAGGTTGCCACCGAGAAACATCGCTGCGCCGCACAGCGCACCGGCGCTGATGAAACCGCGACGGCTGAGGCCGACCATTTTTTCCAGATCAGTGGATTGGTTTTCTTCTAATAGGCTCACATCAGGCTCCCTGCTAGGTTTTGGCAGCTACCTTAATGAGCGTCGATGACGCTTTCGTTGCAGGGCAGATTAAAGCGGTGTGCCGATCAGCACGTTGGACGGCGAAAACTGCACCTGCACCGGTTGTTCGACGGTCAGCCCGCGAGTGCGCAAATCGATCGGCTCGGCCAGCGCGCAGAGGGTGTGGCCGTTGGGCAGGGAGATACGCACTTCGCTGGGGCCGTCTTCGGCGTCGAGAATCGCTTCGATGGTGCCCTTGAGAAGATTGTGTCCGGACGTTGCCGGTTGATCGCTGGCGAGCAATTCGAGCCAGCCGGCCTTGATCAGCGCCACCACTTCGGTGCCGTTTTGCAGCTCCAGATGCAGGGTGCTGTCGTGGGTGATTTGCGCGTCAAGGCACAGGCCCTCGGCCAGTTGCAGGCGGATCAGGTCATTGCGTCCCTGGCTTTCGATCGCCACGACTTTGCCGTGCAACTGGTTGCGCGCGCTTGTGCGCAGCATCAAGCGACCGAGCAGATCGAGGTCGCTGGCATCTTCAGCTGCTTCCAGCACTTGGGCCTGCAAGGCTTGCAGCTTTTGATAGAGGCGCAACACCCGCTCGCCTTCGCTGGACAGTCTGGCGCCGCCGCCACCCTTGCCGCCGACCGCACGTTCGACCAGCGGTTTCTGCGCCAGGTTGTTCAGCTCATCGATAGCGTCCCACGCCGCTTTGTAGCTCAGGCCTGCGCTTTTCGCAGCACGGGTGATCGAGCCCTGTTCGGCGATATGTTGCAACAGGGCAATACGCTGCGGACGGCGGACGATGTGCTGGGACAACAGGGTGGGCAGGGACATGAATGGATGCTTTTTTTGCTGTGGCTGTGGGAGTTGAAGTTGGCCGCTTGCGACGCGCGAGTCAAGCTGGACAAAGATCCCTGTAGGAGTGAGCCTGCTCGCGATAGCGGTGGATCAGCCACCATGGATGTTGGCAGTGATGACGCTATCGCGAGCAAGCTCGCTCCCACAGGTTTTTGTAGTGTCCTTGGGTCAGGTGGCATCCCCCGGTTTTGGAGTGCGCGCCAGGCAATACACGTCGACCCTTGCAGCGCCTGCATCCCTTAGCAATCGAGCGAGAGCCCGGGTGGTCGCTCCAGTGGTCAGCACATCATCAATCAACGCCAGATGCCGGCCTTTGACGTCTGCATCCGGCGCCAGACCGAAGGCACTACGCAGATTTTGCTTGCGCGCCTTGGCATCGAGTTCCTGCTGGGCGTTGGTGTCCTTGATTCTTCGCAGTACGTTTTCATCGCACGGCAAATCCAACTGCCGGCTCAACCACCGCGCCAACATCGCCGCTTGATTGAACCCACGCTGACGCAGACGTTTGCTGGCCAGTGGCACCGGCAACAACATATCCGGGCGCGGCAAATCTTCATCGAAGCGATATAGCAGGTATTGTCCGAGAACGTCGGCGAGCAGGTGACCAAACGGCCATTTTGCGTTGTGTTTAAAGCGCGTAATCAAACTGTCCACCGGGAAGCCATAAAGCCAGGGTACGGCAACCTGTTCGAACGCCGGCGGCTCTAGCAGGCACTCGCTACAGGTCAGGCCCGCTGCGGGAAGTGGCAGGGCGCAGGTCTGACAGTGGTCGCCGAGCCAGGGCAATTCGGTTTCGCAGGGGACGCAGATTGGCGTTTCTGCTTCTACCGGCTCATCGCACAGCAAACAGGTCTGTACGTTTTTTAAACAGATGTAAACCTGTCCTTCGTATCGTGGTTGACAGCGCATGACTCTTCCTTAAATATGCCGAACATCCGTGTAGCGCCTGTGGGTATTCCGTTTACCCACACGCCAGCCAAGCATAACCAAGGAATTACCCATGAGCGCGAGCACCACCGCCACCCTGCGTCACGATTGGTCATTGGCCGAAGTCAAAGCACTCTTCGTACAGCCATTCAACGACTTGCTGTTTCAGGCACAGACGGTGCACCGCGCCCATTTCAACGCCAACCGCGTTCAGGTTTCCACACTGCTATCGATCAAGACCGGCGCCTGCCCGGAAGACTGCAAATACTGTCCGCAGTCCGGTCACTACAACACTGGCCTGGAAAAAGAAAAGTTGATGGAAGTGCAGAAAGTCCTCGAAGAGGCTGCCCGCGCCAAAGCCATCGGCTCGACCCGTTTCTGCATGGGCGCGGCGTGGAAACATCCGTCGGCCAAAGATATGCCTTACGTGCTGAAGATGGTCGAAGGCGTGAAAGCCATGGGCCTGGAAACCTGCATGACCCTCGGACGTCTCGATCAGGACCAGACCGAAGCGCTGGCCAAGGCCGGTCTTGATTACTACAACCACAACCTCGACACCTCGCCTGAGTTCTACGGCAGCATCATCACCACCCGCACATACAGCGAGCGCCTGCAAACCCTGGCCTACGTGCGTGAATCGGGGATGAAGATCTGCTCCGGCGGCATTCTCGGCATGGGCGAGTCGCTCGATGATCGCGCCAATCTGCTGATCCAGTTGGCCAACCTGCCGGAGCATCCGGAATCGGTGCCGATCAACATGCTGGTGAAAGTCGCCGGTACGCCGCTGGAAAATGCCGAAGACATCGACCCGTTCGACTTCATCCGCATGCTCGCCGTGGCGCGCATCCTCATGCCGCAATCCCATGTGCGCCTGTCCGCCGGCCGCGAAGCGATGAACGAACAAATGCAAGCCCTGGCGTTTTTCGCCGGTGCCAACTCGATTTTCTACGGCGACAAGTTGCTGACCACCGCCAACCCGCAGGCGGACAAGGACATGCAACTGTTCGCGCGCCTGGGCATTCAACCGGAAGCTCGTGAAGAACATGCCGATGAAGTGCATCAGGCTGCCATCGAGCAGGCGTTGGTGGAGCAGAAGAGCAGCGAGCAGTTCTACAACGCCGCGGTGTGAATTTTTTGATGCGATACAAACCCCTGTAGGAGCTGCCGCAGGCTGCGATCTTTTGATCTGGTTTTAAAAACCAAAGTCGAAAGATCGCAGCCTGCGGCAACTCCTACAGGAGGATATTTTTCAAATTGTGAGGCCTGCATGTCTTTCGATCTCGCCGCACGCCTTGCTGCCCGCCGTGCCGAAAATCTCTACCGGCAGCGACCGCTGCTCGAATCCCCCCAAGGACCTGAAGTAGTGGTCGACGGTCAGCCGTTGCTGGCGTTCTGCAATAACGACTACCTGGGCCTGGCCAATCACCCGCAAGTCATCGAAGCCTGGCGCGCCGGTGCCGAACGCTGGGGCGTGGGCGGTGGTGCGTCGCACCTGGTGATCGGCCACAGCGGCCCGCATCACGCCTTGGAAGAAGCGCTGGCCGATCTCACCGGTCGCCCGCGTGCGCTGCTGTTTACCACCGGTTACATGGCCAACCTCGGGGCGGTCACGGCGCTGGTCGGGCAGGGCGACACGGTGCTGGAAGACCGGCTCAATCATGCCTCGTTGCTGGATGCCGGGTTGTTGTCCGGCGCACGCTTCAATCGTTACCTGCACAACGATGCCGACAGTCTGGCCAAGCGCCTGGAGAAAGCCACCGGCAATACATTAGTGGTCACCGACGGCGTGTTCAGCATGGACGGCGATATTGCCGATTTGCCGGCGCTGGCCCGTGAGGCCAAGGCCAAAGGCGCGTGGCTGATGGTCGACGATGCGCATGGTTTCGGCCCGCTGGGCGCCAATGGAGGTGGCATCGTCGAGCACTTCGGCTTGAGCCAAGACGATGTGCCGGTGCTGGTCGGCACCCTCGGCAAAGCCTTCGGCACTGCCGGCGCGTTTGTCGCCGGCAGTGAAGAGCTGATCGAAAGCCTGATCCAGTTCGCTCGGCCCTACATCTACACCACCAGCCAGCCGCCGGCACTGGCCTGCGCAACGCTGAAAAGCCTTGAATTGCTGCGCAGCGAACACTGGCGACGCGAGCATTTGCAGACGTTGATCCGCCAGTTCCGCCACGGCGCCGAACAGATCGGTCTGGAGCTGATGGACAGCTTCACGCCGATCCAGCCGATCATGATCGGCGACGCTGGTCGCGCGGTGCGTCTGTCGCAAATGCTGCGTGAGCGTGGGCTGATGGTCACTGCAATCCGTCCGCCGACCGTACCAGCTGGCAGTGCACGACTGCGGGTGACCCTGACCGCCGCCCACAGCGAGGCGCAGGTACAGCTATTGTTGGAAGGACTGGCCGATTGCTTTGCGCAACTGTCGTCGGAGCCAAGCCATGCGTGATCGCCTGATTCTGCTGCCGGGCTGGGGCCTCGGTGTTTCGCCGATGGAACCCTTGGCCGCCGCATTGCAAGGCCTCGACGAACACCTGCATGTCGAGATAGAGCCGTTGCCGGAGCTCGATTCCAGTGATTTGAACGATTGGCTCGATGAACTCGACGAGCGCATTCCTCAAGACGCGTGGCTCGGCGGTTGGTCGCTGGGTGGCATGCTCGCCTCCGAATTGGCGGCGCGTCGGGGCGATCGGTGCTGCGGTTTGCTGACGCTGGCGAGTAATCCTTCTTTTGTCGCCCACGAACAATGGCCGAGCGCGATGCCCGGCGAGACATTCGATGCGTTTCTTGCCGGATGTACAGCTGATCCCCGGATGACCCTCAAACGATTTTCTTTGCTGTGTGCCCAAGGCGCGCAAGACCCGCGTGGCTTGTCACGGCTGTTACTAGGCGCTGCTCCCAGTGCTGCGCCGGCAACACTGATGGCCGGGCTGGAGCTGCTCGCGCAACTGGACACGCGCGAAGCCTTGCAGGCGTTTCGCGGCCCGCAGTTGCATCTGTTCGCCGGGCAGGACGGATTGGTGCCGGCAGAGGCGGCGGGCGAATTGTTCGCCCTGTTGCCGGATATCGAAATTGGTCTGATCGAACAGGCCAGCCATGCGTTTCTTCTGGAAGACCCCCATGGAGTGGCGGGTGCAATCCAGGCTTTTTTACATGAGTGCGGTGATGACTGATTTGTCCCTTGTTGCGCTGCCCGGTGGCTTGCCTGACAAGCGCCAGGTCGCGGCCTCTTTCTCCCGCGCGGCGGCCAGCTACGACAGTGTCGCCGAGTTGCAACGTGATGTCGGTACACAGTTGCTGCAGCGCTTGCCGATGGATTTTGTACCGGCGCGTTGGCTGGATATGGGTTGCGGCACCGGTTATTTCACTCGCACATTGGCCGAGCGTTTTGCCGATGGACAAGGGCTGGCGCTGGATATCGCCGAGGGCATGCTTGAGCACGCTCGTCCGTTGGGCGGCGCTGAGCATTTCATCGCCGGTGATGCGGAACGGCTGCCGTTGCAGGATTCGACCTGCGATTTGATCTTCTCCAGCTTGGCGGTGCAGTGGTGTGCGAATTTCGATGCGGTGCTCAGCGAAGCTTTTCGCGTGCTGAAACCGGGCGGTGTTTTCGCGTTTGCTAGTCTTTGTGTTGGAACGTTGTACGAATTGCGTGACAGCTGGCGTCAGGTCGATGGCCTGGTACACGTCAACCGCTTCCGCGAGTTCGCCCGTTATGAACAGTTGTGTGTGGCCAGTGGTTTGCGAACAGTGAGTCTGGAGAAGCAGGCGCATGTGCTGCATTACCCCGATGTGCGCAGTCTGACCCATGAATTGAAGGCATTGGGTGCGCACAATCTGAACCCCGGGCGCCCGGGTGGATTGACCGGGCGTGCGCGGATTCTGGGGTTGGTCGAGGCTTACGAGCAATTCCGTCAGGCACAGGGACTGCCGGCGACTTATCAAGTGGTTTATGCCGTGTTGGAGAAACCCGTATGAGCGCAGCCTATTTCATCACCGGAACGGACACCGACGTCGGCAAAACCACCGTCGCTGCTGGATTACTGCACGCGGCGCGCTCGGCAGGCTTGAGCACAGCGGCGGGCAAACCGGTCGCCTCCGGTTGCGAAGTGACGCCCAAGGGTTTGCGTAACGCCGATGCATTGGCGCTGTTGGCCGAGTGCTCATTGCCACTGAGTTATCAACAGGTCAATCCGGTGGCGTTCGAACCGGCGATTGCGCCGCATCTGGCGGCGCGCGAGGCGGGTGTCGCGCTGACGGTGCAATCGTTGTTGGCGCCGATGCGCGAGATTCTGGCGATGAATGCCGATTTCACTTTGATCGAAGGCGCGGGCGGCTGGCGGGTGCCGCTGGCGGATCAGGATAATCTTTCGGATCTGGCCATTGCGCTGAAGCTGCCGGTGATTCTGGTGGTCGGCGTGCGGTTGGGTTGCATCAGTCATGCGCTGCTGACGGCCGAGGCGATTGCCCGGGATGGCCTGCAACTGGCGGGTTGGGTGGCGAATATCATCGATCCGAAGACATCGCGACTGGAGGAAAACCTGGCAACACTGGCCGAGCGGATTCCGGCGCCGTGCCTGGGGCGGGTGCCGAAATTGAAAGCGATGAGCGCTGAGGCCGTGGCTGAACATTTGCAACTGGATCTGCTCGACTAAGCTTTTGCCTATGAGCGGGCACTGTGCCATTAGTGTTTTTGACGGGTGTTTTTCTGGCGCCTCTGTTTCAATGGCGGCAATTGATCCTTCCCAAGGATGAGAACTGTTATGGAAATCTCCGGTAACACAGCTTTTTATGCGGGTTTGAGCTCCATTCAGACCGGGCAGAATCGTGTCGATCAGGCAGCCAGCCAGATCGCCAATAACACCATCGAACGTTCAGTCACCAGCCAGTCTTCCGAAGTACAGGTTGATCGTCTGCGTGGCGTGGATCGCAGCCAGCAGTCAGATTTGGCCAGTAACATGGTCGAGATGTCTCAGGGCAAGATTCAGGCAGAGCTGGGTGTGAAAGTCGCCAAAGCATCCGATGAAATGCTTGGCACGATCATCGACACGTTCGCCTGATTTTTTAAGCTCCGTGCATGTTAAACGCCGCGCCTTGTCGCGGCGTTTTTCGTTCTAAGTCCCTCTATCTCAACTAATCTTTTTTTATCGCCCTTGGCTCGATCGAGCCAAGGGCGGTTTGTTGTGTCCGGCGTTTGAAAAATGCGATGACGAACGGCAAAAGATCGACGCTTGACAAGATTTCGGCGTAAACGTATGTTTCAAACAACTGTTTGACCGTCACAACAAATCAACACGGTCGTTCATTCCCGGTTACATCAGCAGAGGTTTATCGCTATGCCTGACTACAAGGCCCCCTTGCGTGATATTCGCTTCGTTCGTGACGAACTGCTCGGCTACGAAGCGCACTATCAGAGCCTCCCGGCTTGCGCAGACGCAACTCCGGACATGGTTGACGCCATTCTCGAAGAAGGCGCCAAGTTTTGTGAGCAGGTACTGGCGCCGCTGAACCGCGTGGGCGACATCGAAGGGTGCACCTGGAGCGAGTCCGGCGTGAAAACCCCGACTGGCTTCAAAGAGGCTTACAAGCAATTCGTTGAAGGCGGCTGGCCAAGCCTTGCCCATGACGTCGAGCACGGCGGTCAAGGTCTGCCTGAGTCGCTGGGTCTGGCGGTCAGCGAAATGGTTGGCGAAGCCAACTGGTCGTGGGGCATGTACCCAGGCCTGTCGCACGGCGCGATGAACACCATCTCCGAGCACGGCACCCCTGAGCAGCAAGAAGCCTATCTGACCAAACTGGTTTCCGGCGAGTGGACCGGCACCATGTGCCTGACCGAACCGCACTGCGGCACCGACCTCGGCATGCTGCGCACCAAGGCCGAACCTCAGGCCGACGGTTCCTACAAAGTTTCCGGCACCAAGATCTTCATCTCGGCCGGTGAACACGACATGGCCGACAACATCGTCCACATCGTACTGGCCCGCCTGCCGGACGCACCGGCTGGCACCAAAGGCATTTCCCTGTTCATCGTTCCAAAGTTCATGCCGAATGCCGATGGTACCGTTGGTGCGCGCAATGCTGTGACCTGCGGTTCGCTGGAACACAAGATGGGCATCCACGGCAACGCTACTTGCGTGATGAACTTCGACGGCGCCACCGGTTACCTGATCGGCCCGGCGAACAAAGGTCTGAACTGCATGTTCACCTTTATGAACACCGCACGTCTGGGCACCGCGCTGCAAGGTCTGGCCCACGCCGAAATCGGCTTCCAGGGCGGCCTGAAATACGCTCGCGATCGTCTGCAAATGCGCTCCCTGACTGGCCCGAAAGCGCCGGACAAAGCCGCTGACCCGATCATCGTGCACCCTGACGTACGCCGCATGCTGTTGACCATGAAGGCATTCGCCGAAGGCAACCGTGCGATGGTGTACTTCACCGCCAAACAGGTCGATATCGTCAAATACGGCGTGGACGAAGAAGAGAAGAAGAAAGCCGACGCACTGCTGGCCTTCATGACTCCAATCGCCAAAGCGTTCATGACCGAAGTCGGTTTCGAAGCCGCCAACCACGGCGTACAGATCTACGGCGGCCACGGCTTCATCGCCGAGTGGGGCATGGAGCAGAACGTCCGCGACAGCCGCATTTCGATGCTGTACGAAGGCACCACCGGCATCCAGGCACTCGACCTGCTTGGCCGTAAGGTGTTGATGACTCAAGGCGAGGCTCTGAAAGGCTTCACCAAGATCGTCCACAAATTCTGCCAGACCAACGAAGGCAACGAAGCCGTCCAGGAATTTGTTACTCCGCTGGCTGCACTGAACAAAGAATGGGGCGAGCTGACCATGAAGGTCGGTATGGCTGCCATGAAAGATCGCGAAGAAGTCGGCGCGGCCTCCGTGGACTACCTGATGTACTCCGGTTACGCCTGCCTGGCCTACTTCTGGGCCGACATGGCGCGTCTGGCAGCCGAGAAGCTGGCAGAAGGCACTGGCGATGCGGCGTTCTACACCGCCAAGCTGCAAACCGCGCGCTTCTACTTCCAGCGCATCCTGCCGCGTACCCGTACACACGTGGCAACCATGCTGTCGGGCGCCAACAACCTGATGGACATGAAAGAAGAAGACTTCGCACTGGGCTACTAAGTCCCAGGGAGGTTTTCACAGCCGCTGTTCCTTCGGGGACAGCGGCTTTTTCATGCCTGATGAAAAATTGTTTAAGCGATGAAAATTCCCCACTAAAACGCTAAGAAAAGCGGTTTTCCTGCCGTTAAAGAGGCTTCGATGTGACGCACGTCACACCGCATGTGCTTAACTGCTCAAAATGCAGGCACAATGCCATCTTTTGCCGGGTCGGAGTCCTACCCCTTGCCGCGTTCTTCCGCTGTACGTTTCAGCCATTTCATACCTTCACTGCTGTTGTTGCTCGCGGGGTTGGCGGCTGCGTACGTCAAAGACCTCAACGTGTTTTTCACGTCCCTGTTTAACGTACTGCCCACTCTGGTGCTGCTGTTGGGTGGCGCTTACTGCGCGGTTTACCGACGTCAGCGCGAACTGTTTCTGATGCTCACGGTGTACATCGCCTACTTTCTGCTCGATACCCAGACCGACTATTACCGCGACAACGGCAAAGTGCGCGAAGACGCCGCGGTGGTGTTCCATCTCGTCTGTCTGCTCCTGCCGTTGTTATTCGGGTTATTCGCCGCGTGGCAGGAGCGCACCCACCTGTTTCAAGACATGGTCGCCCGGTTTGCCGTGCTGCTGGCGTTCGGCAGCGTGGCGCTGGGGCTTGAGCAAAGTTACCCACAGGCGCTGCTGATGTGGCTTTCGGAGATCCGCTGGCCGGCGCTGCACGGCGCGTGGATGAGCCTGATCCAGTTGTCTTATCCCGTTTTTATCTCGGCATTCCTGCTGTTGGCGTGGCAATACTGGCGCAACCCGCGTCCGTTGCACGCGGCGCAATTGGTCGGGTTGCTCGGCGTGTTCTGGATGCTGCCGAAAACCTTCATCCTGCCGTTTACCCTGAACATCATGTGCAGCCAGGTGATGTTGATGATCGCCGCCGCCGTTGCACACGAGGCTTATCAAATGGCCTTCCGCGACGAACTCACCGGTCTGCCGGGACGTCGCGCGCTCAACGAACGCATGCAGCGTCTGGGCCGCAACTATGTGCTGGCGATGAGTGATGTCGATCACTTCAAGAAATTCAACGACACCCACGGCCACGATGTCGGTGACCAGGTGCTGCGTCTGGTCGCCAGCAAACTCTCCAAAATCAGTGGAGGCGGTAGGGCGTATCGCTATGGCGGTGAGGAATTCGCCCTGGTGTTTGCAGGCAAAACCCTTGAGGAGTGCATGCCGCACTTGGAGGTAATCCGCGAGTCGATCGCGTCCTACAACATTCAACTGCGCAACCAGGAAAACCGCCCGCAGGACGATCAGCAAGGTCGTCAGCGTCGCGCAGGTTCCGGTGCTTCCAGCGTTTCGGTCACTGTCAGTATCGGCGTCGCCGAACGGATAGAGCAGCGCAACCCCGAACAAGTCCTCAAGTCCGCGGACGAGGCGCTCTACAGCGCCAAGGGCGCGGGACGTAACTGCGTGGTGGCGTTCGGGCAAAACCGCCGTGGCGCGGTACGCATGGACTCCGCCGCAGGTTGAGTGATGACGGCGCATTCAGCGTCTGGACAGTGATTGTGGGGCGTGGTGGCCGGCAGTAGGTTGAAGAAATCTGCTGACGGAGAAGCCACCATGCCCGACTACAAAGCTCCCCTGCGCGACATGCGCTTTCTGATCGACCACGTCTTCGACTTCCACGGCAACTACGCCGCCCTCGGCGCCCACGACGCCAGCCCGGACATGATCAACGCGATCCTCGAAGAGGGCGCCAAGTTCTGTGAGAACGTTCTGGCACCGCTCAATCGTAGCGGTGACGAAGAGGGCTGCCATTTCGACAACGGTGTGGTGACAACGCCTACAGGCTTCAAGCAAGCCTTCGCACAATACGTCGAGGGCGGCTGGCATGGTCTGGCAGCGGATCCGACCTACGGTGGCCAAGGTCTGCCGAGTTCGCTGGGGCTGGTGATCAGCGAAATGGTCGGCTCCAGCAACACCTCTTGGGGCATGTATCCGGGCCTGACCCACGGTGCGATGTCGGCGATACACGCCCACGGCACCGAAGATCAGAAAACCACTTACCTGAGCAAACTCACGGCCGGCCAATGGACCGGCACCATGTGCCTGACCGAAGCCCATTGCGGCACTGATCTGGGCATCATCAAGACCCGCGCCGTGCCTCAAGCCGACGGCAGTTATGCGGTCACCGGCAGCAAGATTTTCATCTCTGCCGGCGAGCACGACATGAGCGACAACATTATCCATCTGGTATTGGCCAAGCTGCCGGACGCGCCGGCGGGCACCAAGGGGATTTCACTGTTCATCGTGCCGAAATACCTCCCGGATGCTGTGGGCGAGGCGGGTGAACGCAACGGCGTTTCCTGTGGTTCGATCGAACACAAGATGGGCATCAAGGCTTCAGCTACTTGCGTGTTGAACTTCGACGGCGCCAAAGGATTTCTGATCGGCGAGCCGAATAAAGGCCTGAACTGCATGTTTACCATGATGAACCACGCGCGGCTCGGCACCGGCATGCAGGGTTTGTGTCTGGGTGAAGCGAGTTTCCAGGGCGCGATCAAATACGCCAACGACCGTTTGCAGATGCGTGCCCTGACCGGTGCCAAAGCCCCGGATAAACCGGCCGACCCAATCATCGTTCACCCCGACGTGCGGCGCATGCTGCTGACCATGAAAGCCTTCAACGAAGGCAACCGCGCGCTGACTTACTTTACCGCTCAACTGCTCGATACCGCGCACCTGAGCAGTGATGCCGATGCGCGTCAGGAGGCCGAAGACTTGCTGGCGTTCCTTACGCCGATCTGCAAGGCCTTCATGACCGACACCGGGCTGGAAGTGACCAACCACGGCATGCAGGTGTTCGGCGGCCATGGCTTCATTCGTGAATGGGGCATGGAACAGTTGGTTCGCGATTGTCGGATTGCGCCGATCTACGAAGGCACCAATGGTATTCAGGCGCTGGATCTGCTCGGGCGCAAAGTGCTCGGCAGTCAGGGCAAGCTGCTGCGCGGTTTCACCAAAATCGTCCACAAGTTCTGCGCGGCGAATGCCGGGCATGCGCAACTAGGCAGTTTTGTTGCGCAGCTCAACGACCTCAACCAGCAGTGGGGCGACCTGACCATGAAGGTCGGCATGGCGGCGATGAAGAATCCGGACGAAGTCGGTGCCGCGTCGGTGGATTACCTGATGTACAGCGGCTACATCATCCTCGGTTATCTGTGGTTGCGCATGGCGCTGGTGGCGCAGGCGCAACTGGAGGCGGGCGAGGGCGATGGGGATTTCTGCCGGGGCAAACTGGCGACGTGCGAGTTTTATTTCAAGCGGTTGCTGCCAAGAACGGCTGCGCACCGTGCGGCGATTGAGGCGGGGAGTGATTGCTTGATGAAGCTGCCGGCCGAAATGTTTGCGCTTTAAGGAAGATCAAAAGATCGCAGCCTGCGGCAGCTCCTACACGGGATCGCGTTTTACCTGTAGGAGCTGGCGAAGGCTGCGATTTTTTCTGGTGACTAAAAATAACAAATCAGTCACCGGTTGACCCTATGTGTCGCAAAAGTTGTTGGGGTACACTCGGCCTCAATGAAAACACCCTTCCACGAATACCTTTTTAGATCTTGCGAGGTTTGCCATGGCTGACTACAAAGCGCCGCTGCGCGATATGCGCTTCGTCCTCAATGAAGTGTTCGAAGTCGCCAAACTCTGGGCCGAACTGCCGGCGCTGGCCGAGACTGTCGACGCCGAGACCGTTGAAGCGATTCTCGAAGAGGCCGGCAAGGTCACCAGCAAAAGCATCGCGCCCCTGAGCCGTGTGGCAGACGAAGAAGGTTGCCACTGGGCCGACGGTGCCGTCACCACGCCGGCCGGTTTCCCACAGGCTTATCAGACTTACGCTGAAGGCGGTTGGGTCGGCGTTGGCGGTGATCCGCAATACGGTGGCATGGGCATGCCCAAAGCCGTTTCGGCCCAAGTCGAAGAAATGGTCAACTCCGCCAGCCTGTCCTTCGGTCTGTACCCAATGCTGACTGCCGGCGCCTGCCTGTCGATCAACGCCCACGCCAGCGAAGAGCTGAAAGCCGCGTACCTGCCGAACATGTACGCCGGCGTCTGGGCCGGTTCCATGTGCCTGACCGAGCCGCACGCCGGCACCGACCTGGGCATTATTCGCACCAAGGCCGAGCCTCAGGCCGATGGTTCCTACAAGGTCAGCGGCACCAAGATCTTCATCACTGGTGGCGAACACGACCTTACGGAAAACATCATTCATCTGGTTTTGGCCAAGCTGCCTGACGCACCGGCCGGCCCGAAAGGTATTTCGCTGTTCCTGGTGCCGAAGTTTATGGTCATTGCCGACGGCAGCCTGGGCGCGCGCAATCCGGCGAACTGCGGTTCTATCGAACACAAGATGGGTATCCAGGCATCCGCCACCTGCGTGATGAACTTCGACGAAGCGGTCGGTTATCTGGTTGGTGAGCCGAACAAGGGTCTCGCCGCGATGTTCACCATGATGAACTACGAGCGTCTGGGCGTCGGCATTCAGGGCCTGGCCACTGGCGAGCGCTCCTATCAGAACGCCGTCGAATACGCGCGCGACCGTCTGCAAAGCCGTTCGCCAACTGGCGCGCAGAACAAAGACAAAGTCGCTGACCCGATCATCGTCCACCCGGACGTGCGGCGCATGCTGCTGACCATGAAAGCCTCGAACGAAGGTGGCCGTGCATTTTCCACCTACGTGGCGATGCAACTCGACACGGCCAAGTTCAGCGAAGACGCAACCACGCGTAAGCGTGCTGAAGATCTGGTCGCCTTGCTGACGCCGGTGGCCAAGGCGTTCCTGACCGATCTGGGTCTGGAAACCACCGTCCACGGCCAGCAGATTTTCGGCGGCCACGGCTACATCCGCGAGTGGGGCCAAGAGCAACTGGTGCGTGATGTGCGCATCACGCAGATCTATGAAGGCACCAACGGTATTCAGGCGCTGGACTTGGTGGGGCGCAAGATCGTCGGCAGCGGCGGCGCGTACTATCAACTGTTCGCCGACGAGATCCGCCACTTCACCGCTTCGGCGAGTGGTGATCTGGGGGAATTCACCAAGCCGCTGAACGACGCTGTCGATACCCTCGACGAGTTGACGGCGTGGCTGCTGGATCGGGCGAAAAACAATCCGAACGAAATCGGCGCAGCCTCGGTCGAATATTTGCAAGCGTTTGGTTACACCGCTTATGCCTACATGTGGGCACTGATGGCCAAAGCCGCGTTTGGCAAAGAATCGCAGGAAGATTTCTACGCCAGCAAGCTCGGCACCGCGCGCTTCTATTTCGCCCGTCTGCTGCCGCGCATTCACTCGTTGAGCGCGTCGGTGAAGGCTGGTAGCGAGTCGTTGTTCCTTCTGGATGCAGCGCAATTCTGATGCGATGACGTGATGTAAGCATTCGCTTACATCACGTGCTGCTCTTCTCCCATATGCGTAGATTGGATCCACGGCTAATCTACATTTCATGGACGTCGCGCAGGAAGCGCAAAGCAACAACAGGGACACGTAGGATTCTGCCAGGGTGGCGGAGTGAAATGGATGTCAGGGAAACAGTCTGCAAAGCCCCGCTTCGGCGGGGTTTTCTTTTGTCTGCAGAAAAGTTTTCAGGCCCGGGAATCCAGCGGCGGCGCACCCTTGAGCGGTTTCTCTTCACGCCCCATCACTTCTTCCAGCAATGTCCGCAGCAACGCCAAAGACGCCTGCTGACGTTGTACGTCGCGACACACCAAGCCCACCTTCAGCGGCACCCGTGGTTCGCTCAATGGTTTCCAGAGCAAATCCTCATCGTCGTATTCTTTTTGCGATTGGCCTGGCAGCACTGTTGCCAGTTTGGTGTGCGGCAAACTGTCGAGAATCCCCACCATATTGTTCAGTTCTGCCTGCACCTGCGGGCGCCGACCGAGGCTGGTCAATTGAGCCTGCCAGATCTGGCGAATCTGAAACTCTTCTCCGAGCAGCAACATCGGCAATTCGGCAGCCTGTCGGATCGAGACTTTCTTGAATTCACGCAACGGATGATCCGCCGGGATGACCAGCGTGAGCTCATCTTCATACAGCAGCACACCATGCAGCCCGGGCTGACGCGGCGGCAGATAGCTGATGCCGATATCCAGTGAGCCATTGAGCAGGCGCCGCTCGATCTCCAGTCCCGTCAGTTCATAGATCTGCACAACCAGATGCGGTTGCGCCTTGCGCACCCGCTCAAGCATTTGCGGGACGAGGCTGGTGTGCACCGTTTGCAGCACACCGATTGCCAACGTGCGCAGTGCCTGGCCCTTGAAGTTGCCCAACGCCTCCCGGGCCCGTTGCAAACCATCGAGCAAAGGCAACGCGTGGTTGTACAACGTATGGGCGGCGAGGGTCGGCAGAAGGCGTTTGCTGCTGCGTTCGAACAGAGTGACATCGAGGTTCTGTTCGAGCTGGCGGATCTGCTGCGAGAGTGCCGGTTGCGAGATCGACAGGCGTTCGGCGGCCCTCCCGACATGACCTTCTTCGTAGACCGCGACGAAATAACGCAGTTGTTTGAAATCCATAAGTAATGCTAATCGAAAATGCTGGGAAATCGAAATGGCCCGGAGCCGTCAGTGAGCCTAGTCTAACCGCATTCACAAGGCTTACAGGGCCAGAGAGCGCGATGAATAGCGTTTGCTTCGACAGTGTTTGCATAGGCAGTTCAAAAAACCTCAATGGAGGTTTTTTCCAATGAATCTGTTCAGTTTGCGCCGCCCGGTGCCGAGTCTGGATGACCTTGCTTTCGAGGCCGATCAGCCTGTTGCTGGGGGCAGCCTGAACGCCGATCGGCTGATGCCCAGCGTCGAGCGGCCCCAGCAGGTCTTCGTCCGTGGCCAGGGTTCCTGGTTGTGGGACAGCAACGACCGCGCTTATCTCGACTTCTCTCAGGCTGGCGGCGCCAACAGCCTCGGTCACAGTCCGTCGGCGCTGGTCAAAGCCATCGCCAGTCAGGCCCAGGCGCTGATCAATCCCGGTTTCAATCTGCACAATCGCGTCATGCTCAGCCTCGCCGAACGCCTGTGTGCGAGCACCTCCAGCGATCAGGCTTATCTGCTCAACAGCGGCAGCGAAGCTTGTGAAGCGGCGATCAAACTGGCGCGCAAGTGGGGTCAACTGCATCGCGGCGGCGCCTCGCGGATCATCGTTGCGAAGCAGGGCTGCCACGGCCGTAGTCTGGCGACGATCTCGGCGTCGGACAGTGCGAACCTGCCCAACCGCTTCGCGCCGTTGTTGCCTGGCTTCGATCTGGTGCCATTCAACGATTTGCCGGCAATGCATGCTGCAGTGGATGCGCAAACCGTAGCGATCATGCTTGAACCGATCCAGAGCGATGCTGGCGTCATTCCCGCCACCGAGCATTACCTCAAAGGCGTCGAGCGTTTGTGCCGTGAACTGGGCATCCTGTTGATCCTCGACGAAGTGCAGACCGGCATCGGGCGATGCGGCACCTTGCTCGCGGAACAGTCCTACGGTGTACACGCCGATATCGTCGTGCTCGGCAAAGGTCTCGGAGGTGGCGTGCCATTGGCGGCGCTGCTGGCGCGAGGCAAGGCGTGTTGTTTCGACGCCGGCGAACTGGGTGGCACCCATCACGGCAATGCGCTGATGACAGCAGCGGGGTTGGTGGTGCTCGACAGCGTGCAGGACCGGACTTTTCTCGAACAGGTTAGAGAAAACGGCCAGCACCTGCGCGAAGGTCTGGCGCGATTGGCCCACCGCTACGGCCACGGTGAACTGCGCGGTCAAGGCCTGTTCTGGGGACTGAGCCTGTCAGACGACTCTGCGGCTGCTGTCATCAATGCCGCACTGCACGAAGGCCTGCTGCTCAACGCCCCGCAAGCCAACTGCCTGCGTTTCACCCCGGCACTCACCGTCAGCAAAACCAATATCGATGAAATGCTCCTGCGTCTGGCCCGCGCCTTTTCCCGCGTGCGCACTGCGCAACTGCAATGCCGTAAAGGGATTGCCGTCTGATCCGAAACGTCCTACCCGAATTGAAGAACCGTCTCGCGGTATAACGCACGCCCCACGCCTGATTCTTTTGGCGTGGGGCGTTTTTTTGTGTGGGGTAGTGGCGAACAAATGGCGATAGCACTGAACCCTGACGAACGGCAAATGTCGATTAGCTTGTATGGCTCAAGTGAGCCAACCCCCAATCAGGAGCTGACCCATGGATTTCATTCGTATCATCATCGCCATTCTGTTGCCGCCACTGGGTGTGTTTCTGCAGGTCGGGTTCGGCGGGGCGTTCTGGCTGAACATTCTGCTGACGTTGTGTGGCTACATTCCGGGGATCGTGCATGCGGTGTACATCATCGCCAAGCGCTGAGTCCTGCAGCGCCAGGTAGGTTGCCTTCGCGAGCAGGCTCGCTCCCACACTGGATCTGTGTCGTTCACAAATCCCCTGTGGGAGCGAGCCTGCTCGCGAAAGGGACACCGCTAATTCTGTGTGAACGTTAGCCCCATCACCCGCCGATAAAACAACCACTCCTGTTCCAGCGCATGCGCCTGATTCACCGCGCGGCGGAAGCCGTGGCGTTCATCGGCGTAGTAATGCGCCTCGACCGGGATGCCGTTCTGCTCCAGCGCCGTGACCATGTCGCGGGTCTGTTGCGGTACGACGACGGCATCCAGTTCACCCTGAAAGAAAATCACCGGCACGCGAATATTGCTCGCATGCAGTAGCGGAGTGCGGGCGGCGTAACGTTCGGCGTCTTCCTCGGGATCGCCGATCAGCCAGTCGAGGTAGTCGCCTTCAAACTTGTGCGTGGCTCGGGCAAGGGCTACCGGATCGCTGACGCCATAAAGGCTGGCGCCCGCACGAAACACCTGATGGAACGCCAGGGCGCACAGCGTCGTGTAACCGCCCGCGCTGCCGCCCCGAATAAATGCGCGATCACCATCTACCATGCCACGCTCGGCGAGATACGCCACCACCGCGCAGGCATCTTCGACGTCGACGTCACCCCAGCTCAAATGCAACGCCTGTCGATAGTCGCGGCCATAACCGCTGCTGCCGTGATAGTTAAGGTCGGCCACGGCGAAGCCGCGTTGCGTCCAGTACTGGATGCGCGGGTCGAGCATCGGGTAGCAGGCCGACGTCGGGCCGCCATGAATGAACACCACCAGCGGCGGTTTCGTCTCGCCGCTCATGGCCGGATAGAAGAACCCGTGGGCCTCGCCCGCAACGCTGGGGTAACGCAGGGTTTGCGGGCGGCTGATGCGTTCGGCGGGCAACGGTGCAACACCGCCGGCCAGCACTTTGACTGCGCGGGATACGCGATCAATGGCGATCACCGCTGAAGGACTGATCGGCGACGCGGCGATGCAATAGATGAATTGCTGATCCAGTGCCAGATGACGAAAGCGGCTGTAGTCGCCGGTAAAGTCTTCGCCGTTCAGCGCTAGGCAGCCGAACCCACCCTCGCTCCAACTGGCCAGGTAAGACTCACCAACGGGTAGCCAGGTGCAACCGCCTAGCTGCCAAGGCGCGGGTGCATGATCGGCTTCAGCACTTGGCAAAGGCTGAAGGCCATTCGATGTATCAATCCACGGTTGCCAGAATCCGCCACGATCGGTCAGACAATACAAACGGCCTTCAGCATCGAAACGCGGCTGTTGAATGGATTCCTCAAATTGTTCGCCCGCCACGCAACGGGGCGCCGAAAAATCACCTTCGGCCACCATCAACCGAGTCGACGTCCAGGGCTGATGCGGGCGGCTCCACTCGATCCACGCCAGACGCTGGCCATCAGGACTTACCGTCGGTGCGGCGTAAAAGTCCGCCCCTTCGGCCAGCAGATGACGCTTGCCGTCAGCCAGATCAATCGCCACCAGCCGATGCGTGTCATGTTGTTCCTCAACCGCCAACACCTGGCCATCGGCAAAATGCAGATCGCCATAACGGCACTCGCCCGACGTCAGCGCCTCAGGCTCGCCATCCAGCGTTTGCCGATACAGTTGCTGATCCGCCTCGCCGACGAAAACTACCCCGTCAGGCGTCAGACAAAACGCGCCACCGCCATATTCGTACACCCGACTGCGCACGCTGAAACCGGCCGGCGTCAGACATTTCGCCACGCCGTCACGCCAGTGCCAGATCCGGCACGCGGCATCTTCGGGACGATATTCATTCCAGAACAAACCGTTGGCACCGAGTTGCAGTTCGGCGAAATCCATCCCGGCGGCGACGGCTTGAGCGGCGCTGAAAGGCTCAGCCTTTAGCGATGAGGCGTGAATTTCGTTCATTACGGAAGGCCAGTTGTTCGATGGTTTGAGTAGCGTGTTCGGCTTCCTCGCGGGCTTTGAGAATCACGCCGTGCTGTTCGGATTTGCTGCACACCGGGTCAGCGTTGCTCGCGTCCCCCGTGAGCATGAACGCCTGGCAGCGACAGCCGCCGAAGTCCTTTTCTTTCTCGTCGCAGGAGCGGCAAGGCTCGGGCATCCAGTCGTAACCGCGAAAGCGGTTGAAGCCGAACGAGTCGTACCAGATGTGCTGCATGCTGTGGTCGCGCACGTTGGGAAATTGTACCGGCAGCTGTCGGGCGCCATGACAGGGCAGGGCAGTGCCGTCCGGGGTGACTGTCAGAAAGATGCTGCCCCAGCCGTTCATGCAGGCTTTCGGGCGTTCTTCGTAGTAGTCCGGGGTGACGAAAATCAGCTTGCACGGATGCCCTTCGGCTTCCAGTTTGGCGCGGTATTCGTTGGTGATGCGTTCGGCGCGCACCAGTTGTTCCTTGGTCGGCAACAGACCGACTCGGTTGAGCTGCGCCCAGCCGTAGAACTGGCAGGTGGCGAGTTCGACGAAATCCGCCTCGAGCGCAATGCACAGCTCGATGATGCGGTCGATCTTGTCGATGTTGTGCCGATGAGTGACGAAGTTCAGCACCATCGGATAGCCGTGGGCCTTCACCGCACGGGCCATTTCCAGCTTCTGCGCGAAAGCCTTTTTCGAGCCGGCGAGCAGGTTGTTCACTTGCTCGTCACTGGCCTGAAAACTGATCTGGATGTGATCGAGACCAGCCTTCTTGAAGTCGCTGATTTTCTGTTCGGTGAGGCCGATGCCCGAGGTGATCAGGTTGGTGTAGAAGCCCAGTTTGCGAGCTTCAGCAATCAGCTCGGCAAGATCCTGGCGCACCAGCGGCTCACCACCGGAAAAGCCCAGTTGCGCCGCGCCCATCTCCCGCGCCTCGCGGAATACCTTGATCCACTGCTCGGTGCTCAGCTCTTTGCCCTGCTCGGCAAAATCCAGCGGATTGGAGCAGTACGGGCATTGCAGCGGGCAGCGGTAGGTCAGCTCGGCGAGCAACCACAGCGGCAGGCCGATCTCAGGCTTGGGCGGCAGGTTCACCGACGAATCAGGCAAGTTCGATCCAGTGCTGCGCACGGGCAACCTCCATGAATTGCGCGATGTCTTCACCGAGTTCGGGCACGCCGGGGAACTGCTTGTCGAGTTCGGCAATGATCGCCGCGACATCGCGCTCACCGTCGATCAAACCGCCGATCAGCGCGGCGCTGTCGTTGAGTTTGATCATGCCTTCGGGGTACAGCAGCACATGGCCTTTTTGCGCCGGTTCGTACTGGAAACGGTAACCGGGGCGCCAGGTCGGGGTCTTGCTGCGGTCGAAACTCATAGGGTGATTCCTTTATGCCAGACCCGTTGTTCGGTCACGCTGTGATACGGCGGGCGGTTCAGTTCGTAGGCCATGCTCATGGCGTCGAGCATGCTCCAAAGGATGTCCAGTTTGAACTGGAGAATTTCCAGCATGCGCTCCTGGCCATCGCGCGTCTTGTAGTGCTCCAGCGTGATCGCCAAGCCATGCTCGACATCACGGCGCGCCTGACCGAGGCGGGTGCGGAAATATTCGTAACCGGCCGGGTCGATCCACGGGTAATGCTGCGGCCAGCTATCGAGGCGCGACTGGTGGATCTGCGGCGCGAACAGTTCGGTCAACGAGCTGCTGGCAGCTTCCTGCCAACTGGCGCGGCGGGCGAAGTTGACGTAGGCATCGACGGCGAAGCGTACGCCGGGCAGCACCAGTTCCTGGGAGCGCAATTGATCCGGGTCGAGGCCGACCGTTTGACCCAGGCGCAGCCAGGCTTCGATGCCGCCGTCTTCACCCGGGGCGCCGTCGTGGTCGAGCAAGCGCTGAATCCACTCGCGACGGATTTCGCGATCCGGGCAGTTGGCGAGGATCGCCGCGTCTTTCAGGGGAATGTTCACCTGATAGTAGAAGCGGTTGGCGACCCAGCCCTGAATCTGTTCGCGGGTGGCGCGGCCCTGATACATCGCCACGTGGTACGGGTGATGGATGTGGTAGTAGGCGCCTTTGGCGCGCAGGGCCGCTTCGAATTCGGCGGGGGACATCGGTTGGTCGGTCATTGCGGTTCTCCGGGGAACAACCGTTGGAATCACTTGTGTCTATTCGGACGTCATCGCTGGCGAGCCAGCTCCCACAGTTTTTGTGTACGCCACAGAACCCTGTGGGAGCTGGCTTGCCAGCGATGAGCATTGGTATCTACACATCTCCCGATCCTGGTCTATAAAAGGACGGCATGGATATCAAATGACCGGGCTAGATGCCCGACTGACAAAACGATACGACGAGTTAGTCATGGGACACAGTAATGGACTA